>DATAPW010000243.1:0-47731 GCA_036265005.1 Acetobacteraceae bacterium | reverse complement strand
CGTTCTTGAGCATCGACTGTGACCCGTTTCGGTCCGCCGATCATACCGGACGATATCGCGTGGCTACCAGTGTTTTTACCCGTAACGGCAAGGATTACCCTGGAACACAGCAGGACGGTAGGGGACAGGGCTCGGCGATCGGCAGTCGGTCATCGGCAGATTCTCTGCAGTATATCAGTCATCTATGGACACTGTGGAACAGCCTGGAACTCTGCGCGACTGCATGTTCCTTTGGCAATGGCAGACCAACCTGCTGGCGCTCAACGCCACCATCGAGGCGGCGCGCGCCGGCGATGCCGGCAAGGGCTTCGCCGTGGTCGCCAGCGAGGTGAAGCAACTCGCCACGCAGACCGCGCGCTCGACCGAGGAGATCACCCGGCACATCAGCGAGGTACGCGCCGCCACCGGTGAGTCGGTCGCGTCGGTGCGGCAGATCGAGCAGAGGATCGGCGAGATCAACGCGATCGCCGGTTCGATCGCCGCGGCAGTGGAACAACAGGGCGCGGCCACCGCCGAGATCGCCCGCAATGTCGCCGAAACCGCCACCGCGGCCGATACGATGACCGCCCGCACCAACGAGGTGTCCGCCGAAGCGACGCAGACCGGACGGCGCGCCGGTGACGTGCTCAGCGATACCACCGCGCTGAATGCTTCGGTGGAGACGCTGCAGCGCGTGGTGATCCATGTCGTCCGCACCTCCAGTGCGGCAGTCGATCGCCGCGAAAATCGTCGCCGTCCGTGCCTGGCGGATGCCGTGCTCGCCTGCCAGGGTCAGTCGGAACAGGCCGTATTGCGCGACATTTCCGAGGCTGGCTGCATGGCGGAGACGGCCTTGCACTGTCAGGCCGGACAGTCGGTCGAACTGACGCTGAACCGCTCCGGCACATCATGGCGGGGCACCGTGGCGCATGCCTCCTCAGGCCGGGCCCGCATCGCCTTCACGGGTGACGGTATATCGGCCAGCGAGGCGGACCGTATCAGCCTGGAGACCATCCCCGACCTGGTGCGATTGACCAAGGCCGACCATGTCGAATTCGTCCGCAAGGTGCTCGATGCCGTGGAATCGCGTGCCGCTCCCAACGAAAGCAACCTGGCGACGGCGCATCACTGCCGGCTCGGCCGCTGGTACGATGGCGTCGGCGATGCTGCCACGCGGAGGCTGGCCTCATTCGAGGCGATCGAAGAGCCGCACCACGCGGTGCACGATGCCGGCCGCAAGGCGATCGCTGCACTGATGGCCGGCGAATTCGCAGTGGCGCAACGCGAGGCCGCTGTGATGCGCGAGGCATCGGTTCGCACGCTGCAGGCGCTCGACGCATTCGGCGTGGAGTATCCCGGCACTCTCGGTGGTCGCCAGCAGACGCTGCACGATACGCAGGGCGCCAGAGTCGCGGCATGACCGGCTGCAGCGGCGCCGCGGCTGCCGCGTTCAAGCCCGGTAGCGACGCGGGATCATCCGGTTGGCCAGCGCAGTGAGCACCAGCGTGGTGGCCATCAGGATAAACGCGATCGCCGCCGCGAACGGCCAGTTGTTGTCGCTGCTGAACGCCCAGTAGAGCAGCGGCGCCATCATCTGGAAGCGCGGTCCGCCAAGCAGCACCGGCGTGGCGAAAGCGTTCATGCACAGGATGAAGCATAGCACCGCGGCGATCACGATGCCGGGCAGCGCCAGCGGAAACACCACGCGCCAGAACGCGCGCGACGGCGCGGCGCCCATCGAGGCGGCAGCTTCCTCCAACCGCGGATCGATGCCCTCGAACACGCTTTGCAGCGTCAGCACCGTGAACGGCAGGTTGATCGCGATAATGCCGATGACGACAGCCGGTTCCGCATACATCAGTTGGAGGCCGCTCAGCATGTCCAGCATGCCCCCGCGCGCGAACAGGATCATCCAGCCCGCGGTGCGCGTGGTGGAACCGACGAACAGCGGCAGTACCATCAGCACGACCAGTGCCGACTTCCAGCGGCTTTCGGTGCGCGCGAGGCGCCACGCCATCGGCAGCCCGAGCAGCAGGCAGACCGCCGTCACGATGACCGAGACACGGATCGTGGTGACCAGCACGTTCCAGTAGAACGGATCGGCGAAGAACCGCAGGTAGTTCTCCGGCGTGACCGCTTCAATCATCAGTTCGGTGGCGTCGAAGCGGTTCAGGCTGTCGCGCAGCAGCAGCAACAGCGGCGTGACCAGCGTCAGCAGCATGAGCAGGCTGGCAGGTCCCAGCAGGGTCAGTGCGGCGCCGGCCTCGCGGCGTCGCGCCGCACGTTCGATGGCGGTCACCGGTTCGTCCTCCTGCGTCCGCCACCGTCATTCCCGGGTCGCGTCGTCATTCTCGCGCACGCCCCTTCGTCACTCTCGCGCAGGCGAGAATCCAGGGGGCCGCCGCAAGGCGCAGCTACGCCTGGATCCTCGCCTGCGCGAGGATGACCGTGAAGCGGTTGCTGCAGTGCTCACCCGCGCTGGATGTTCTTCAACCACCAATCGTTTAGATCGGAGAACGCCTTCGACAGCATCGGGTAGTCCGGCGTCACCAGCTTCGGCTTCGGCTCCGGCAGCGCCAGTTGCTCGCCGACGCTGCCGGACAGCGGCGCGTTGTCCACTGTCGGCAGATAACCCATATGAGCCGCGAACCCCTGCTGGGCCGACGGCTCCAGCAACACGTTCATGTATTTGTAGGCGGCTTCCTTGTCCGGCGCGTTCTTCGGCATCACCATGCCGGAGACGTAGAGAATGGCGCCTTCCTTCGGAAAATTGCCCTTCACCGGGAAGCCGCCGTTCTGCCACATGACGGTGCGCGCCAGCCAGATCATGCCGACGTCGATCTCGCCCGACTTGAAGGCCGGCGCCAGGTTATCGGTCTCGGGATACAGCCGCAGCCCGTTGGCCGCGAGCTTCGTCATGAACGCCTTGGCCTTGTCGAAATCGGTCGTCGTGCCGCTTTCCAGCAAGCTTGCCGCCTGCATCACCCACGGGCCGACCGTGGCGACCATGCCGACCTTGCCCTTCCATTTCGGATCGAGCAGGTCGCTCATGGTCTGTGGCGGCTCCTTCACCGTGTTCGGGTTGTACACCAGCACCTGCGCGCTATAGATGTGCGGCACGAACGCCGGCATGCGCAGGTTCTCCGGCACGTGCTTCAGGTTGGGCACCTTCTTGTCGTCGAGTTCCTCGACCAGTTCGGCCTCTGTCACGCGGAAGCCGTTCAGCGCGCCGACGCAGGCGATGTCCACCGCGCCGCGCGGCAGCTTCTTCTGTGCATACAGCTTCGACACGCGCGGATTCTCGTCCCCGACATCCTGCACGATCTCGACGCCGGCCGGTTTCATCAGCGGATCGTCGATGTTCTCGCGCAGCAGCCGCGCATAATCGCCGCCCCAGGTGCCGACGACGCACTGCTCGGCCGCACGCGCGGACCGGATGATGGCAGGTGCGGCGAGCAGCGCCCCGCCGCCAAGCACGAGCCGACGCGACACGGTGAGGTCACGCATGATTGGTCTCCCTGATGATGGCCTGTTCTGCATTCATCGCGCGGCCGCCTGCATCGAACAGCCGTTCGTCATTCGCCTCCCAGCGCAGCGCGACGCGCGTTCCGGCACTGTGGCGGCGCGTGGCATCCGCGCCAAGGCCCGGCCCGCGCGCGAGGATCGTGACATCGGGGCTGATCCGCACCGCGTGCTCCACCACCGAACCGAGCCAGGTGCACAGTTCCACCTCGCCTTCGATGCACGCACCGGGGCCGGGCTGCGCCAGACGGACGCTGTCGGGGCGGATTGCCAGCGTGGCGTCGCCGCTGCCCGCGTAGCGGCCGGCCAGCGCGATCGCCGCGCCACCAGGCAGCACCAGGCGACTTTCGCCATCCAGCCGGCCAACGACGATGTTGCTGCCGCCGATGAAGCGCGCGACGAACGGATTGGCCGGATTGCCGTGCACCTGCTCCGGCGTGCCGATCTGCTGCACGCGGCCTTCGTGCATCACCACCAGGCGGTCAGCCATCGCCAGCGCCTCGGTCTGGTCGTGCGTCACCATGATCGTGGTGATGCCGCCATGCTGCTGCAAAATGCGGATCTCGCGTGCCATCTCCTGGCGCAGGCCGGCATCCAGATTGGACAACGGTTCGTCGAGCAGCAGCACGCGCGGATGGATCGCCAGCGCGCGAGCCAGCGCGACGCGCTGCTGCTGGCCGCCGGAAAGCTGCCGCGGCTGGCGCGCGGCGAATTCCTCGAGCTTCACCAGGCGCAGCATCTCGGCGACGCGCGTCTCGATCGCGGCGTTGCCCATGCGCCGCATCTCCAGCCCGAACGCGACGTTGCGCGCCACGGTCAGGTGCGGAAACAGCGCGTAGCTCTGGAACACGATCCCCATTTCGCGGCGATGCGGCGGCAGCGACGTGATGCTGGCGCCGTCCAGCCGGATGTCGCCGGCGGAGGGCGGCACGAAGCCGGCGATCATACGCAGCGTCGTGGTCTTGCCGCAGCCGGACGGACCGAGCAGCACGATCAACTCGCCGGCGGTCACCGCAAGGCTGACGCTGTCCACCGCGGTCTGGTTGCCGAACTGCTTGCTCAGGCGATCGAGCGTCAGCGCCTCGGTCATTGCACGACCTTGCCGAGGCGGACAAAGCGGTCGAGCAGCAGCAGCACCGCGGCCACCGCGACAATTTGTGCCACCGCCACGGCGGAGACCAGCGGGTCGATGTGGTACTCGAGGTATTGCAGCACCGCGACCGGCAGAGTGGTGACGCCGGGACTGGTCAGGAACAGCGCCAGCTCCAGGTTCTCGAACGAGATCACGAAGGCGAACAGTGCGGCGGCGACGATGCCGGCGCGCATCGCCGGCAAGGTCACGCGCCAGATCACGGTGAGTGGTCCGGCGCCCAGGCTGGCAGCGGCTTCCTCGGCCGCGCGGTCGTGGTTGGCCAGGCTGGCAAGGCACAGCCGCACCACCCAGGGCGTGGTGATCATCACATGCGCCAGCACGAGGCCGGCGATCGAGCCGGTCACTGCCGAACCAAGCTGCTCGTCGATCGCCACCAGCGCGACGTAGACGGCGAGCCCGAGCGCGATGCCCGGCATGGTCAGCGGTGCGAGCAGCAGCGTGGCGATTGCGCCACGGCCGCGGAAGCGGTGCCGCGCCAGGCCGATGCCGGCGGGAACGCCGAGCAGCAGGCTGCCCACGACGGCTGCCGCGCCGAGTTTCAGGCTGGTGAGGATGGCCTTGCCGAAGTTGGGCAGGATGGCGGGATACCAGGACAGCGTGTAGCCGCGCGGCGGGAACAGGATCAGCTTCTCGTCGAACACGCTGAGGTAGAGGGTCAGCAGCAGCGGCACCACGATCAGCGTGGCGCCGGCCGTGACCAGGGCGAGCACCAAGGCGCGTTCGGCCGCACGGGCCACGCTGTCGGGACGGTTGCGCGTCAACGGCATGGCGGTGCTGCTGGCTGTCATGCCCCCAAGTCGGGTCGATATTGCGGTGTGCAAGCGTGGCTGGCGGGGAATGCCGGTGTCAACAGGCCGCTAAGGGTGGGACTTCCGGTGCCTGGCAAGACTGGGGAAAGGCGCCGATGCACCGCGTATCACCTGCCGGATTATCGAGTGCCGCTACGTGGCGACGCTCATCCGACACCCTCCTCGGGATTGAACGATGGGGCGTAGTCCACGCCGTGACTGCTGAGCGGACCCGCACCCGGTGCTGCACACCCCGCCACTGTAAGCGCCAGAGCGAGCCCCGCTGCCAGGATCGCCAGCCTGCGGACAGCAACGGTTTGCATCTTCGCCATCATAGCGGCCCCCCGGGATGCGCGAGCATTTGCAGGCCCAGGGCGTTGACCGCGGCGGGAAGCGGAGTCTGAGGATTCGCAGTGCAGTAGCGGTCGAGCCAGGCGGCGAGAGCCTCGCGGCGAAACTGCCCTATGACGTCGTGGTGGCTGCCTGCGGCGAGACCCGAGAGGTAGCCTTCCACCCAGTATTCGACCGCCGCCTTGTCCATCGGATGAGCCGTCGGCAACCGCCACTGCACCCATGTCGTGCACGTCGCGGGGCCATTCGGTGTCATGACGACCATCGCCGTCACCGGGCGGTGCGGCTGTGGGGGATTTTTCTGTTGTGCATAGGCAACGGATACTGCTGCTAGCGTCGCGCTGCAAGCAAATGCTGTGGACGCAACCATCCAGCGGTGTCCCATTACTTGGTTCTCCGTCTGAGTGCGCAAATATCAGAACGGCAATAATACCATTGCGCGCTACCCGAATTCGGCAACCCGAGCTGATTATTTTCGCGGTTTTCTCGCGCTGGTCGATTCAATCCATTGGAAGAACCAGAACACAGCACGGAGCCTGACTTGCCATCTATACCAAGCAGCCCTGCTGACCGCGACCCCATGCCGTCATGACCGGCCAAGCCCCGCCGTGACGGCATGGGGTCGCGATCACTGGGAGTTGGCATTACACGTGGTAGCGGGACGGAATGCCGGTCCCAACAGCCCGCTCCCAGGCCATCGCGATGGACACATGGTCCGATGCCGCGGCAGGCTGGGAAAAAGCGACGGTGGGACGATGACCGAAGGAACCGGCAAAGACCGCATCCGCATGACGGTGGCCGAAGCGTGCGCACTCGGCGAGGCCGCGATGCGCGGCGCCGGGTACGACGAGGACGATGCGCGCATCCTGACGGACCATGTGGTGGACGCGGCGCTGTGCGGCTACGAGTATTCCGGCCTGCCGAAACTGCTGAACGTCGTCGATTACCCTGAGTTCAGGCTGCCGCGGCGACCCATCACCGTGGTGCGCGAGACGGCGGCGACGGCCTTGCTCGATGGCGGCAACAATCCCGGCATGGTTGCGGCGTATCGGGCCGCCGAGGCGACGATCCGACGCGCGGATGTCAGCGGGCTTGCCGTAGTTGTCCTCGCCAACACCTGGATGACCGGGCGCAGCGCGTATTACTGCGAGATGATCGCCCGCGCCGGCCTGGTGGTGATCCACACGGTGGCGTCGCCGCCGGCGGTGGCGCCGTTCGGCGGTGCGCGGCCGGCGCTGGGCACCAACCCGATTGCCTTCGGTTTTCCCACCGCGGGCGATCCGCTGGTCATCGACATGGGCACGTCGGCGTTCATGGCGACCGACCTGCAATACCGCGCGCGCCTGGGCATACCGATCCCAGAAAACGTCGCGCTGGGGCCGGATGGAACGCCGACGACCGATGCCGCGGAAGCGCGGCGCGGCGCGCTGCTTCCGTTTGGCGGCCCGGACGGTGGTTACAAAGGCTTCGGCCTCGCCTTGGCCATGGACGCTCTTGGCGCGTTGACCGCCAAGATGCGGCCGGCGGACGCCATCAGCGGCTATGCGTTCATCGCGTTCAAGCCGGACCTGTTCCTGCCGGCCGACGAGTACCGGCGCGAGATCAGCCGGCGGATCGACCTGATCAAGGCCACGCCACGCCAGGCGGGAACCGCGGACATCCGCATTCCCGGCGAGCGCAGCTACGCGACACGCGCGCGCCTGCTGCGCGAAGGGATCGCGTTCGACCGGACGATCTACAACGCGCTAAGGCTGCTTGCCGAAGGCCATCTCGATCACGGCGGGTGAAGACATACGACAACAAGGCGGACTGCCTCGCCGCCATCGACGCTGTCGAAACGTCAGGCTCCGCCGCGGTCCACGAGCGATAGGGCGGGACGCGGCGGGCGCCGGCCAGGCACGCCTAGGGGGGCCAGGCTTTCAAATGCGAGCCAACCGACCGCCGCGAAGACCAGCAGGGTGACGATCAGCAGCGAACGCATCGTTGTCTCCAGCACGAAAAGCCCAGCACGAAAAGCCCAGCACGAAAAGCCCGGTGCCGGTGGCAAATGCCGTTCGTGCAGATGGCAGGCCGGCAGAGCATGGCCTTCCAGCAGGCCAAAGCGCGCTCGCCGCCGTCAGCCCGTCAGATGGTGCCGCTTGAGCGGCTCGCAAGTGGCTGGCAAGGGCTGCGGGTCTGGCGCCCTGGGAGCATCCATAGCCGTGGCAGCGATGCAATCGGCGCCCAAACATAAGGTGGTCTCCGGGGCGCGATGCGGCTGTAGGCTCCACATTATGTCCCGACCTTCAGCCCTCTGGTTGTTGCTGGCAACGTACTCCCTGCTCTACGGCGCGTTCGGCATGCAGTCGCCGTTCGTCCCGGCGCTGTTGCGCGAGCGCGGACTGCAGGCGCAGGACATCGGGCTTGTGCTGGCAGTCGCCATGGTCGTTCGGGTGCTCGCCGCTCCGGCTGTTGCGCACGCCGCCGATCGGCTGCGACGACACACGCTGATCCTGTGCGGCTGCACTCTGTTCGCCGCTCTGGCGAGCGTCTCCTACCTGATGACGTACAGCCTCGCAGGCTTGCTTTGCGTTGCACTGCTACATGCGGCGATGCTGGGGCCCATCCCGCCGATTTCGGATGCGATTGCCGCCACGGCGGCGCAAGCCAGTCAGTCAGGTTCCGGACGCCGCTTCGACTACGGCTGGCTGCGCGCTGCCGGATCGGCGTCCTTCGCGCTGGGCACTCTGGTGAGCGGCTGGCGGGCGGGCGCGGCCGGACTTGCAGGCGCGATGTGGACCAGCGGTGCGCTGCTGGTTCTGGGGAGCGCGGTCGCACAGTTGTTGCCGAACCCGCCACAAGGCAGATCGCGCGCCGCCATGCCGCGCGCGACGATGCTGCGCGACGGCATCCTGCTGCTGCGCATACCGGTCTACCGCCGGATGCTGCTTGCGGCAGCGCTGCTCGGGGGCAGCCACGCGCTGCATGACTCCTTCTCGGTGATCCGCTGGCGCAGCGCGGGAATCGATTTCTTCACCGTCAGCGCGCTCTGGTCCGAGTCGGTGTTCGCGGAGGTGGTGGTGTTCCTGCTGATCGGGCCCTGGCTGGTGCGTCGCGTTGGCCCGAGCGGCTCGATGACACTCGCTGCCGGCGCCGGTGTTCTCCGCTGGACCGTCGCCGCGTTCACGACATCGCCCGGGCTGCTCGCCTGCATCCAGCCCTTGCACGGGCTGACCTTCGCTCTGTTCCACCTCGCAGCGATCCGGCTTATCGTCGCCGTGGTGCCGGTCCGTCTGGCGGCGACAGCGCAGGCCATCTACGGAACGTTGTGCGTTGGGTTGGCGATCGCGCTGCTGACATTCGCGTCGGGCCTGCTCTATGCACGGGCTGGCGGCGACGCCTTTCTGCTGATGGCCGCGCTCTGCCTGCTGGCCCTGCCGATCTGCGCGGGGTTGCGTGTGCCTACAGCAGCCGCTTGAACGCCGTCGTCGGTGACGGCTACGACCAGGTGGTGTCGATCGCGCGGTAGCCACGGCCGGAGTCTCCCATCTCGATCGCAGTCGCAACGTCGCACTTTGGCCGCGACGGGTCGTAACGAAACCTCATGCCGGAAGCGCAGGGACATACTCGCCGGGATGAGCGGGGTTATCCACGAGAAAAAATCAAGCAGATGCTTCAATTCCTGGCCGTTGAAATAGCCCGTCACCATTGAGCTGCCGTGACGGTGCTGGAGGGACCTGCCGATAATTCGTCGTCAGTCAACAACGTGCCGTGACAACATCTGCGCGGCATCCTCCGGTGTATGCAAGTCGCTCGGGATCAACACCCATTTCGGATAGTCATGCCTGCCGGCCAGATAGCCCTCGACCACGTCGAAGATGAATTTGCCTATGTCGGACTTGACCTCGACTGACGCATTCGCCTCGCCGGCCAACATGGCCCGATAAATGCCCGGCACGCCATCTACGGAAATCGTCAGGACATCCTTGCCGGGACGCATACCGGCAGCCTTCATCGCCTCGATCGCGCCCAACAGCATATTGTCGTTGTGGGCCCAGACAGCACAGACGCCTTTCAGGCCGTTGGTCGATTTGATGAATTGCTCCATCACCTGCCGCCCGCCGTCGCTGGTGAAGTTCCCGGTCTCGGAGCGAATGACGCGCATATCGGGGAACTGGGCGATAATCGCGGCAAAGCCTTGCTTGCGGCCAATCGCCGGAGCTGATCCGGGCGTGCCCTGAAGCTCGACGATTGCGCAACGCCCGCGACTCGCCTGTGCCAGCCAGGACCCTGCAAGGCGGCCCTCCAAATTGGTGTCGTTGCCAATTCGTGCAACGAATAGCGATGGGTCGGCATCAACCGATCGGTCGGCAATGAATACCGGGATATGTGCGGCCTGTGCCTCCTTCAGGACGGCTGTCCAACCGGTGACGACGACCGGCGCAATGACGATCGCGTCGACATGGTCTGAGATGAATCGTCGAACGGCTGCGATCTGCCGGTCCACGCTGCCTTGCGCGTCATCGAACTCCATCTTGATGTGGCGTGCCTCGGCCGCTGCCTGCATGTCGGCGGTGAATGCGGTACGCCAATCACTCTCAGCGCCGACCTGGGAGAACCCGACTGTTGCGGCGGAAGCGACCGTCATCCGGGCAGCAAGCGCCGCCGCAAGCACGCAGATCACAATCCGTAGCACGATCCGTACTCCTATTAAACCCCTGGCCGGATTTTCCGACTGCCAGTGCGCGGTAACCGTGTCGCCAAGCGTGGCCACATAGCCGTGCAGTTTTCGGCATATACTTTAGAATTTTCCTAACGCCTCCATCTTAGGGTGCCGTTCCGGTACAGCGGATGCGCGCTCAGAGGCATGGATGAGCACTTCAGGTACTGGAGCGGCGATCGACCACTGGCTCGCATTGCGACTCCGCGATGTCCACGGCACCACTCTTGCAGGCCCCCTTTTTGCAGGCTCGCATCTGGCAAGCCTCGTGCGACGTTTTGCCTGCTCGGATGCACCGGATACCGGCATCGTGCGTCTGATCGCCTTACTGGCCGCATTGGCGGCAGTGGTGATCGCCGTGGTCATTCCGGCGAGTTATTTTCTCGTGGCACAGGCGCGTCTGCGAGGGGAGATTGAAGTCGGCGCCCAGCTTTATGCTGCCGACGTTACCGAAGCGGCGCAGCAGAATCCCCGGCTGTGGAATGCGCTGGCCGGGAGCACACGTGACGCAGGGCTGGACGGTCTCAGCATCGGTCATCGCGCTGCAACGGACGCACCGGATGCCGCATTGGACCGCCGGCGAGTGTTCGCGATGACCGGCGAGATACTGATCGACACGGCTGCAGACGCGCCGGTCACGGGGCCGTTGCTCTACGTCCGAATGCCTGTCGGCAGCCACACCTCACCGCTCGGCGAAGTCGAGGTGGCGCGCTCGCTTCGCCCCGTATTGTTCGTAACCGGGTTCGTGGCGTGTACCTCCATGGGGCTGGGGTTGCTGTTGTTCCTGGCACTGCGGGTCGCTCCGTTGAGGATGCTGAACGCTGCTCTGGAGCAAGCCTCCTTCCTATCGTCGCACGACATGCTTACCGGCTTGCCCAACCGGCGCCTGTTTCGTGCCTGGCTGGAACAATCGCTGCAAGTCGCCGCGCGCGACGGCACTACTGTCGCCCTGTTCTATCTGGACCTTGATCATTTCAAACAAATCAATGACCTGTTTGGTCACTCGGCGGGCGACGGAACGTTGTGCGTCGTGGCGGAGAGAATTCGTCATTCTCTGCGAGCGAGCGACATGCTTGCCCGGCTGGGTGGGGACGAATTTGCTGTCATTCAGACGCGATTGAATCGCATCGAAGATACCGAGACACTCGGTCGTCTTCTCGCCGAGCTTGCGCCGCCGATCGAACTCGATGGCAAGCGTCATCATGTCAGCCTCAGCGCCGGGGTGGCACTGTCGGAACTGGGGAAGGCCGGTCAGGCTGAAACGCTGATGAAGGCGGCTGATTTAGCGCTCTACCGTGCGAAGGAAGAAGGGCGAGGCAGGATTTGCTACTTTTGTCCCGAGATGGATCTGAAACTCCAAGAGCGCCACGCAATGGAGACTGACCTGCATGCTGCGATTGCGGAGGAAAGCCTGATCCTGCATTACCAGCCGCAGGTGAACCTGCAAACCGGGCAGATGGTGGGTGCGGAAGCCTTGCTGCGGTGGAACCGACCGGGGCACGGTTTGGTACCGCCCGAGACATTCATATCCTTCGCGGAGGACACCGGTCTCATCGTGCCTATCGGGAACTGGGTGCTGCGCGAGGCCTGCAGGCGTGCAACCTCGTGGCCGGAAAATATGGGCATTGCTGTCAATGTCTCGCCGGTGCAATTCCGGCACCCGGGCCTGTATGAGGCGGTGCGTGACGCTCTGCGCGACAGCGGCATCGCTTCCGCGCGCCTCGAATTGGAAATCACCGAGGGTGTGCTGCTGCAAAATACCGAACAAACCCTGGCGACTCTGCTGCGCCTTCAGCAACTCGGCGTCAAATTGGCAATGGACGATTTTGGAACTGGATACTCCAGTCTCGGCTACCTGCAAAAGTTCAAGTTCGATAAGGTCAAGATCGACCGCAGCTTTATCACCAGCATCGGTCGTGACCAAAATGCTACGGCCATCGTGCGGGCCGTCGTCGGCATCGGCGAAGCGCTCGGACTCTCAGTCATCGCCGAGGGAGTTGAAACGCTGGAACAAGCGGGCATGCTGCGCGAGCAGGGCTGCCTCGAAGGACAAGGCTTCCTGTACAGTCGGCCGATCCCAGCCCAGGAATTCGGCCTGCTCCTGCAACGGAGCACGTTGGTTGATCCGCACCATTGCCGGCTGACCGGCTCCGCCTGGGCTCGCGCCACATGCAGCGCTCAGCGGCCCTCACCGGAGCCCGATACGCAACTGCCTTGATCGGCGCGGACATGTCGAAAGTGCGCATACCAAGCACGACGCCGGCAGGCCCGGCTGGCGTTGCCACCCAAGCCGTGAGCCTTCGGCCGCATCACGACCATGCCAGGGATAGCCCGCAACGAAATCAGTTGCTCGATCGGCTGATGGATCGGCCCATTCTCGCCGACGCTGATTGAAGCGCGCGTCCAGATATTTGCACCGCGTCCAAACACCAAAATCCGGTTGGCGTTGACGTGCCAATCCTCAGCCTCTCATCCCGGTTCAGGCCGCTTGCATCTGGTCCAAGCCATATAGTGCCGCCCCAAGCAGCGCCGCGCGCGCCGTCACGACATTGACAGGCATGCTGGTGAGCAGATCCGACAGGCGACCCTTATTGACAAAGGCCCGCATGAACCGGCCGTCCGTCAATTTCGGCAGGAGATGCGCTGGGATCCCACCGGCGAGATACACCCCTCCGGTCGCGAGCACCTTAAGTGCCAGGTTACTCGCCTCGTCGCCCAGGGCTGATACGAAGATCTCCAGCGTCGCTGCGGCCAGCGGATTGCCGGATGGATCTTCCAGGCCGGCCTGTGCAATCAGCGGCGTCCTGTCGGGCGCACGAGACAGTGCGGCGGCAAAGGGCGCCGGCTCCGCTCCAGGATCGATCTCGCGCAGGTAGTCGTAGATGTTGGCGATGCCCAGGCCGGAACAGACGCGTTCGCAGGATACGTGTCCGAACCGCTTGGCCAGATGTTGCCACAAGCCCGCGTGCCGTTCGTCCGTGGGCGGGAAACTCGCATGGCCGCCTTCGGACGAGCACGCGATGTAAGAACTGCCGCCCCAGACAAGGAACGCCTCGCCCAGCCCGGTCCCCGGCGCGATGACGGCAATCGGGCCATTCTGCTCCGGCTGACCGACATTGACGGTATGCAGGTCCGCCGGCTCGAGAAATGGCACGGCGTAGGCGATGGCCTTCAAATCGTTCAGCAGCGTGACGCGTTGCAGGCCGAGGCTCTGGCAGAGGGCCGCTTCCTCGAGGTCCCAGGGCAGGTTGGTCAGATGCGCGCGCCCGCCGATGACCGGTCCGGCCACGTCGAAGCAGGCATAGGTCGCCGCGCGCTTCTCCCCGGACAGGAACTCCCGCGCTATGGCGTCCAGGCCGGGATAGCTGGCGCTGTGAAACTCCGCTTCCGCGACGGGCTGACGGGCTCCGATCGCAGGTGAGTAGAGCGCTAGCAGGGTCTTGGTCCCGCCGATATCGCCGGCCAGCAGCATCTGAAGGTGCTCCCGAAGCTTGGTGGACGGTCTACGGCAACCGCGCGATCAACATAATGATGGATGCGGCATCGCGCACTGCTGCAATTGTGCCTTGTGCCTTTGTCACCGTTCGCAGCCGGTCATCGTATGATCTGGAGACGCGCAGCGTTTCGGACGCGACCGGGGCTGGCTGTGGCGTCGAGGAAATGCCCGGGGCAGCCGACGACCCGATAGAAGTCCGCCGCCGGCGGAGAAGCGGGTATGGGCGGCGAAAGGGAGCTGGCGGGACGCCAGAGCCACCTGCCCGCGACTGCCCACAAGCCACTTCTGACGCCCCTGCGGCGCCACAGTGGGCCCGCGGCGCGCGACGAATCGCCACACAGCGGCAATCCGGCTTGCCTGGGACGCCGCCGCCGCGCCGGAAGCCGGAGCACCATCGCGGGCATTCCTGTGTGATCCGATCCTCCGCAGCGTGCCCGCCCGGCGAGCGCCAGCACCAATCAGGCCTATTGCACTGTCGGGCCCGATAGCGGCGAAGCATTTCAATATCAACGCCGCGACTCCGGGAGGCGTCCGACCACATCCTTGCACATGCGCTCGAAAGAAGAATTCGATCATAACCAGAGATTTAATCGATTGGACAGCCGAACATCGGGACGCTATGGCCCGCGCCACGATTGAGCATCGCGGACCCCGATTGGAGGAAGTATGAACGCCGAAAGCAAGTGTCCAATGAGTGGCCGGGTCAGCCGGGACGCCGTTATCCGCAACATGTCGAACCAGCTCTGGTGGCCGAACCGGCTGGATCTGTCGATCCTCCAGCAGAACTCTCCCCTGACCGATCCCATGGGACGGGGCTTCGACTATGCCGCGGCGTTCAAGAGCCTCGACCTCAAGGCCGTGAAAGCGGACATCTTCGCGCTGATGACAAGGTCGCAGGACTGGTGGCCAGCCGACTACGGCCATTATGGTCCGCTCTTCATCCGGATGGCGTGGCACAGCGCGGGCACCTACCGCATCAGCGACGGTCGCGGCGGCGCCGGCGCGGGCACGCAGCGCTTTGCGCCCCTTAACAGCTGGCCGGACAATGCGAACCTCGACAAGGCCCGCCTGTTACTCTGGCCGATCAAGCAGAAATACGGCCGGAAAATCTCCTGGGGCGATCTGATGATCCTCGCCGGGAACTGCGCCCTCGAATCGATGGGCTTCAAGACGGCTGGTTTCGCCGGCGGACGCGTCGACGTCTGGGAGCCGCAGGACGATATATATTGGGGCCGTGAGGGCAAGTGGCTGGCGGACGAGCGCTACAGTGGCGACAGAGATCTTGAGAACCCTCTCGCCGCCGTTCAGATGGGCCTGATCTACGTCAATCCGGAGGGCCCGAACGGCAAGCCGGATCCTCTCGCCGCAGCCCGCGACATTCGTGAAACCTTCGCACGCATGGCGATGAACGACGAAGAGACGGTCGCGCTCATCGCCGGCGGACACACATTTGGCAAAACTCATGGCGCTGCCAACCCGGCTGAATATGTAGGTCCGGAACCCGAGGGCGCCGCCATCGAGCAACAAGGCCTCGGCTGGAAGAACAGCTTCGGCAGCGGCAACGGCGACGCCACGATCACCAGTGGGCTCGAGGGTGCGTGGACCAAGAACCCGGTGAAGTGGGACAACGGCTTCTTCGAGAACCTGTTTGGCTACGAGTGGGGGCTGACCAAGAGCCCTGCCGGCGCTTGGCAGTGGACGCCGAAGGATCCATCGGCAGCGGGCACCGTGCCGGATGCGCACGATCCGTCGAAGCGGCGCGCGCCGATGATGCTGACGACCGACCTCGCCTTGAGGATGGACCCGATCTACGAGCCGATTTCGCGGCGCTTCTACGAGAATCCGGATCAGTTCGCCCACGCCTTCGCCGAGGCCTGGTACAAGCTGACCCACCGCGACATGGGCCCGCACCCGCGGTACCTGGGTCCGGAAGTACCCGCCGAACAGCGCCTGTGGCAGGATCCCGTTCCCGCCGTCGACCATAAGCTGATCGACGATCAGGACATCGCCACGCTCAAAGCGACGATCCTCGCCTCGGGGCTGTCCATCTCGCGGCTGGTCGCGACCGCCTGGGCTTCGGCAGCGACGTTCCGTGGCGGCGACAAGCGCGGCGGCGCCAACGGCGCGCGCATTCGCCTCGCTCCGCAGAAGGATTGGGCGGTCAACGAACCGCAACAGCTGGCCGTCGCGTTGGCTCAACTGGAAAAGATCCGGAAGGAGTTCAACGACGCTCAGTCGGCCGGCAAGAAGGCCTCGCTGGCCGACCTGATCGTTCTTGGTGGCTGCGCCGGTGTCGAGCAGGCGGCGAAGAATGCCGGCCACACCGTGACGGTTCCATTCACGCCAGGCCGCACCGATGCATCGCAGGAGCAGACCGATGTCGACTCCTTCGCCGTGCTCGAACCCAAGGTCGAGGGGTTCCGCAACTACATGAGCGGCGAACACGACCGGTCGGCTGAGGAACTGCTGATCGATCGCGCGCAACTCCTGACCCTGACCGCGCCCGAGATGACGGTTCTCGTCGGCGGCCTGCGTGTCCTCGGCGCCAACTGCGGTGGGTCAGACCTGGGTGTCTTCACCACCCGGCCGGAGACGTTGACCAACGATTTCTTCGTGAACCTGCTCAAGACGAGCACGAGCATGAAGTGGGAAGCAGCCTCCGACGGTGTGTTCGTGGCGCACGATCGTGCAACCGGCGAAAAGCATTGGGCCGGCACCCGTGTCGACCTCATTTTCGGTTCGAACTCTCAGCTCCGCGCCCTTGCGGAAGCCTACGCAACCGACGATGCGGCGAGGGCCTTCGTGGATGCCTTCGTAGCGGCATGGAGCAAGGTGATGAACCTCGATCGGTTCGACCTCAGGTGATTTCGGCAGGGGTCCCCGGCGGGCAACGTCGGGGATCCACTCCATGATCGTGAGTTCGGTTACCGGGGAAAGGTGGCTTTTTGGTCATTGCGGTCTCGATGCCTGTTCCGTACCGACGCCCGTCCCGTCCGGCCGTGGCTGGTGGTCATGGTCGGTGAAGTCCAGCGGCCCGAAGGGCAGCACGGCTTCCTCAGTCGGTAGATCCGCCGTGCTCCAACCTCCTCCCAGCGCGCGGATCAGGCCTACAGTCGCCTCGTGACGACTCACCTGGGTCTGCGCCTCGGCAGTACGGGCGGTGAGCTCGGTCTCCTGCGCCACAACGACGTCGAGATAGGTTGTCAGGCCGCCGACATAGAGCTGCATCGCCAGGGTCTCGGCCTTGTGGGCTTCGGCGACGGCCTCGGATTGCTGTTGCACCTGCTGCTGCAGATGCGCAGTCAGAGCCAGACCGTCTTCCACCTCCTGAAACGCAGACAATACCGTCGAACGGTAGCTGTCGCGGGCCTGAGCGTACTGGGACCAGCTCCGTTGCAGCTCGGCGCGGCGTAGACCGCCCTCGAAGAGGGGCAGCATGGCGGAAGCACCGATTGACCAAAGACTGTTCGGCAGGCTGAAGAGGTGGAAGCCCTGGTCCTGAAAGCCGCCGCTCAGACTGATGGTGATATTGGGGTAGAAGGCGGCGCGCGAGACTCCTATCGCAGCGTTCGCCGAGGCCATCTGCCGCTCGGCACCGGCGACATCTGGTCTGCGCTGGAGAAGCTCTGAAGGAATACCGACCGGAATGACCGGCGTGGTTAATGGTGCTGCAGCTTCGACAGGAATCGAGAAACTGCTCGGGTTGACGCCCACGAGCACGGCAATCGCATGCTGGAGTACGGCGCGGCTCGCAAGAACGCTGCTCTCTGAAGCCTGCGCCGTGGCCAGTTGGCCTCTGGAGCGCGCCACGTCGAGAGCAGAGGCGATGCGACCCTGAAGCCGTTGCATTGTAATCGTTACTGCCTGCTCGTACTGCACGATTGCCGCGCGGTAGATCGCCTCCTGAGTATCAAGCCCACGCAATGCGACGTAGTCGATTGCGAGCTCAGCCTGCAGGCTTAATCGCGCGGCGGCCAAACTCGCGGCGCTGGACTGCGCGAGCCGCTTCTGCATCCGCGTGCGGTTGCGGATCTCACTCCAGAAATCGGGCTCCCAAGAGGCCGCGGCCAGCACCTCCGCGTCGGACTCCACGAGGAGCGACGCACTGTTGGGGTTACGGAATAGCCTGTTCTTTGACTGTTTGTTTTCGGACAAGACCCCACTGACACCAACCTGCGGGAAAAGACCGGCGCGCGCCTCGGCGGCAAGGTCGCGGGCCTGGGTGTATTGCTCGGCCATTGCGGCCAGATCGGGGTTCTCGCTCACCAGTTGCTGCTCGAGTTGGTTGAGCAGGGCATCGTTGAACGATTCCCACCACGGACCGCGCGGCAGCGTATCCAGCGGATGGGCGACCGTGAAAGGGCCCGATCCCTGATAGTTCGCTGGCAGGACGTAGTCTGGTGGCCGGTATTCCGGGGCGAGGTCGCAGCCACCAAGGCCTACCTGGGCCGCCATAGCAAGGCCGGCGATCCATCGCGCACCCACCCGGGGCTTGCCGTCCATTACGGCGAGTGTCCGACACCCGACTTGCGCCCAACTCGAGGCTCGCCGGCCTGGCTGGTGGTGGCGATCGCAGGTGCAGCAGCTGTATTGAGCTCCGTTGCGGTGTCCGACTGCACCTTCTCCGGGGCCGCAGCCGTAGGCGAGGCCGGAGCAGTGGCCGCGGGTGTCGTTGCCTGGCCAGGTTGATAGCCCGGAACCGGTTGCGCGATCTTGACCTGTTGCCCCTCGAGCAGGCCAAGCGACGGGTTGCCGACGAACTTATCGGTCGCCTTCAGTCCGGAAACGATCTGGACCTCGGTGTCGAGATTGTGCCCGAGGACGACATTCTGCAGATGAACACGGTCGTGGTCGTCGAGCACCGCCACCTGCATCCCCTGCGCGCGAAACAGCAGCGCCTGCTCGGGCAGGATCAATAAATTCGGGTCACTTGGAAAGGTGAAGTGGACGTTCACGTAGGTGCCCGGCCATAGCTCGCGCTTGGCATTGTCCACCGTAAGTTCCGTGACGACCGTGCGGGTTGCCGTGGAGACGGCGTTGGCCGTGGTCAGGAACTGCGCTGGGATCGGCTTGTCCGGGTCCTGCGGCAACGTCAGTGTCGCGGTCAGTCCTGGCTTGAGCACGTCGGCGTAGTTCTGAGGCACCGACACGAAAATTCGCATCTTGTGAATGTCCGCGACACTGAACAGGGCAGCCGAAGCGCTGTGCAGTGTCGGATCACCGCCGGCGGCGTTGACGTAATCACCGATATTGGTGCGCCGGGCGGTCACCACGCCGTCGAATGGCGCCTTCAGTTGCTTGAACGCGATCAACGCCTGATAGCGCGCGACGTCCTGCTGCGCGGCGGCCACCTGGGCCTTTTGCTCGGCAGCGTCCGCCGTCTTCACGTCGACGTCCTGCTGCGACACCGCCTGCGTCCCCGAGAGCGCCTGCCATCGTTTGGCTGTGACCTCGGCCAGCCTGTAGCGGGCCTGCACCACGGCAAGGTTCGCCTTCGAGGCTGCGAACTGCGCGTCCAGGCTGGGGGTGTCGATGTCAGCCAGGACATCGCCCTCCTTCACCAGTGCGCCGTAATCCTTGTACCAGTGGGACACATAGCCGCTGACCTGCGCGTAGATCGGCGCTTCGAACCAGGCATCGATGTTGCCCGGCAAGGTCAGCGTGCGCTGCGCCGGCCCAGGTTTGGGTGAC
Organism: Acetobacteraceae bacterium; assembly: GCA_036265005.1. Lineage (GTDB taxonomy): Bacteria > Pseudomonadota > Alphaproteobacteria > Acetobacterales > Acetobacteraceae > JAMXLO01. The sequence goes on along the minus strand of DATAPW010000243.1, from coordinate 28,052 downwards.
ATCACCTGGACCCGGGGCAAAGCGCTATCGTCAGCGGTCTTCTGCAACTCGGCGACCGCTTCGCTGCGGGACCAGATGCCGTAGGCCGCAATTCCACCGGCGATCAGCACCGCGATGAGCGCCAGCAGACCGCCTCGATGCCCGGACACCGCACTCGGCTTGCTGCTGATCATGCGGGCTCTCCCTCATGTAACGGGTTCAGCTTGCTGGGTTTGCCTCCATGCAGGATCGCAAAGACACAGGGCACGAACAGCAATGTGGTGACCGTGGCGACGATAAGGCCGCCGATCACCGCGCGACCGAGCGGCGCATTTTGCGTGTTGCTGAATGACATCGGCAGCATGCCGACGATCATCGCCAGGGCTGTCATCAGTACCGGCCGGATACGCGCATATCCTGCCTCGATCGCCGCCTCCACCGGATTGCCATGTGCTTCCAGACGCTCACGGGCGAAGGCAACCACGAGGATGGTGTTGGCAGTCGCAGTTCCCATGCACATGATCGCCCCGGTCAGGGCGGGAACGGACAGCGTCGTGTGCGTCAGGAACAGGCTCCAGGAGATGCCGCCCAAGGCCGCGGGCAGAGCCGTGATGATGATGAATGGGTCGAGCCAGGACTGGAAGTTGACGACGATCACCAGGTAGATCAGCACGATCGACAGGGCCAGCCCGGCAAGCAACTGGGCGTAGGCCGAGTGCATCGTGGTGGACTGACCGCTGATGGTGACGGCAGCGCCGTGCGGCAGAGCGGATTCCGTGTCTTTGACGATCTGCGCGACCTTGTTGCTGACCGCGCCGAGATCGCGCCCCTCGACGTTGGCGTAGATGTCGATCACCGGCACGATCGCGTAGTGCGAAACCAGACCCGGCGTGCCGGTCTGCGTGATGCTGGAAAGGCCGCCCACGAGTTGCGGCTGAACGTTGGCGGGATTTCCGTCGCCTTTGTCGACCGTGATGGTTGCGAGGTCGTTGATGCTGGTGAGCTGGTTCTGCGGAGTCTGGATGTTGACCAGATGCGAGATGCCGTTCGACGTATCGAGCCAGTAGGTCGGTGCGACCTGGCCACTTCCCGCCAAGACGGTCAGTGCGTTGTCGGCGATATCCGACTCCGTCAGGCTGGTGCCCAGGGCGAACGTGCGCCGGGACGCGAGCAGCAAGGTCGGCTGACCCATGACTTGCTGGATGCGGACGTCGGCGATGCCGGCGATCTGCTTCAGTCGTGCCATTAGTTTGGTGGCATAGGCAAAATTGGTATCCAGATCACGGCCGCTGATCTGAACGTCGATCGGCGAGGGCAGGCCGAAGTTCAGGATCTTTGCTGTGATGTCACCCGGAAGGAAGCTGAAATCGGTGCCGGGGAAGCGATCCGTCAGGCCGGCGCGCAGGATCTGGCGGTAGCGATCGACGGGCGCAGCCTGGTTGTCGAGCGAGATCGTGAAGTCGCAGTCCTGGCTGCCGACCGTGCCGGTGTTTGAGTACGCCTGATTGATGCCGCTGATCGGCAGACCGCAGTTTATCAGGGTGCCCACCACGTGACCGGGCAGAAGGTCGCGGATCTGCTGGTCCACCAGCACCGAGATTTTGGCCGTATCCTCGATCCGCGTGCCGACCGGCGCCCGCATGTGCAAATCGATATCGCCTGACTTGATGCTGGGGAAGAAATCCTGCCCGGCGAAGAGCAACAACAGGAGCGACGCCAGGGCGGCGCAAAGGTACAGGCCGACGAACGATTTTCGACGTGCGGCAAGCCGTTCCAGCAGGGCATGGTAGCGGTCGCGGAATCGGTCGAAGCGCGCTTCGAATCCCGCCTGGAAGCGGGTGAAGATACCTGGACGCTGCGGCGCCAGCGCCGCTGTCCGCTGCACTGCCACCTGGCCACGCAGCAGCCAGGCGGCCATGGTCGGCGTCAGCGTGCGCGACAGGATGAAGGAGGCAATCATCGCGAAGATGATCGCCTCCGCGAGCGGAAGGAAAAGATAGCCAGCCACACCACCGAGTTGCAACAGCGGCAGCCAGACGATGCAGATGCAGAGCGTGGAGACAAACGTCGGCACAACGATCTGGTTTGCCGCATCGATGATCGCGCTCTGCAGGTCTTTATGCTTGCCGTCCGCGCCCGCCTCCAGGTGGGTATTGATGTTCTCGATCATGACCGTGGCATCATCGACAAGGATGCCGACTGCGAGGGCAAGGCCGCCCAGTGTCATGACGTTGATCGTCTGGCCAAGCCAGGACAGCGTCAGGATCGAACTCAGGATTGCAAGCGGGATAGAGGTGGCGACGATCAGTGTCGAGCGCCAGCTACCGACGAACAACAGGACGGCGATGCCGGCGAGGCACGCGGCGGTCACCATCTCCTGCACCACGTCTTCGATCGAGGCGCGCACGAAGGTGGAGGCGTTGTTGAGTGGCGTGATCGTTATACCGGGCGGCAACGTCTTGAGCAGTTCGGGAAGCTTGGCCAGCACGCCGCTGACCACGGTCAGGGTGGAGGCATCGCCGCTCTTCAGGATCTGAAGCAGGATGGACTGGTGCCCCTTCACCAGAACGATGTTCTGCTGCGGCGAATTGCCGCGATGGACATAGGCGACATCGCGCAAATAGACCACTGCATTGCCGACCTGCTTGATCGGCAGGTTGTTGAAGCTGTCGATGGCGATAGGCGTCGCATTGGTCGCGACCATGAAGTCGATGGCGCCGATCTTCTGGTCGCCGGCCGGCAGCACGATGTTCTGGTTCGCCAGTGCATGGCCCACATCGGTGGCCGACAGGCCGTACTCCAGCAACTTGGCCCGGTCGAGATCGACCTCGACATTCTGCTGCGCGCCGCCATAGGGAGCCGGTATGGCTACGCCGGGGACCGACACCAGGGCAGGCCGGATCATATTGGACGCCACGTTGTAAATGTCCGACGGCGTCATGTTGTCCGCGGCGACCTGCAGGTCGAGGACCGGCACCGAGGACGCGTCGAACACCAGAACCTGCGGTGGCGTGATGCCGGCTGGAAGCTGCTTCAGAACAGTCTGCGAAACGGCAGTGACCTGCGCCTGCGCGGCCGACACGTCCGTTCCGGGTTGAAAGTAGATCTTGACGATGCCGCTGCCGTACAGCGACTGGCTCTCGATGTGCTCGATGTTGCTGACGGTCGTGGTGAGGGAGCGCTCATAGTAATAGACGACGCGGCCCGACATGTCAGAGGGCATAAGCCCGCTATAGGTCCACACCACCGCCACGACCGGGATCTTGATGGGCGGAAAGATGTCGGTCGGCGTCTTGAACACTGCCATTGCACCGAACAGCAAGATCAGGATCGCCAGTACGACGAATGTGTAGGGCCGCTTCAGAGCGGTGACGACGATCTCGTTCATCTCGGCGCCGCGACTTTTCTGGTTATGCCGTCTGACCGAATCCTGCTCTCGGATGCAATGTCGCTATTGTAGCGTAACGGGATCTTCCGCCTCTCGTCCGCCATCGGCACGAGGATGTTTTTGTCGTGGCGCACCGATCCCGTTGGCGACCTCCTCTATGCAAGATACCCGGCAGCGACGATCGCACGCCGCGTCCGGAATGCTCCTTGAACGCCTTTTCGCAGGTCGAAGCCGCCATGTATCAGCATGGACTCTCCTCCGGTACCGGTCCAACGAGGAACCACTCCAAAGTTAAGGAATTGGGTAGTTCTGCATTCGATGACAGGTAAAATTCGGAATAACAGGTAAATCGCGGTTAACAGATCAGCCGCCAGGCCGAGTTGGATGACCAGCGACTGCGTGCAAGGTGGCGCTTCCAAGTCGTCCGCACTCGATCGCGATCCGACAACAGCCGCTGAGCGGTTCAGCGTTAGCCCCGCCGGTTGCAATGGAGGTTGCGGCCACACATCTGGTAGAATGGCAAAATATACAATTATCGCGCATCCTGGCGGCTACGATGTTCAGATCGTAGGGATGGACGGCATTCACCAGTCGGTTCTCGGTTTCGAGACCGAAGCCGCCGCAAATGCGTGGATTGCTCGTGATAGGCGCTTGGCCGCAGTCGAGGAGCGGACGGAGCCGTTGGCGAGCGCTCCAGAGCCCCTGGAATAGCCCTTCCTGAGCATCGCCTGAGCGAAGCCTGGCTGACTCGGACCGCCACGCCTCATGTGTCGTATCTGCTCAAACTGAGAACACGGGTTTTGGCTCGCACGGCTCGTGATTGCCATTGCTTTCGGTCGGTGTGTGAGCCTGCCGGCAGCCATATCTCTCGACCCATCGCCGGCCGAGTTGCGCTGCCTCCGCTGGCGTCAGCCAGGACCACTCCGCGCCGCGCGCGCGGATGGCCACCCAGACTACCTCTCCTGGGAGCATCCGTTCCTCGACTGAATAGGGGCCGATTGCTTCGGACATTTTGTGTTGCTCGCACATTTCAGGTGAAGAGTTGGTTCGGCATGGCAGGTGGCGACGCCCTCAAGCAAGAAGCCCGACGAGGGTCGCCCACACAGCGATCAAACCAAGTGCCATCCCGGCAACTGTGATATACAGGCGCATCGTGACCTCCTGTCCGATTGGGACAGAATGGTGACCAGGACCTGATAAGACTTTGGTACTTCGCTGAACCTCGCTGAACCCACATGAAAAGATCTGGCTTAGCGGCATCATCCCGCTTCAGAAGCGCAGGACCTCACGCAGGACGCGTTATGAGACGCATGGGGAGGGGCGCGGCGGGGGTGGAAAGTGAACCCGGTTCCGACCTGCAGGGAGAGAGGCCGCGGCGCCCCGCGCCCTCGGCTAAGTTGGAGTGGGTTCGCTCTGCCGATCCAGGTCGCTGCGCTGTTCACTCATTGTGTGAAGCTGACGAACCGGCGGTCAGCCGCATTAGTCGCCACTCGGCACAAATGCCCCAGGCGGAATCATTCGAGGCTCCACATAAGCGAGATGCAATGCATCCAGCATGGCCCAAAGTATATCACACTTGGTGCGCAGCACCGCCAGCACTGCCTGTTGCTGTTCCACCGTGCGAGCGTGCTCCTTGACGTAGGCAAGAGCGAATTCAGCATCCATCGGCGCCTGATCCAGCCGCGGCGTGAAATAACCGAGGGTATCCGCCGTAATGAATCCGTAGTTCGCCAGCATGCCTCCGACGCGCTCGGCGATGATGGTGGGCGAGAACAGTTCCGTCAGGCACGATGCAATGCCTTCTAAAATCGATCTGTCGCGCACGATATCCACGTATGCATCGACGGCAAACCGCGTGATCGGCAGTAGCCCTTCGGCGGACATGACGTACTCGCGATCGAGTCCCAGGCCATCGGTCAGCCGCAACCAGCGTTCGATACCGCCGGTGTTCGGCGCGTCGCCGTCATGGTCGTGCAGCCGTCGCCGCCACGCGCGACGTAGCTCCGGCGTCGGCAGGCGTGCAATCAGCGTCGCATCCTTCGCCGGAATACGGCACTGATAATAGTAACGGTTCAGCGCCCAGGCCTGCAATTGCCCACGGTTCAGCTTTCCCTGGTACATCAGTTTGTGGAATGGATGTTGCGAGTGATACCGCTCCGCACCAATTTGCCGTAATGCACCGTCCAGTTCATCCGGCGACAGCAATTGGGCATTCATGGCTGGATCTCCATTCCGTCGTAAGCAACTTCCCAGCCTGCTGCCTCCACCGCCGCTCGTTCAGGCGAATCGTTCAGCAGGATCGGGTTGGAGTTGTTGATGTGCAGCAGGATCTTGCGGCGGATATCGCTCGCACTGAACGCAGCCAGCGTACCATTCGGCCCGCTGACACTCATATGCCCCATGCGCATCCCGGTCTTGGTACCAACGCCCGCGCGCAGCATCTCGTCATCCGTCCACAGCGTGCCATCGAACAGCACGACATCCGCACCTTGCACGCGCTGCGCCAGTGCATCGGTCATTCCCGCGCAACCAGGCACGAACAGAATTCGACGCATTCCGTCCGTGATCGCCGCACCGACGGTTTCCTCGCCCTCGACAATCCGCGGGGTCACAGAGGCTTCCTCAAGGTATAGCGGGATCTTTCCCGGGACTGCGAACAATTCCACCGAAAGACCACTGGGCGAACCGTCCGGCAGCATCAACATTATCGGTGTGCCGATTGCGACGCGCTTCCGGGCGACCACGTCGCGCGCCAGAACTTCGAAGATCGGGTTCGCGTCAAGCACCTCGTGCATCCGGGCCGTGCCGTAGATTGTGAATGATTGACGCTCGCGCAACGTCAGCAGCCCGGCAATCGCATCGACGTCGGCACCGGTCAGAACCACACCGGCAATCGGCGACGATCGCAGGCCATGGCGCGGATGCAGGCACGGCGTCGCCTCGATCTGGTGACGCAGATCCGGCGAAGCGTTGAACAAGAACCACCAATGGCCATCCGCGCTGACCGCAATCGATGCTTGCGTACGCGGTGTGGCTTGTGGGTCGCCTGTACGCGCCCGCCGGCATCCGATTGCGTTCGAATTCCACTGCGGGAAGCCGCCGCCAGCAGCGGCACCGAGAATGCGTGCTTCCACGGATGTGACCTTGGCGGTTGGCTGCGGCTCCTCCGCATTCGTCTTGGGCGTATGCGCCGGCCCAACGAATTGCGATGTGAAAGCCTATCGGTCGACCTTTCTGCGGTCAAGGTTAAGACGTCGCATGACCGTGCCGCAGTCAGGCTGCCGCTCCATCGATGCGCTGTACAACCCGACACGAACCTACCGAGCAGATTGGTCGAGGCCTTTGACGCCGATCAGACTGGCACTCTCGAATGTCGCGCCGTGTACGTTCGCGTTGGTGAAGTCGGCACCGGCCAGGTAGGCGCCGGTAAAATCAGCGTCTCGCAGATCCGCACCGTTGAAGTGCGCGCCGTTCAGCTTGGCAAAGCGGAAGCTGACGTGACCAAGCCCCGCGTCCGTGAAGTTCGCGCCGTCCAAATTGGCACTCATGAACTCAGTACGCAGAAGGCCCATGGACTGGTTCGCGATGTTCACAGTCATGTGCGCGTGCGAGAAATTTGCGCCTCGCATATCGTCGAAGCTGAAATGCACCGTTATCGATGCATTCGACAGATCGGCCTCCGCGAACGTCGCTGCCTGGTCACGCGTGTTGTCCATGCCGGTCGATGTGACGATCGTCTGCATCGTAACGCCGCTGAGGCGGGCATGGCTGAAGTTGGCTCGCATGATCCACGTAAACGTCAGGTCCGCATTGCTCAGGTCTGCGCCGGTCAGATTGGCGCCGACCAGCTTGACGCCATGGAGATTTGAATCAGAAATATTCGCGCCGGCGAGATTGGCACCACTCAGATCAAGGCCCGTGAGGTCGGTGCGGCTCATGTCCTTGCCGGACAGGTCCGCTCCTCCCGATGGGGCGGCTGCCAAGACCGCCCGCACCTGGTCTGCCGACATGCGATCCGCCGCGAATGACGGCGCCGCACAGAGCAGTAGAGTTGCGAACCCCGCTGCGGCTTCTGGGATTCGACTGGATTTTCTGGCCACACAAGTCCTCCACCATGGATGGGCCACGGACATGCAAGTCGCCTTGCAAGGGTGGCGCTCCTTTTGTCAGTCGGGCAATATGCGCCTCCGCAAGGCAGCCCGATTTTGAGGCTCGGAATGAGATCCATCGCTGGCCAGGTTGGTTTGCTGTTGGCGCTGTGCAGCGCGCTCTTCGTGCAATCGGCCCGCGCTGCAGACAGCGGCGACTACCCCACCGCGGCCCGTGCCGAATTCGTCTTCGCCTGTATGGCGACGAATGGTGGCAACCAGGAAGCGCTGCAACACTGTTCGTGCGCCATTGATGTGATCGCCTCGGTGCTGCCTTACAGCGACTACGAGAAAGCAGAGACCGTACTGCGCATGCGCCGCTCCGCTGGCGGTTACCTGGGTCAGGAATTCCGCAGCGCGTTGACCAACAACATCGTGCGCGATCTCGATGAGGCACAGGCCGAGGCCGAGATCCGCTGCTTCTGATTCCGCTGCTTCTGATTCCGCGGACGATGTCCGTCAGGCGTGCGCCGCCGGCCAATTCTGGCTGAACGACTTGCCCTCGCTGTCGTCAACTTCCGTGCGGAAGCCGCTGGTCCCATTAGGCCTGTAGTCGAAGCGGAATTCCGGATTCTCCGAAATTGAAATGCCCCCCTGGATGGTCAGCAGCAGGTCGTCGCCCTGCCAGATGCGCACGGATTTGACGAAATATGCCGGCACGTAGAGACGCGTGAGTTGATCCATCTGCATCCCCGAGTAATTCGGGTGTCGGATCAGCAATTGCGCCTCGCGCAGGTTGGCACCGGTTGCGGGCGGGAACTCCCTGAAACGCATCGTGCCGAGCGGGATCGAATCCGACGCCACTTTTGCCGCTGGCGCCGAGCATCCGCCGGCCGCCTTCACGAAGCGGCTGCTCGCATAAAGTTGATCGTCGCTCAATTCCGCCACTGCATGGACGTTGGTGTAGTCGTCCACGCGCACCCGTGTGGACAGGGAGCGCATGAAGCTGGTCTGGCCTGGCGAGAACACGGCCGCCAGCGGCGACGGGTTCTGGTCGATCACAAGCGTGATACTGCGAATGTGCCGCGTGTCGTCATCCGCAAGCAGGTTGTGCAGGCCAACCGGCACCAGCGCCGCGTCTTCCGCGCGATACGGCGCATCGATCGCCACGAATGCGCCCCCGTCCAGCAGCTTGCGGCCGCCGAAAATCTGGGCGGCCAGCGATGGCCAGGGGTCTTCCGCGGCAAGCGCCTGTGCTGCAGCGTGACGGCCAATGGCGGCGACCGCAGCGGCAGCCAGGAATGTACGGCGCCGAAGCTGCGGTCGGGACGGTTGCATGTTCATGGTCACTCCCACCCCGGCGGCGCGACCCATGGGTCGCGGTGACCCGCCAGCCCTTCGAGTGTATCATCAAACCGCCCGTCGCGCCCATAGTTCCCGCGATTACCGCCGGGCAACACGATGGACGGCGCTTATGTTGGTCTGCTAGGTTTCTGGTGCCGCCATGATGGCTGGCCATTCTTTGTTGCCGAACGACAAGAATAGACGAGGAGATATCCGATGGCCTGGACACGCCCAAAGCTGCGCGAGATCTGCATCGGCATGGAGATCAACGGTTACTTCGCCGGGAAACTGTAATAGGCCACGGCTTCGTCGGCACTTGTGGTGGACCGAGGGGCGGGTAACCGCCCAGGGACGCGCCCTGCCATCTTGGTGTGACTGACGATTTTTCTGGTCAGCGTTGCGGTAACCCCGGTGGGGCGTACGGGACACGGCTGATGCCAGACAGCGATTTGCCGAAGCTGCCCGACCGCCCGCGGCTTGCACCCGGCGTGCGCCTGCATTTCGACACGACGCGCGACGCGTGGGTGCTGCTTGGTCCGGAACGGGTCATCGAGACCGAGGGGCCTGCCAGCGAGATTTTGCGCCGATGCGACGGCAGTCGGACCATCGACCAGATTGTCGACGACCTGGCTTCTCTGTACACCGCCGATCGTACGGAGATCGCGAGCGACGTGACCGACATGCTGCGCGAACTTGTCACCAAGCGGATGCTGGCGGCGGGATGACAACACCGTTCGCTGTCGCCGGTCTTACAGCGCCGCTCGGCCTCCTGGCGGAATTGACGCATCGTTGCCCTCTCGCCTGTCCGTATTGCTCGAACCCGTTGACGCTGGATGACCGGTCCGACGAACTGGACGCCGCGACCTGGGCTCGAGTGTTTTGCGAGGCCGCTGCACTGGGCGTGCTGCAGGTGCACCTGTCCGGCGGTGAGCCGGCGTCCCGCCGCGATCTCGTCGAGATCGCCGCTGCCGCACATGCGGCTGGGCTCTACACCAACCTAATCACCTCGGGTATCGGCCTCGATGTTGCGCGCCTTACGCGGTTGAAGGAACTGGGACTGGACCACGTCCAGCTCTCGGTCCAGGACGTGGAGGCGGCCAGCGCTGATCGCATCGCTGACTATTCCGGCGCACACACGCGAAAACTTTCGTTCGCTCGATCAGTGACGGAACTCGGTCTGGCGCTCACCGTCAACGTGGTGATCCATCGTGCCAACATCGATCGAGTCGCCGCGTTGGTCGAATTGGCGGCTATGCTCGGCGCCGGACGCGTGGAGATCGCTCATGCGCAGTACTATGGCTGGGCCTTGCGCAACCGATCGGCATTGATGCCGACGCGAGAGCAGGTCGCGCGCGCAATGCAGGATGTGGAACAGATCCGTCCGCACTACGCCGACAGGCTGTCGATCGACCTCGTGGTGCCGGACTATTATGCGCGGCGGCCGAAGGCGTGCATGGGTGGCTGGGCACGCCGCTCCTTGAACGTGACTCCTTCCGGCCGCGTGCTTCCGTGCCATGCGGCGGAAACAATTCCCGGTCTGCGGTTCTGGTCGGTGCGTGAACATTCGTTGCGGTCGATCTGGACAGAATCACCCGCGTTCCAGGCATTCCGCGGCAGCGACTGGATGGCGGAACCCTGCCGAACCTGCGAACTGCGTGGGGAGGATTTCGGCGGATGCCGGTGCCAGGCATTGGCAATCGCCGGTGACGCCCGCGCCACTGATCCAGCCTGCGAACTCTCTCCGCATCACGCCCGCATGCTGGCGCTGGCAGAGCAGGATTCCACGGACGCCGAGATCCGCTACACCTATCGCGGTCGGCGGCTGCACGCCGACGCTATTGCCACTCCATCTCGCTGAACGCCAACGTCGCGTTCCGCGGATTGTAATCGCCGAAAAGCTGCCAGCGGCCGCCCTCTGAGCGGCCAATCTCCGGTAGCGCACGTTCCAACGGGGTGCCCGCGGCGACGAGCCGGCGCGCATCATCGGCCAGGACAGTGAGATAGCGGCGTTCATCATCGAGCGCCTGCGGCCACGCCGACACCAGGCGGCCGTGCCCAGGAACCACGACCTTTGCAGGCAATTGCGCAAGCCGCGGCAACACGGACAGCCAGCCGAGGATGCTGCCGTCCACGACGGGCACATGCTGCAGGAACACGAGGTCGCCGGAATACAGCACGCCGGTGTTTTCATCGAGCACCGTGAGGTCGCAGGCGGTATGCGCAGCCGGCGTCCATGCGGTCAGTCGCAGATGTCGCCCACCCAGATCCAGCGTGGTGTCGCCATCCACCAGCAAGGTCGGTGGGATGATCCTGACCTCGGCGATCGCTGCCTCACCCAGTTGGTCGCGGAACGAGCGGAGATAGTAGGCGCCGCGCTTCGCCAATTCGGCCGGCAGATTATGATGTCCGGCGAAAATCGCATTCGGCGTGAATGCACCGTTACCGAATACATGGTCCGGGTGCTCGTGGGTGTTGATCACGTAGCGTATCGGCTTGCTGGTGAGGCTGCGCACCGCCAGCAACAAACGACGGCCGACTTCGACACTTCCGCCGGTGTCGATCACTGCGACGGCGTCGCGTCCGATGATGATGCCAAGATTGGCGATATCACCGGCATTTGCCTGCGAGGTCAAAGCGACCTGCCCGAAGTGAACGTAATCGCCATCAGCGACCTGCCGGACGGCCAGCGGGGTGCCATCCGGTGGCGCAGCCCGGACCGCACCGCAGCCCAGCAACGCAAGAAGAAGAGCAGCCAGGACACGCGTGGTCGGCACGACTGTCATTCCATGTCCCTCATCATGCGGCCCTCCGCACGGCACCATCGATGAGAGTGATAGGGGCAAAAGCGGTGACTGCGCTGCACTGGATCGCAACTCTTTCACTATCGCGTGATTTGCTCACAACCGATACGTGTCATAGCGTGCTTGGTCTGCGGTGCCAGGATGCCCGCAATGGGGAGGGTAGGCACGCGCCAAAGCGAACCGGCCTGAATCCGTTTTAGGAAAATACAGGACGCGTCTGCCGCGGCGCACAGGCGGCTGCAACCCTTCCCATGATCGGCTAAAACAAGAAGCGGGAGGAACCTATGCGACATGCGTCGGCATTGCTTTGGCTGATGGCAGGCAGCGTATTGGCTTCGGGCCTGACAATTGCGACGGCGGCCGCACAACCTGCGGGCAGTGATGATCTCGTCACGATGCAGGCGAATGCCGCCAACGTGGTGATGCCAACGATCACCTACGACAATCAGCGCTATTCGAAACTCAAACAGATCACGGCGCAGAATGTCGGCAAGCTGCAGGTGGCGTGGACGTTCTCCACCGGTGTCCTGCGCGGGCATGAAGGCGCTCCGCTGGTCATCGGGAACGTGATGTATGTGCATGCGCCATTTCCCAACACGGTATTTGCGCTCGACCTGAACAACGACGGCAAGATTCTGTGGAAATATGAACCGAAGCAGGATCCGAACGTCATTCCGGTGATGTGCTGCGACACTGTCAACCGCGGCCTCGCCTATGGTGATGGCAAGCTGTTCCTGCATCAGGCGGATACCACGCTGGCCGCACTGGACATGAAGACCGGCAAGGTGGTCTGGGCGGTGAAGACCGGCGATCCCAGCAAGGGTGAGACCGGTACCGGCGCAGCAATGGTCGTCAAGGACAAGGTCTATGTCGGCGTCTCGGGCGGCGAGTTTGGCGTACGCGGCTGGGTGACTGCGTATGCGGTTGCCGATGGCAAGCAGATTTGGCGCGCCTATTCCGAAGGTCCGGATAGCGACCTTCTCGTCGACCCGCAAAAAACCACCGTCCTCGGCAAGCCGATCGGCGCCGACTCGAGCCTGAAGAGTTGGGAAGGCGATCAGTGGAAGATCGGCGGTGGCGACACCTGGGGCTGGTACTCGTACGATCCGAAGCTGAACCTGATCTATTACGGCTCCGGCAATCCTTCCACCTGGAACCCGGTGCAGCGGCCGGGCGACAACAAGTGGTCAATGACGATCTTCGCACGTGACGCCGATACCGGCATGGCGAAATGGGTCTACCAAATGACCCCGCATGACCAGTGGGACTACGACGGCGTCAATGAGATGATTCTGGCCGATCAACAGATCAATGGTCGGACGGTTCCGACGCTGGTGCACTTCGACCGCAACGGCCTTGGATACACGTTGAATCGCGAAACCGGCGAACTGCTCGTGGCGGCCAAGTTCGATCCGGCGGTAAACTGGACAACCGGCGTGGACATGAACAAGAGCAGCGCGAACTACGGACGGCCGGCGGTCGTGCCGAAATACGCGCCTGGCTCCAACGGTGCGGACGTGAACTACCAAGGCATCTGCCCGGCAGCGTTGGGCAGCAAGGATGAGCAGCCGGCAGCTTATTCGCCTGAGACCAAGCTGTTCTACGTCCCCACCAACCATGTGTGCATGGATTACGAGCCGTTCCGCGTGTCCTATACGGCGGGGCAGCCTTATGTCGGCGCGACGTTGTCAATGTTCCCCGCGCCAGGGGGCACGGACATGGGCAAATTCATCGCGTGGGACGGCAGCACGGGCAAGATTGTGTGGTCGGATCCCGAGCAGTTTTCGGTATGGTCCGGGGCGCTGGCTACCGCGGGCGGCGTTGTGTTCTACGGCACGCTGGAGGGTTATCTGAAGGCGGTTGACGCCAAGACCGGCAAGGAGCTTTACAAGTTCAAGACTCCATCCGGCATCATTGGCAACGTGATGACGTATGAGCACGGCGGGCGGCAGTATGTAGCGGTGCTGTCCGGCGTCGGCGGTTGGGCCGGCATCGGACTGGCAGCGGGACTGACGGATCCGCATGATGGCCTCGGTGCGGTCGGCGGTTATGCCGGGTTAAATAATTACACTGCATTGGGTGGTACGTTGACAGTGTTCGCGCTACCCCCGAGCTGACCACATCGGCAGGTTTGCTGGACTTACGGCCGGCATCGTGGCAATGCGCCCGTGCCGGCCGAGACTTTTCCGATTGCAAACAGGGATGAGTATCGTGCGACGCATATTTCGCGCAGCGGCTTGCTTTGCTGTGACCCTGACTATGTCCTTGGGCGCCTATGCCATAACGGATGGCTCGGGTGACCCGACCGCTGTCGCCTCAGACGATGGCAAGTGGACTGACAAAGGCGGCAGTCCGACATTCAAGATCGACCCGGATGGCTCAGTGGACTGGTACACCTATTCCGGCTTCATCCGCTACAGCTCGGAATGTCTGCGCTGCCATGGGCCTGATGGAGTCGGGTCAACCTACGCGCCCGCGCTGATCGATTCGATGAAGCACCTGAGCTACACAGACTTCTACGCCATCGTCGCGAGCGGGAAAAAGGACGTGTCGTCATCCCAGGAACTGGTGATGCCGGCCAATGGCGATAACCGGAACGTCATGTGCTACATTGACGCCATCTATGTGTATCTGCGCGCGCGAGGCGACGCCGCCCTTGGTCGAGGTCGACCGGTGAGACATGCGCCGAAGCCGGAATCGTTCACCAAGGCAGAGGACGAATGCATGGGATGATGCGACTCCGCCGCCCCTGTTCGCCGCCGCGGAAGACAACGCGCGTGTTGTCGATGGCATGGCTGATCCCCGTGCTGGGACTGATGGTTCTCGCATCCGCTTCGGCGCAGGCGCCGGGCCTTGGGTCATCCGCGGAACTGGTGGATCCGCATACGTTCCGCGTCTGTGCCGACCCGCATGATCTGCCATTTTCCGACGAGGCGGGCGGAGGTTTTGAAAACAAGCTGGCATCGCTGCTCGCGAGCAAGCTCGGCAGACCCACCAGCTTCACCTACTATCCGCAGGTGATCGGCTTCGTGCGCAACACGCTGAATGCGTTGCGTTGTGACGTGGTGATGGGCGTGGCCGTCGGCAATGATCTGATGCAGACGACCAATCCATACTACCACACAACCTACGCGTTGGTGTTCAAGCCCGGCAACGGATTGGATGGCATTGAGTCGCTGGAGGATCCGCGGCTGAAGGGCAGGCACATCGGTGTCATCGCTGGAACGCCGCCGTCGAGTGTGCTTGTGCAGCAGGGATTGATGGCATTGGCGAAACCTTATCCGCTCACTGCCGATACGCGGGTCGAGGTACCGTCACAGACGATGGCAAATGACATCGCATCCGGGCAGATTGACGCCGGTGTGTTGTGGGGTCCGATCGCAGGCTATTACGCTCAGCATGTGACGCCGCACCTTGTGGTCGTGCCGCTGTTGAAGGAGCCGACACAAATGGATTTCCGCATCGCGATGGGCGTGCGGCGCAGCGACCAGGACTGGAAGCGCCAGCTCAATCGGATCATCGCTGAGGCGCAGCCGGAGATAGATCGCATTCTGCAGCAATATGGCGTTCCGCTGATGGACGAGCAGGGCAACCTCGTCACACCATGAATGCGACCAGCTATCGGACGCTGACCGCATTGTTTGCCGTTCTGCCCCTGTGTGCCGCTGGTTTGGCGAACCTGCCGCCAGAGCCACAGGGCTACCGCATGGAGGATTATCGCGCACCGACGCCGGCAACGTTGCGCGGCGCGCTTGTGCTCTCAACGGAGCAGGCGCGTGCTGTCTGGGAAAAGCATGATGCGGTATTCATCGACGTGCTGCCGCAGCCGCCGCGTCCTGCCGGACTGCCGACCTCGACAATCTGGCGGGCGAAGCCGCGCGACGACATACCGGGCAGCCTGTGGCTGCCCGACACGGGTTACGGTGCGCTGGCGCCAGTGATGCAAGACTACTTCGAGCACGGCCTGCGACAAGCGACCGGCGACCGGCAAGATAGGCAAATCGTGTTCTACTGTCTGGCAAGCTGCTGGATGTCGTGGAATGCGGCGAAGCGCGCGTTGGAGCTTGGCTATACAAACGTAGCCTGGTATCCCGAGGGCACCGATGGCTGGGCTGATCAAGGCCTGCCGCTGGAGGGGCGCGTTCCAATGGCGCGACCACAAGCGGCGGAGTAAGCCGTTTTCATTGCAGGCTCTCCTGGATGGTGCGCGCCAAAGCAAATAACCGCTGTTCGATCTTGCCTGGCACGTCGCAGGCATAGCTCAAGGCCTGCCGCCGGTCCTGGAAAACTTCCGCCTCCCATGTAACGCGTTGCACCATCTGGTTGACATCACCACCATCGGCGGCTGGATCCGCCTGCAATTGCCGCAACTTGTCGTTGTCCGCGCGTATCCCGGCGGCCAGCTCTTTCTGTCGGGCGCCAAACCGGTCGAGTCCCGCGATGACCCTGCTGCGCTCCGTGTCCAGCACGCTGAACAGCCCGGCCAGCAACGCCAGCAGCTTCTGCTGCCTTTGTTCGTCTGCCTGCTGCGCGAAGGCATGGACTTTGTCCTGCGCCTGCGCCAGCGGCATGCGGCGCTGAGCGATCTCCTGCACAAGGTTGGCGACAGCCTGGTCATGCTGCCAGTCGGTCTGTTGCGGATCTACCTGCGGACCTCCCCATACTGCCGCAAGTGACAGCGTGGGCACCTTGATCTGTTGGCACGGCCAGTCGGTATCGCGCGGCCCGGGTGGTGCGGCATGTGAGGCCACACCCGCTGACAGCACTCCGGTTAGCGCCAATGTGGCAATACGCGCGCATCGTGGTTTCATCCAGCGCCTCCGCGCCGTGCAATCAGTCCGCGCGCCGGATCGTAGGCGATGATCGCACCTGCCGTGAACAGTATCGTCATTCCTGTGACAACAGCGAGCGAGATCCAGTCGATCCGCAGGTACAGCGCAAAGCGGATCAACTCCACGGCGTAGGTGAACGGATTGAGCCGGCACACGGTGTAGACGACTGGGCTCGACTGCTGCACCAACCACAACGGGTACAGTGCGGACGAAGCGAAGAACATCGGAAAGATCACAAAATTCATCACGCCGGCGAAGTTCTCGAGCTGCCTGATGACCGATGAAAGCAACATGCCCAGAGCGCCGAGCATCATGCCGGTGAGGGCCAACGCGGGTAACACGGCGACATAGCCCCACGCTGGCGCTTCGACCCCCCACAGCCAGGCGACAACCAGATACGCATAGACCTGCAAGATCGATACCGACGTGCTCGCCAGCAATTTGCCGGTCAGCAGGAACCAGCGTGGGAATGGACTGACCAGCAGCATCCGCATGTTTCCCATCTCGCGGTCGTAAACCATCGAGAGCGAGGACTGCATGCCATTGAACAACTGGATCATCGCCATCAACCCAGGTGTCACGTAGTCATCATACAGCACATAGGTCTCATAGGGCGGGATGATCGACACACCGAGAATCTGGCGAAAGCCGGCGGCAAAGATGAACAGCCAGACCAGCGGCCGCACCAGCGCCGAGATGAAGCGTTCGCGCTGGTGCACGAAACGCAATGCCTCGCGCCAGGTGATGCCGCGCAGGCAAATCAGGTACTGGCCAACCGTGAAGCCGCGGCGTTCGTCGTTGATGGCAACGACGCTCATTCCTGTATCTCCGGGGCGCCACCGGTCAAGGCGATGAACGCGCTGCGCATATCCACGGCACCGGCAGCCGACACGACGTCAGCGACATCGCCCAATGCGAGCACGCGACCTCGATGCAGCACGACAACCGCATCGCCGGCTATTACCTCGTCGAGCAGATGCGTTGCCCACAGCACCGCGACGCCACGCTCCCGCACGAGCGAGCGCACATGGCGCAGTATCGCGGACCTGGATGCAACGTCCAGCCCGACGGTGGGTTCATCAAGTACCAGGATGCGCGGTTGATGCAACAATGCGCGGGCGATCTCGACCCGCCGCATCTGGCCACCCGATAGTTTACGCACTTGGTCGCGTGCGCGGTCGGCCAGGTCGATCTCCTGTAGCACAGCATCGGCGCGCCGCCGTGCCGCGCGGCTGCCGATGCCATGCAGAGCGGCGTGATACAGCAGGTTATCCATGACGGAGATGTCGAGATCGAGCGTGCGAGCCTGGAATACCACGCCGAGCCGGCGCAACGCCTCGCCCGGTTCGCGTGACACACGATGGCCAAGGACCTCGATGGAGCCTTGTTGCGTATCGTAGAGGCGCGTGATCAGCGAGAACAGTGTGGTCTTGCCCGCGCCGTTCAAGCCAAGCAAAGCCGTGAACCGTGACGCATGAACCATCAGGCTCACATCCTGCAGCGCCTTCCGCGTGCCATAGGCGTGGCTCACCCCGTGCACGGCGACCGCCGGCACGATCGAGGCGGGATCGTGAGTGCTATCGACCGTAGGACCTGCTATTTCGGCAACGCTCATTTTGGCGACACGACCACGCCCCAGGGCAGCCGACCTACCGGGATCGACTTTACGACATCCGACCCGGCAACATCGATCACGGAAATGTCGTTGGAAAGCCCATTGGTAGTCAGCAGGTATTTCTGGTCCGGCGTGAAAGCCATCTGCCACACGCGCTGCCCCACCAATAGATATTTGCGGACCTCATAGGTCTTGGCGTTGATAATGGCGACGCGATTGGCCGGACCCAGGGCGACGAACGCGGTGGCACCGTCGGGAGTGAACTGAATTCCTACCGGCTGGATGACGTCGCCACGGAGGCCCTGCACATCGAACGATATCCTGTGGGTCACCACGTGCTTCTGAGGATCGACCACACTGACCGTGCCGCCGAGTTCGGACGAGACCCACACTTCCGATCCATCATGCTTGAACATGGCGATGCGCGGCCGGGCATCGACCAGCACGCTGGCCACCATCTTGCGCGACTCGTAATCGAAGAAGTGCGCCATGTTGGTGGTTTCCGACGTGTTGACAATGGTCTTGCCGTCCGGGCTGACAGCCATGCCCTCGGGTTCCACTCCAGTGGCTATTTCCGCGATCACCTTGCGCGTCGGGACATCGATCACGGTCACCATGTTGTCGTCTTCGTTCGACACGTAAAGCGGATTGCCCGATACATGGAGCGCAAAGGTCTCTGGATCCGGACCGGATGGCAGCGTGCCGACGATACGCAGCGTACTGGCGTCGATGATCTGGATGGTGTCGTCGTCGCTCGCGCAGACCAGGATCTCGCGACCGTCCCTGGTCATCGTGATGCCGCGCGGCCGCTGTCCGACCGGCACAGTTGCGACGGTCTTCATCTGGTCGAGATCGACCACGCTGATGGTGTTGTCACGCTCGTTCGACACGTAGGCCATGTAAGCGTCCGCGGAGCCAGGTGCCGACACCACGAAGAACCCGGCCAACAGCCATGCCGGCCGCCGACCGCCACGTGTCATTGCAATTTGCATTTGGTCTCCGGCCGGTCGAAGCCGAGCGTATCCAGTTCGGTAACCTGATGCAGGAAGCCGGGCTGCGGTGACACCGACACGACGGACCGCCCGTCAACCAGCAGGATCGGCTGACGAAGCTGCCAATCCCAGTCGCGCAGCGTAAGTTTCTGGCCTTTGTAGGCGGCAATGCCGAAATCCGCGCCTTTCATGTCTTGCATGATCTTCATCGGATCAGACGAACCGCCGCGGCTGGCGGCTTCACCAATCATTCGAACGGCGGTCCACGCCTGCATATCGAGCGGAGTCATGCGACGATGCGACATCAGCATGAATCGGTCCTGCAGCTGCGTACCGCCCCACGATTCGCTGCTCGGATCCCAGCTCACTGGCCGCAGCCCCGCCGAACCCACCACCGGCCGCGCGTCCCAGGTGCGAAACGGCAGGTAATTGGCAAACACCTCGTTTTCGTCCGCTGTCACCAGCACGTCGTAGTCCGGCAACCCCTGGGTGAAAACCGGCATCTGCTGCTGGGTCTGCACCACGCCGGAATCAGTCTGACGTGCACCACCGGTGTCCTTGTATTGGATCTCTTTCACGATGCGCGCCCCGAAACGCCTGGCAGCCCGGCGATAAGCATCGGCCAGCAACCCATCCTGCGGATGTGAACCGTAGGCCAGCGCCCAGCGCGACCATTTCTTCCAGACGAGGTACTGGGCAAGTGCGTCGGCCAGCATTGCGCGCGACGGCGCGACATGGATCAGGTTGTCACGACACTCCTGCTGCCGTAGGGCGTCGTCTGGCGCCTTAATGTTGAACAGGGTCACGCCTCTGTCGCCGCCGGCCGCGGCAAGGCGAAGCAACTGGTCCGCGGGGGCGTCGGTCAGGATCAGCGCGATACCATGGTCCGCCATGGCCGTCAGGGAGGCCAGCGGATCGTCACCGGCGTGCACCGCGGCGTCGGTCATCTCGAATTGCTGGCCGATGAATCGGCCCGTGGTGTTGTTGTCGCTGACTGCGAGCGTGGCGCCTGCCAGACCATCATCCCGCGGCGGCTTGTCCAGCAGCGATATTGTCTGCTGCGGGTCGGTCCAGTGTATATAGCCGATGCGAATGGTCGCTATGTCCGCGCGCGCCGCCCGTATCGCCGTTGCCAACATGGTTCCGGTCGCCGCCTTTATGAGCGCTCGCCTGCCGAACTGGCCGCGCGGCATCGGCCTTGGACGTCCCATTGCCGGCAGGATGGAGAACTCGGCGCCGCCGATCAACCCGCTTCCACGTGCCGATCACCGGAATGGCGGCGGTGAGACGTGAAATTGTGGCAATCCTCGAGTTTCGGCTGTATTGGCGGGACATATCTCGAGAGAATGTGATGATGCAGCTTGTCGATCTGATATTGCTGGCATGCAGTCTGGCCAATGCGAATGCATGCCACGAATACCACGTGCTGTTCCAGTCGGCGGGACCGCTGGAAGCCTGCACGATACGGGCGCAGCCGTATCTGGCGCAGTGGGTCGGAGAGCATCCGAATTACCGCGTCACCCGCTGGCGTTGCGCGTGGCCCGACCAGGAAGATCAAAAAAGCTGACCCGCAATTGACATGCCGCAGCGTGTTTACGCACCCTGCGATGGAGGGAGGACATCGTATGCGGCGCACAGCATTGCTGGCAGCAACGCTGCTGATCGCGGGTCTCGCACGGGCGGGCGCGCAGGATGTCGCGGCCGGCGAGAAGGACTTCCTGGTCTGCCGCGCCTGCCATCAGATTGGGCCTACAGCGAAGAATGCGGTCGGCCCGGTGCTCAACGGTGTGGTGGGTCGCAAGGCGGGCACCTTCGAAGGTTATGTATATTCGGATGGCAACAAGAACTCCGGGCTCGTCTGGACGCCCGAAGAACTCGACAAATACCTGACGTCACCACAGGCTGTAGTGCCGCACACCAAGATGATTTTCCCCGCCCTGAAAGACGAACAGAAGCGGAAGGACGTGATCGCGTTCCTGGAGCAGTTCGGGGCCGACGGACAAAAGAAACAGTAGTCGCCAATGGCGCGTTATTCACGATGCTGCTAACGTAATGCTGTCCCGCAGGGAGGTGTTGCCATGAAAGTTCGCGCCGCTGTGGCCCGCGAGGCCGGCAAGCCGCTCAGCCTGGAAACCGTGGACCTCGATGGTCCACGTGCCGGCGAAGTCCTGGTCGAGATCAAGGCGACCGGGATTTGCCACACCGATGAATTCACCCTCTCCGGCGCGGATCCCGAAGGCATCTTCCCGGCGATCCTCGGCCATGAGGGCGCCGGCATCGTGGTCGATATCGGCCCGGGCGTCACGAGCGTGAAGAAGGGGGACCACGTCATCCCGCTGTACACGCCGGAATGCCGGCAATGCGAATACTGCCTCAGTCGTAAGAGCAATCTGTGCGTGGCGATCCGAGCCACCCAGGGACGCGGCGTGATGCCCGACGGAACCAGCCGGTTCTCCAGCAATGGCGCGCCCGTCATGCACTACATGGGTACCTCTACCTTCGCCAACTTCACTGTGCTGCCGGAGATCGCGCTGGCGAAGATCCGCGAGGACGCCCCGTTCGAGAAGGTCTGCTACATCGGCTGCGGCGTCACCACCGGCATCGGCGCGGTGATCAACACGGCCAAGGTCGAGCCGGGGGCGCGTGTCGTGGTGTTCGGCATCGGCGGCATCGGACTGAACGTGATCCAGGGCGCGCGCATGGCGGGTGCCGAAATGATTGTCGGCGTCGACCTCAATCCGCGCCGTCGCGAAATCGCCGAGAAGTTCGGCATGACGCACTTCGTCAACCCGACCGAAGTGCAGGGCGATCTGGTTCCCCACCTGGTAGACCTGACGCGCGGCGGCGCCGACTACAGCTTCGAATGCATCGGCAGCGTGAAGGTCATGCGCCAGGCGCTGGAATGCGCCCATCGCGGCTGGGGCCAGTCGATCATCATCGGCGTTGCCGGCGCCGGCCAGGAGATCGCCACACGGCCATTCCAGCTGGTGACCGGCCGCGTCTGGAAGGGCACCGCGTTCGGCGGGGCACGCGGCCGCACCGACGTGCCACGCATCGTTGACTGGTACATGGAAGGGCGCATCAACATCGACGACCTGATCACACACGTGCTGCCCTTCGAACAGATCAATGAAGGGTTCGACCTGATGCGGCGCGGCGAGAGCATCCGTAGCGTCGTGACCTACTGACGTTCCCGCCGCGTATCGGTGTTGCCCAGGTCAGCCCGGCAGCGCGCCGGAAGCCTTGGCAATGTGCGTGGCGATCGCGTCCATCAGCGGCGGCGACAGGGAATCATACGGCGGGAGGCCGAGCGCCGTCAGTCGGCCGCGAATACCCGCCATCCGATCGGGGCTGACGCCGGATTCGATCACCGACGACACGAAAGCGGCGAACTCCGGCGGGGCCCAGCCGGATTCCTGGAATAGTTCGGGGTGGATGAAGTCGAACCCGTAGAACGGATGCTTGGTATTTTCGATCCGCCCGTACATGTGAACGCCACAGCTCTTGCACGCATAACGCTGGATGGCCGCGCTGGGGTCGATGATGGCGAGCTTGTCGGCGTTCTCCGTCACCGACAGGTTGGCGCGCGGCACCACGGCGACGACGGAGAATATCGCGCCGGCGGGTTTCCAGCATTTGGTGCAGCCGCAGGCATGGTCATAGGCGACCTGTCCTTTGATGGCGACCTTCACCGGTGCCTGCGTGCATTTGCAGACCAGCGTCCCACCGGCGAAATTCGCGGCGCCCGGCTTGACGCCTTGATCGATCGAAGGATGCAGGCGAATTGTTTCGGACATTTTGCACTCCCCATTTTTGGTCGCTGCGTGGCCCGGTTCCTGGCACAGAACTGGGATCGACTTGGACGGCCGCGGCCCTATCGCTGCTCGAACTCAGCGAGGCGCAGCGATCCTACTGTAAGGCGGGAGGCGCGGTAAATCGCAGATTTGCCTGCAGATGCTCCCTATGGCGACCGTAGTGGACCGTACCCTTGCTCTTGCCGAATCTCCGCGCCATGCCGCCTGGGCACCGCTACGCCAGATTGCCGTGCTGCCGCGCAGCCGCATCGATCAGCCGCAGCCGTGGTGACAGCGCGCCGCTTACTCTTCTGGCGTGCGTGCTGGACCGGCTCAATACCGCACCGGCCAGGCGCGCAAAAGCCGACACCGAGCTGTTGAGGCTGTGCCGCGCCCAGAAATGGCGTGACTTCAGTGTCCACGAAACCGGCTCACCTCAGCCTCAGTGAGCGCAAAATGCTGGCGGTTACTGCAACAATATGGTTTCATCCTGGTACGGAACCTTTGAGCGAGTGCAGTATGCGATCTAAGTCTTCAATGTCAGCAGCAACTTAACTGCAGGTCCCATGATAAACCTGCCCAGCTTCCGCCTTCGACCCAGCATCCTGGTTGCTCTGCTCGCCTTCGGCATGTTTGTGCTGGGAGCAGCCTACAACAAATACCGACTTTTCCCATACGAGTTAATCAGAACTATCAGTTTTACCTCTTTTGGCGCAATGAGACGCTTGTATATGAATCCCAGTGAAATTCTATCGAAACAATACTGGCATGACATCAATACAGTTGCCCAGGGTAGGGACATCGACACTGCATTGCTGCCCGTCAAGGTGAAAGGCGTGAGAATCAGCGAGCACTATCCGACGCCCAAGATTGCCGGGGGCATCACCACAATTGGGAATATGGTCATCGTGCTCGATCGTTTGGGTAACATATATTCCTGCGGCGATGGCGGCGACAACCTTAAGAAGCTGTCCTTTCCCGAGTTGCCCAACCATATAGCGGCCTATCTGACACAGCCCGATGCAGTGGTCGACGACAAGAGATTTAGGGCATACAGCATCAAGTACGTAGCAATCGCCGGACTTCTGGCGGTTTCCCATGAATACTTCGATGAGCTGTCCCATAAGACCAGACTTGCGGTGTCCGTTATCCACATTGACAGTGAGACCCTACAATCGCGAGGCGGATGGCAGACAATTTTCGTCGGCGACGCGGAATCGACAGGACCGAACGAACAGGCAGGTGGCATCTTGTCTGTACGGTCTTCGGACAGGCTGTATCTGTCGGTGGGCGACTATGGGATCGAAGATCCGATGGTTTCTCAAGATCCGAATTCCAGGATGGGCAAGATTCTGGAGATCAATCTCAACACTCACAATGTGAAAATGGTGAGCCTCGGGCATCGGAATCCAGAGGGCCTGATCATGACCGCAGGCGGAACTTTGTTCTCCACGGAGCACGGACCTGCCGGTGGCGATGAACTCAACCTCATCACCGAGGGATCGAATTACGGTTGGCCGATCGTCACCCTCGGCACGGATTACGGCAGCTATGGCTGGCGCGGCAGCAAATTCGTCGGTGAGCATACGGGCTACCAGGCGCCCATTTTTGCCTGGGTTCCATCAATCGCCGTATCCAATCTGATTCAGGTCGAGGGGTTTGACAAACGATGGGACGGCGATCTCCTGGTTGCCTCGCTGAAGGCTCAGTCGCTGTTCCGCTTACGACTGGAAAAGCAGGCCGTCTTGTATTCCGAACCGATCTGGATCGGCCAGCGGTTACGCGACATCGCTCAGTTGCAGAATGGGACGATCGTCCTGTGGACCGACGACACAGAGCTTCAGTTCATCTCCGTCGACCGCAAGAGGCTTGAAAAGGACCAACGCAACCCGACGGTGACCACAAGCACATTGGTCACTTCTTGCATGTATTGCCATCACTTCGGACCGACCAACACTGCTGACTTTGCCCCGTCTCTGACCAATGTGCTGGGAAGAAAGATCGGGTCGGATAATTTCCGCTACTCCGCTGCGCTTCGCACCAAGGAAGGCACGTGGACCGAGGCGTTACTGCGCGAATTCATTTCCGACCCAGACAAATTTGCCACCGGAACCGGTATGCCCAACTTGCATCTCGATAAGGATCAGATGAATGATGTCCTACGGGACCTCAAAAATAATTCTGCCGTGCCGATTGCAGGTCCGCGCTAGGCTGGGGTGGTCTACACATTTGTTGAGGCGACGCGGCGACGCGTGATTCACGATTTCCAACTTGGATAGCGGCACGATGAGCGATGCTTTCTGGCTGAACGCGATGGGCCGGTCTTTGGCCCACGCAAGACGCTCCACAATGACTTCATGCGTTGTGCTGCCATAAGCGTCTGGACCGATATTCCGCGCCTGGCCTCGGCAGGAAGGCCAAAGGCAGGTGCTGACCGATTGCTCGGCGGCAAAGCCGCATCACTGTGCCTCAGACGGAAAAGGGGCGACCCAGCGCAGGCCATCGGCCGCTCGCGCGGCGCACGAACCATGAAAATCCTTGCGTTGATCGATGGCTTATGCCGCCCGCCCGCTTTCATCTCCGGCTCGCGCTCTTTATGTCCGTCATCGCTGACAATGCGATGGAGTTGATACGATGGCGACCGCCCTAACAGCGCCGCACGCGGCCCTGGATGCGGGTGGCACGACCTTCGGTCTGCGTGACGAGAAGTTCCAGCCCAACTCAATGATGCTCCCCCGGTGAAACGCCAATGGAGGAAATTGCAGCGCCATTACGCGGTGCAGAGCAGAAAAAGGGATGCGGTGATGGACGATACGGACAGGTTGATCGCCGCTATGTTTGCGGCGACCATGACCGCACGACTCCACATAGCCCGCGTTGAAGACTTTTGGGCGAGTTACGACGCCTGCATGAAGACGATGGAAGACCGTAGCAAGGCCAAGGCTAGGGCCGATAAATTGCTCAGCGAAAGCTGGGATCGAGCGGGAAGCTAAGGCGACTCCCGATAGCCGCAGCGCAGCGGCCGTTACCCCCGCGCCTCCCGCCCTGGCAGCGCCACACGACGCGGCCGTCCCCATATTGAGCACTCGCCCGTCACCAGCCACGCGGCTCCTGCGCGGCCACCACATCCGGCGTAGGAGTTCGCCAATCCGCGGACTATGATCGCGGCGTTCAAACAGGAGGGTCAAATGAGGGGGATTGGCAGGAATCGTCACGGCGCTGCGTCGGCCGTTCTGGCGCTGTTTGTTCTCGCCGGTGCGGCGATGGGGCTGAGCGCCTGCAATACCACTGCTGGACTTGGTCAGGATGTGAGCGCCACTGGCAAGGCGGTGACGAATTCGGCCGAGAAGGTCAAGTCGGGCCTATAGAGTTTTCAGGATGTCGCTAAGCCGCCTTTCTGGCCATGTGGCCAGCCAGGCGGCGACTTCGGCAGCCATCGGCGCAGCGCCTCCCCTACCGTCCGGCGCTAACGGCGAGCCGGCCGGTTGCAGGCTGCCTTGATCGTTGCCCATCTCCTCCCTTGGGCGCGCATCCGTGCTGATCGCGCGCCCTTCCTTTGGCGCCGGCCGCTTGCCACGCCGGCTATCGTTTGCTCAGCCGCTGAGCGTGGCATCAGCCGGCGCACGCTATAATCCGGCACCCTCCGAGAGACCGCCTACGGCTGCCCCATCGTATCGGCTGGCCATAAGCCCCGGCAACATGCTCGTTGCAGCTTCCAGGAGAAACCCGGCTAAACATCTGATTCGATGGTGCCGACGCTCGGACTTGAACCGAGGACCTGCTGATTACGAATTATCGGACGGATGTCCGCTAGCGTTGTCGATTGTTTCGGCCGCTGCGATAGTACATTGAAACTCCTGCGTTTACTGTCCATAGGCATTGTCTAGCGTTGCAGGCTATTGCGCTTCCGGTGTAGAATATGCGTAGAAAATTTTCTCGCAGGTTCTCCAGGAGGCCCCAATGCCGATCTCGACGCTCACCCCGACTGCCATCGCCGCCGCGTCCAGGCGTGCGGCCGGGGACGGCACGACAATCACCCTGAAGGATGCCGGTCAGACCGGCCTGGAACTGCGCATCGCGCCGAGCGGCAAGCGTGTCTGGTCCCTGCAATGCCGCGACGCCGCCGGCCAGCCACGGCGCTTCACCGTCGGCCAGCATCCGGCGCTCGGATTGGGTAAGGCGAGAGAGGAATGCCGCGCGCTTCGCGAACGGGTGCGACAGGGGGCGGATCCCGTGGTCCAGGCCCGCAAGCAACGCGAGGCCGCCAGGAACGCGCGGGACGGCGTAGGCACCCTGGCTGCGCTGATCGAGACTTATGAACGCCACCAGGGGCGCAGCCTGAAAAGCTGGCCAGAATGCCGGCGACGGATCGAAAGCGTGTTCGCCAAGCACCTGAAGCGACCGCTGGCCGGTCTCACGCTGGAAGCCTTGCAGCATACCGCCGACAACTGGCCCTCGGGGCAGTCTGCCGCTGCTGCCGTCCGCTACATCCGTCCGATGCTGAAGTGGGCGGCACATGCCAACCGAGCCGCCGTCGCTCGCGAACTGGCGCTGATCACTCCACCCGCAACGGTCGCACGCCGCCAGCGCGTGTTGAACCACGAGGAACTGGCACGACTGCTGCCCACGCTGCGTGCCTCGCACAGCGCCTATGCCGCCGCGCTGCAATTCATGCTGCTGACCTGCTGCCGTCGAGAGGAAGCGAGCACCGCTCTGTGGCAGGACATCGATCTCCAGGCCCGTCTGTGGCGCTTGCCCGAGACCAAGACCAAGAACGGCCAGGAGCACGCAGTGCCGCTGTCCAGGCAGGCCCTTGCGCTGCTGCGCAGCCGTCTGCCGGCTGACAACCCCGATCCTGCGGCGAGGGTGTTTACCAGCGACGGCGGCAAGCTGGGCAACTGGGACCGTGCGACCAAGGTAATCATGGTAGCGAGCGACACCCAGGGGTGGCATCGCCACGATCTGAGGCGAACGGCGGCAACGATGATGGGCGAAATGGGCATCGACCCGCATGTCATCGAGGCGGCGCTGGCCCACAAGTCGGTGCACTCGCAATTAGCCAGCATCTACAACGCTGCTCGCTACCGGCCACAGGTCGCGGATGCATTGCAGCGGCTTGCTGACGCGCTCGACAACATCGAGCACGGCAGCAGCGCGGAAGTGATCCGCCTGCCTGCGCGGTAAAGTTTTCGGGAACAAAGCGCCCACGCACTGCAAAT
>DATAPW010000242.1:0-27109 GCA_036265005.1 Acetobacteraceae bacterium | reverse complement strand
CCGATTGCGACAGCGGAACCAGGGCGGCGCCGAACACGCCTTGCAGCACCCGGAAGATCACGATCTGACCCAAGGTCTGCGCCAGGCCGCACAGCGCGGAGGCGACGGTGAAGCCGACGACCGCAGTGACGAACAGCCTGGTGCGGCCGAACCGCGCGGCCAGGAAGCCGGTGGGCGCGGTCATGATCGCCGCCGCGATGATGTAGCTGGTCAGCACCCAGTTGATCTCTTCCTGGCTGGCCGACATCGTGCCCTGCATATAGGGCAGCGCGACATTGGCGATGGTGCTGTCGAGCGACTGCATCAGCGTCGCCAGAATGGTGCAGACCGTGACGATCAGGCGGTGCGTCGACCTCACTGGCGGACCGTCACGCGTCGTTCTCCAGGGTCTTCGTGAGGTTCCGGCAGACCAGTTCGAGCACCCGGGTGGCGCTTTCGATGTCGTCGGCGGACAGGCCGACGAGGGTGGCGTTGCGCACCTCGCGTGAGGCGGCTTCGACCTGGTCGATGATCGCCAGGCCGCGCGGGGTCAGGGCAATCGTCTTGGCCCTGCGGTCGGCGTCCTCGCGGCGTTCGATGAGGCCTGACGCCGCCAGTGCATCCAGCAGTCGGACCACCGACGAACCATCGAGCACCAGCGAGCCGGCGAGATCCTTCTGGCGCATCGGCACCGGCGCACGGGCGAGGTGGATCAGTGGCAGCCAGGTGGCCTCGGTCAGGCCGAACGGTTGCAGGCGCCGATCCACCGCCCGCCGCCATTGCCGACCTGCCCGGGCGATGAGGCTGGCGAAGCCGTCGCGAAGCTGCTGCTGGCGGGTCATCGTCTCACCCCCAATCTGATGGCTTACCAATATATGGTATAGCATCTATTTCCGCAAAACCCGATGCCTTACCTGGCGTCCTGGCATCGCGCCCCGGCTTGGCCTAAACCGCGCTGATCACCGGTCACCCCCGGAGGCACCATGTCCCCGACCTTTCCCACCACCCGCCTGCGCCGGCTGCGGCAATCCGACGCCCTTCGCGCCTTGGTGCGGGAGACCGAGGTCACCGCAAATGACCTGATCCAGCCGCTGTTCATCGAGGAGGCCATCGACGATCCGCTGCCGATCGCCGAGATGCCGGGGGTCTCGCGCATCCCCGAGCGCAAGCTGGAACACGTGGTGGAGGGGCTGGCGCGAGACGGGGTGAAGGCACTGATGCTGTTCGGCATCTCGCACCACAAGGATGCCGTCGGCAGCGACGCCTGGAACGACGACGGCCTGGTGGCGCGCATGGTGCGGCGGGCGAAGCGCGCGGCGCCGGACCTCGTGGTGATCCCGGACATCTGCTTCTGCGAATACACCGACCACGGCCATTGCGGCGTGATCGAACACGATCACGTGGCGAACGACATCACCATCGAGAATCTGGCGCGCCAGTCGGTGGTGGCGATCGAAGCCGGCGCCGACATGGTGGCGCCATCGGCGATGATGGACGGCCAGGTCGCCGCGATCCGCCATGCGCTGGACGCCGCCGGCCACCCCGACGCGCCGATCATGGCGTACTCGTCGAAATTCGCATCGGCGTTCTACGGGCCGTTCCGCGTGGCGGCCGGGTGCGAGCTGAAGGGTGACCGCAAGACCTACCAGATGGATCCGATGAACGGCCGCGAGGCGCTGCGCGAGTCGCTGCAGGACGAAGCCGAGGGCGCGGATATGCTGATGGTCAAGCCAGGCCTGGCATACCTGGATGTGCTGGCGCGGCTGCGCGAGCGCACGCTGCTGCCGATCGCGGCGTACCAGGTGAGCGGCGAATACGCGATGATCAAGTTCGCCGCCGCGGCGGGCGCGCTGAACGAGCGAGCCGTGGTGCGCGAGACGCTGGGCGCGTTCAAGCGCGCAGGGGCGGATCTGATCCTGTCGTATTTCGCCCGGGACGTGATCCGGGAGGGGTGGTAGGCGGCGGAAAAGCGCAGCGCTTTCCGCCGATCCCAAAGCCTACCGGGAGTAGAACTCGACAACGAGGTTGGGCTCCATCTGCACCGGATACGGCACGTCGGAGAGCTTCGGCGCGCGGGCGAAGCGGCCCTTCATCGCGCGATGGTCGACCTCGAGATATTCCGGCACGTCGCGCTCGGTGCTCTGCGAGGCGTCCAGCACCATGGCGAGCTGCTTGGACTTCTCCTTCACCTCGATCGCGTCGCCGACCTTCACCTGATAGGACGGGATGTTCACTCGCTTGCCGTTCACCTGGATATGGCCGTGCGAGATGAACTGCCGCGCGGCGAACGGCGTGATGGCGAACTTCATCCGGTAGATCACCGCATCCAGCCGGCGCTCGAGCAGCTCGATCAGGTACTGGCTGGAGTCACCGTGCAGCCGCACCGCCTCCTCGTAGTACTTGCGGAACTGCTTCTCGCTGAGGTTGCCGTAGTAGCCCTTCAGCTTCTGCTTGGCCATCAGCTGGGTGCCGTAGTCGGTGGCCTTCTTGCGGCGCTGGCCGTGCTGGCCGGGGCCGTATTCGCGCTTGTTGATGGGGGATTTCGGCCGGCCCCAGAGGTTCACCCCCAGGCGGCGGTTGATCTTGTACTTGCTCTCGGCGCGCTTGGTCATGGTTGCGCGGTGCCCTTTCGCTTGGCTCTTGTTGCACCGGTAGGCCACGCAGGCGTGGCGGGCGCGGAACCCGAAGTTCCGTCCACGTTCCCGGCAGTGGCGGCCCTATACGGGGCGCACAGCCGGCTTGTCAAACGCCGCCGGCCGGCGCCGCGCCCGGCGGCTGGCGAAACAGCCCCCGACCGGGTAACCCTGTCTCGGAACACTCCGGGCATCATACTGGCATGGTCACCCGCGGCGACATCGTCTTTCTCGGCATCGCGTCCGGCGTCAGCGGGTGCCTGATCGGCGGGATGATGCTCGGCATCGGCATGGACCTCATCGTCAACGGCCAGCCGCTGGGCTGGCTGATCATGCTGCCGGGTGCGCCTGTATCCGCCATTCCCGGCTGGCTGCTCGGCCGCAAACTGGCACGCCAGCTTTAGACCGCCCATATGAACGCCGGCGAACAGACAGGAGCAGCCCCAGTGGACCAGGCGACGCGGCCGGAGCATCCGGCGGGACCACTGACCCTTGCCATCGATATCGGTGGTACCCGATTGAAGGCCGGCATCCTCGCTACCACCGGGCGAATGGTCGCCGGGCCCGCGCGGGTGGACACCCCGCACCCGGCAACCCCCGCCGTGGTGCTCGACGCGCTCACCGCCATGGTCAGGCCGGTGGGATCATTCGAGCGGATCTCCATCGGGTTTCCCGGCGTGGTGCGGGATGGCATTGTGCTGACCGCGCCCAACCTGGGCACCGAGGCGTGGCACGGCTGGCCGCTCGCCGCGACCCTCGCCGAGCGTCTGGGTGTGCCGGCGCGTTTGGCCAACGACGCGACGGTGCAGGGTCTTGGCGTGATCGCCGGGCGCGGCGTGGAGTGTGTGATCACGCTTGGTACCGGAATGGGCTTTGCGCTGTTCGAGAATGGCAAGCCGGGGCCTCATCTCGAGCTCTCCCAGCATCCGGTGCGCGGCCGCAAGACCTACGATCAATATGTCGGCAACGCGGCGTTTCGTGCCGAAGGCCGCAAGGCCTGGAACAAGCGGGTGCGCCGGGCGATCGATTCCATCACCACGCTGACCACGTGCGACACTTTGTATATCGGCGGCGGCAACGCGAAGAACCTGCAGCTCGAGCTGCCGTCCAATGTCCGCATCGTGTCGAACGAGGCCGGGATCACCGGCGGCATCCGGCTGTGGGACGGCGTGTTCGCCGCGGCGTGACTAGCGGCCGGCGGCCTGCACCGCCGCATCCAGCGCGCTGAGGAACCGCGAGCGGTCGGCACGCGTCAATGCCGAGGGGCCGCCTGTCGTCAGGCCGACCTCGCGCATGTGCTGCGCGACCGCGCGGCCGGCGAGCGCGTTGCCGATGTTGTCCTGCGTCCAGTGCTTGCCGGTGGGCGAGACCGCGCGCGCGGCTTTGGCCAGGCAGCGCGCGGCCAGCGGGATATCGGCGGTGACGCAGACATCGGCGGCCGTGATGCGCTCGGCGATCCAGTCATCCGCCGCGTCCGGCGTCGCGTTCACGATCACCATCTGCACGTTCGGCAGGCCGGGCGGACGGATTGGACGCGAGCCGTTCGAGACGACGAACACCGGGAGTGCGAGGCGGGTGGCCACGCGGTAGACTTCCTCGCGGACCGGGCAGGCGTCGGCGTCAACGTAGATGGCAGTCACACCGGTGCATCGCCCTTCAGCATGATCCGGTAGAGGTACCGCATCTGCGCCATGTCGTAATCGCCGTTCGCCTTGTGCAGCAGGCAGCGATTGTCCCACATCACCATGTCGCCCGGCTGCCACCGGTGGCGGTACTCGTATTGCGGCCGGGTGGCATGCGCCAGCAGTTCGTCGAGCAGCGCGAGCGCATCGGCTTCTGCCATCCCGACGATTTCCTCGATCCGGATCGGGTTGAGGTAGATCGACTTCCGTCCGCTCTCCGGGTGCGTGCGGACCAGCGGATGCAGCACGCCATCCGGCACCGCCGCCCGCGCCGTCTCGCTCAATGCCATCAGCTTCCGTTCGCTATGGCGGCTTTGGTACACGTGCACCGCGCGCAGCCCATCGATCCGTTGCCGCATTGCCTCGGACAGGTCTTCATACGCGCGATGCATGTTGACGAACTGCGTGTCGCCGCCGCGATCGGGCAGTTGCACCGCATGCAGCACCGTCGCCTTGGGTGGCTCCGCCGCGTTCGAGTGGTCGGTGTGGTAGCCTTCGCCGGGAATGTAGCGTCGTCCGTCCGGATACGAGTCCTGGTTGGAGATGTAGTGGATCTGCGGACATTCCGGCAGCGCGAAGCGCGTGTTGTGCTGCGGGAACACTTCGCCGAAGAACTGCACCGCTGCCAGCAACTGTGGCGGCGACAGATGCTGGTCGCGGAACACCAGCACCGAATGGTCCACGAAGGCGCGGTTCAGCCGCGCGCGCAGCGCGGCATCCACCGGCTGGGTCAGGTCGACGCCGCGGATCTCGGCGCCGGTATGGGAGGAGAGAGGCATGATCATCGCGTCAGATTGCGCAGGAAGCCGCGCGCGTGCAACCTGCGCGCCGCGAGCGGGGGAGAGCCATGTCAGCGCCAGCCAGCGATATTGCGTTCACCGGACTTGGCGGCCACATGGCGATCGCGGTCGAGGGCCTCGACCTGCATCGCGCCCCGGATGATCGGCTGGCCCATGCGCTGCGCCAGGCGCTGCTCGACAATCTCGTGCTGTGCATCCGCGGCCAGAGCATCGGGCCCGGCGACTACCTCGCGACGATCGCGAGGTTCGGGGAACCGCTGGTGCGGCCGGAGATTCCGCACGTGCCCGGCTATCCGGCGGTCACGACGCTTTCCAGCGATGATCGCGACACCAAGGGCGACGGCAAGCGCTTGATCGCCGGTTCGCATTGGCACAGCGACGACACGTTCATGGCGGAACCCTGCTCGCTCACCTGCCTGTACGGCATCGAGGTTCCGGACAGCGGCGGCGACACGGAATTTGCCAATATGTATGCAGCCTACGCGGCCCTGCCGGCGGCGGAACGGCAGCATCTGGACACGCTGCGCGTCGTGCACATGATGAAGCCGGCCAGCCGTGCGGTGGGACGTACCCGCACCATCGCGCCGGAACTGCTGGCGGCGCGGCCGCCGGTCGTCCATCCCCTGGTGCGCACGCATCCGGAAACCGGGCGGAAGGCGCTGTACATCAGCCGCAACCGCATGGATCACATCGTCGGCATGGACGTCGAAGCCGGCCACAAGCTGATCGACGACCTGGTGGCGCATGCGACGCAGCCGCAGTTCTGCTATCGCCACAAATGGCGCAAGGGCGACATCGTGATCTGGGACGACCGCTGCACCATGCACAAGGCGAACGGCGACTACCCTGAGGGCGCGCGGCGTTTCATGAACCGCATCATCGTGGCAGGCGACGCGCCGTTCTGAACGGCACCATGCGCTTCGGCATCACGCTCGCCAACCGCGGCGTCCTGCTCGGCCTCACCACGGTGAAGCAGTTGCTGGCATTGGCCGACGCAGTGGAAACCTCGCCGCTGCTCGATGCGCTGTGGGTCGGCGATGCGCTGTTCGTCAACCCGCGCTCGATGCCTTCACTTTGCTTGCTGCCCTGGCCGGCCGCACCGAGCCCGTGCTTCTCGGCACCGCCTGCATGGGATCGTTCGCACTGCGCGATCCACGTGTGTTCGCCTACGAATGGGCCTCGCTCGACGTGCTGTCGCATGGCCGCACCCGGCTGTCGGTGTGTTCGGGCGGCGGCGGCGGCGCGTGGGATGCCGAGACGGCGGCAATGGACATCCCGCCGGCTGAGCGCCGGCGCCGCATGATCGAGAACGTCCACGTGCTGCGCCATCTTTGGACGCGCGACAACGAACCGTTCGAGGGCCGCTTTATCCGCTTCAGCGGCATCACGCTGGAACCTAAGCCGGTGCAGGCGCCGTGCCCGATCTGGCTGACGACAAATGCCGCCCGCCTGTCCAGCGGACAGAGCGGCACCGGTGGCTCCGCCCTCGCGCTCGAACGTGTCGGACGCGTCGCCGACGGCTGGATGACGCACTCGGTCAGCCCCGCGGGATTTCGCCGGCATGGGCTGTCATTCTTGCCGCCGCCACGGATGCCGGCCGCGCCATCGCGGGCTTCGACAACGTGCTGTGCCATCACGTCAATATCAACGAGGACCGTGACGCGGCGCTGGCCGATGCCAAGCAGTTCCTCGATCTGTACTACGCCGCCAACTACTCGAGGGAACGACTGGAGGCATGGCTGGCGTATGGCTCGCCGCGCGATGTTATCGCGCAGCTTCAGCGCTATGCAGGCAGCGGATGCAACCGCGTCACGGTGCGGCTCGCGACCATGGGCGATGCGATGGCGCAGTTGCGTCGCCTGACCGAGGAGGTGCTTCCATGTGAACCAGTTCATACTTCATCCGGCATTCGCCAATGGATGATGCCCCAATGCGGCGGCGGAACCTGCCGCGTCAGTCAGGGGGAGGCACGTGATGAGCGGAGCACGCACAGTCTGGCACGACCTCGAGGTCAGACGGAATGTCGCGATCAATCGCCAGCGGGCCGGCCTGTTGCTGGCGGTGGTGGTTCTGCTCGCGATGTCCGTCGCCGAGATTGCATTCCTCAACTACATTGCCACGCCTGAGACCGTCAATCTGCTGATGGCAGCAGGGGGGATGCCGATCGGCGTCGAGTGACGCCGGCCGAGGCGACCACTACGGGCTGACTGCGCTCATTTGTCGTCGCGACGAGCGCAGCGACGCGGCAATCCCCCTCCAATTGGGCGCGCACAAACCTGACCGGGACTGCTTCATCGCTGCGTTCCTCGCAGTGACATGGGGTGGCGTTGTTGCCGCCTGCTTCACACTGCCGGCGGCGTAGGCATGGTCAGGAACGCCTGCGATACGTGCCAGAACGCCTGGCGATTGCGGCTGGTCGCCAGTGCGTGCGCCGCTCCGGCAATCACCGAGAACTGCTTGTCGCCGTTCGGCAACTGGCGAAAGAAGTCCCACAGATCCTCCATCGTCGCGATGCCGTCGAACTCGCCGCGCAACACCGCGACAGGCGACTGGATCCTGGTCGGATCGACCACCGGCAGATGCGCCGTCATGTCGAGATAGGTGCCGGTCGGCACCTTGTCGCCAAAGACCAGCTCCGCATCGGCCAGCGCTTTCGGCACTTCGGGATCCGTGGTGCCCGGCTTGTCGCGCGTGAAAATGCTCTCGATCATCGAGCGGTCGCGCAGCCGCGTGTTGTGGGTGCGGTAGAACTCGACCTGCTCGGCGCGCTTGGCGAGCGTGGGCGAGCCTTTGCCGGTGTAGGTGTGGGCCGCCAGTATCAGCCGCCCGGCGCGTTCCGGCTCGGCCATGGCGAATGCCGCCGCGCGCAGCGCGCCGGATGATTCCCCGAGGAAGTGGCACCGCGCCTGTCCCGTCTCGTGCGCGATCAACTGTGTCGCCGCCTTCAGGTCTTCCACGCCACTGGCAATGTCGGAATTGCCGTCGGTCCGGGCGGATTTGCCGTAGCCTTCGTGGTCCATCGTCCAGACGTCGAAGCCGTACTGCGCGAACACGTTCATCGAGGAATATTCGTCGCGGCCCGGCACCGTCAGGTCGAAGCTCGACCGTGCGGACATCGATGAACCATGCACCAGGAACAGCACAGGACGCGACGGTTCGCCTGGCTTCGGCGCCAGCAGCCGCTTGCGATACATCGCCAGCGTGATCGTCTTGCCGTCGCGTGTTTTGGTCGCCTGGTATTCATGCGCCCAGAGGCCGGACGCGGCCTCGGATGGGCGCAGCATCGCCGCGGTTGCCGCTACCGCCGATGCGGCGAGTGCGGCCCGGCGTGGCAGCGAGGTGCTCCGACGGGACATTGTCATGGCGATCCTCCTTCCGGTGGTCGGCAAACTATCGTCGATCCGGTCGCGTTGCGCTATCGCCCGAAGGTGGGCCTGGGCCATTGGCAATTTGCTAACCCTCCTGGCCGAGAATGCCCGGCATGGAGTGGATCCTCGAAATCGCCCTGGTCGTGCTGCTCGCGGCAACCCTGTTCCACGCCATCCGGCTCGAACATGCGCTCGGTGTCCTGAAACGCGATCGCGTGGAGTTGCAGGAGCTGGTCGCCGGGTTCAACGCCAGCACCCGCCAGGCGGAACTCGGGATCGAACGGCTGCGCGGCGCCGCCGATGGCGCGGGCCATCAGATCGCCCGGCAGGTGGATGCCGCATTGTCGCTGAAGGACGACCTCGCGCTGCTGATCGAACGTGGCGACCAGCTGGCCGACCGGCTTGACGCGCTCGTTCACACCGGACGGCCGCTCGCAGCCGAGACGCCGCGCCTCACCGTCGTTGCCGGCGCCGAGCCCGGCGAACCACGGGTGCGCAGCCAGGCGGAACGCGACCTGCTGAAGGCGCTGAGGATGGCGCGATGATGCCGCACCTCCGTCCGCCGCGGCTGCTGCCGCTGACCATATTCGCGATTGCCGGCCTGCTCGCGGTGAAGACGGCAGACCTCGTGCGCGCCGCAGCCGCGCCGACGGAAACCGCGACGCCGGCGGTCGCTCAGGCCCAGGCGGCCGCGCCGGCGTCGCATCAGCCCGCGCCATCCGCGGCGCCGCCCGAAGCTGCCGCTGCGAAACCATCGGAGGATTCTGCGGCGCCACCGGTCAGCGATGGCGAACGGACGGTGTTGCTCGAGTTGCGCCAGCGCCGGCAGGAACTGGATGTGCGCGATGCGGCGCTGGCGGCACGCGAATCGCTGCTGGCGGCGGCGGAAGTGAAACTGTCGGCGCGCGTGGTGGAACTGCAGGCCTTGCAGAAGAAGCTGGAAGCCCTGGACGCAACGCGCAGGGAACGCGACGACGCGAGCTGGCAAGGGCTGGTGAAGCTCTACGAATCGATGAAGCCGCGCGACGCGGCGGCAATCTTCAACGACCTGGAAATGCCGGTCCTGCTGCAGGTGGTCGATCGCATGAAGGATGCCAAGGCCGCGCTGGTGCTCGCCGCCATGCAGCCCGACAAGGCGCGCGACCTCACCGCGAAACTCGCTCAGTTGCGCATCCACCGCGACGATCCCGGCGGCACGGTCGGTGGCTGACCACCGGTCGCACGCAGAAAGGACAGGCCGACCATGCCGATCGACAAATCCATGAACGTGCTGATCGTCGATGACTACAAGACGATGCTTCGCATCATCCGCAACCTGCTGAAGCAGATCGAATTCAACAATGTCGAGGAAGCCACCGACGGCGCCGAGGCGCTGGCCAAGCTGCGCGGCGGAAGCTTCGGCCTGGTGATCAGCGACTGGAACATGGTGCCGATGACCGGCCTGCAATTGCTGCAGGAGGTGCGTGCGGACGCCCGGTTGAAAACCATGCCGTTCATCATGATCACCGCTGAAAGCAAGGTGGAGAACGTGGTGGCCGCCAAGCAGGCGGGCGTCTCCAACTACATCGTCAAGCCGTTCAATGCCGAGACGCTGCGCGAGAAGATCGAAAAGGTGCTGGGCCATGGCTGATCACGCGAGCGACGGGCTGGCCGGGCGGCTGGCGGAGATCCGTGCACGGCACCCACAGTCCGAGCCGGGCATGGTGGCCGAGGTGGTCCACGCCGTGCTGGCGACCATGAGCGGCGACTTGTCGGCGCAGGAGACCTCGCTGCTGGCGGAGGTGGAAGCGCTGGGCCATACCATCGCCCATGCGAAAGCCGAGATTGCGGCTTTGCGCGTCGATGACATCAGGGACAACCATATTCCGTTCGCGACAGATGAGCTGGATGCCATCGTCGAGCATACCGCCACAGCAACGAATGCGATCCTGACCAGCTGCGAACTGCTGGACCAGGTTGCCGGCGACCTGACCGGCGAGCCGGCGACCAAGCTGCAGGATGCCACCACGCGGATCTATGAAGCGTGCAGCTTCCAGGACATCACCGGCCAGCGCATCACCAAGGTGGTCGCCACGCTGAAGACCATCGAAGCCAAGGTGACGCAGATCGTCGAGACCTTCGGCAACGGGGCTGGCGGCATGGAGGCGGAAGTATCCGCCCCGACCGAGGCCGCATTGCTGAATGGTCCGCAGCATCCCGCGGTTGCGATGGACCAGTCCGATATCGACCGGTTGCTGGCCAGTTTCGAATGACCCGGTGTGGCGCCGTCGGACTCGCGATCGTGCTGGCATGTGGTCCGCCGGTGGCCGCGCGCGCGGATAGCGAACCACCCGTGCCGGTGCGGTCCGGCAGCCACGAGGGCTATGGCCGCATCGTGTTCGATATGCCGTCGCGTACCGAGTATCGGCTGACGCAGCAGGGCCAGCGCGTCGTCATACAGTTCGTCGGCGATATGACGATTGGGTCGGCGACGGGGGTGCCGCGCAATGTCGTGGGACTCACCGGTGGCGCGAACCAGGCGGAGCTGACGATTGCGCCGGGCACGTCGCTGCACGATTGGCGTCTCGGCGACCACATCGTGATCGACATCCTGGATCCTGTCGCCGCGTCGACTGCCCCGGAGCGGGCTGCCGAGACGCCACAACCAGGCGTCGACAATCGGCCGTCGCCGGCCGAGCCAACAGCGAAGCCGGCGGCAACAGGAGCGGCTGCACCGCCGGTGCCACCGCCGTCCACCGTGCCGGCAGCGAAGCCCGCGGCGAATGTCGCTGCACCGCCGGTGCCAACGCCGCCCACCGCGCCGCCGGCGAAGCCCGCGGCGAATGCCGCTGCACCGCTGGGGCCTCCGCCGCCCACCGCGCCGGCAGCGAAGCCCGCGGCAAATGCCGCTGTTTCGCCAACCCCTCCGCCACCCATCGCGCTGGCAGCGAAGCCGGCAACAAATGCTGTTGCGCCGCCTTCGACGCCGACCGTTGCGCAGGCGCCGAGGCCGCCTGTTGCACCTGGCGCACCGACGCCCGCCGCAGTTCCCCTGCAATCGAAACCGGTCGCCGCAAGCGTGCCGCCCGAGCCCGCCACGGCGGCGGTGGTCCCACCACCACTGGCCGCCGCGGCCGCGCCGATGCCCGATGCGCCGCCGGCGACCCGGGAGGCACAGCCAGCTGTCGGCCCGGTCGCGGACACCGGCGAACCGCCGGCACCGAAGCCGGATTCCGTGCTCGTGGTGCCGTTCGAGTCACCGTCCGGCGTCGCGGCGTTCCGACGGGGGAACCAGGCCGTCATCGTGTTCGACCAGCGGGGCGAGGTCGATACGGCGCCGTTGCGCGATGATCCGGTGTTCGGCAGCGCCGTTGTGCAGGACCTGCCGACCGCGACGGTGATCCGCGTGCCGCTGGATGCAGGCATGGCGCTTGCCGTGTCGCAGACCGGCAATACCTGGCGCATCGCCGCCGCACCGTCGGTGCCAAATCTGCAACCGATCACCGCGGCGCTGGCCAACGATCGCCTGGTGTTCCAGGCCAACGCGCCGGGCACCGTCATGACCGTCGCCGATCCCGACACCGGCATGACCCTGCTGGTGGGCACGCAGCGGCGACAGGGCCAAGGGGTGCCGGTGCGCCACCGGACGCCGGAATTCGTGCTGTTGCCGACCTGGCAGGGGGTCGCCGTCGAGGCAATCGCCGATACACTCGCCTTGCGGCCGACGCAGACCGGGTTCGTGCTGTCGGGCGGCGTCGGCGGCCTCGCCGTGTCGCCGCCGTCGGATGTCGCGGACCTGCTGGCGCGCAGCAGCGGCCTGACCAGGCGCTTCGATTTCCCCAGCCAACCGGCGACTGCCCTGTTGCAGCATTTGCGGGTCCAGGTGCTGGACGATGCGACCACGCCGCCGCTTGCCCGTGGACCGCGTCGCGAGGAGGTGGCGCGGACGATGATCTCGCTGGGTCTTGGAGCCGAGGCTCAGGCCGTGCTGCAAATCGCGGCGGCCGACGACCCGCATGAGGCGGCGTCGGCGGACAACGTCGCGCTGGCATCGATTGCCGCGTTGCTCGCGCATCGCCCCGAAGAGGCCTCCGGGCTGAGCGATTCCCGGCTCGCCGGCTGGGACGACATCGCGCTGTGGCAGGGCATTCGCCGGGCGGAACTGCAGGAGGGATCGGCGAACGCCGCCGCGGTTTTCAGCGCCACGCTGCCGCTGCTGCTGGCCTATCCGGCGGAAATCCGCGATCGCCTACTGCCCCTGGCGGCCGAGACGCTGGTGGCCGGTGGCGAACTCGCCACGGCAATCGCCTTGCTCGACGCCCGCAAGGACGATGCCACGCTCGATCTCGCACGCGGTATGCTGCAGGAAATTCGCGGCGAAAACCCGGCGGCGCTGGCGACATACGACAGGCTGGCACACACGAAGGATCAGTCGGTGCATGCGCGCGCCGCGGTGCGGGCGGTGGAACTGCGGCTTGCCAGCGGGCAGCTCGACGTCGGGCAGGCGGCCGACCGGTTGGACAAGCTGCTGTACAACTGGCGCGGCGACCTGTCCGAGCGGGCGTTGCGCGAGCATCTGGCCGAACTTCGCGCACGCTCAGGCGCATGGCGCGCCGCGCTGGGCCTGTTGCGCGAGACCGAGGCGATCTTCCCCGACGACAAGGCCGCGATTCATGCCGAGTTGACCGACATGTTCGCCGCCCTGCTGCGCGGCGATGCGGCAGACGCGCTGGCGCCGTTGGAGCTGGCGGCCCTGGTTGACGAGAACGCCGACCTGCTGCCCGCCGGACCGGATGGCGAGGCGCTGGAAGCTCGGCTCGCCGATCGGCTGGTCTCCCTGGACCTGCCGAAACGCGCCGGGCCGGTGCTGGAGAAACTGGCGCAGGCAGCGCCGACCGAAACCGGACGCGCCGGCTTCGGCACACGGCTGGCCGCCCTGCGACTACGCGAGGGCGATGCGACAGGCGCGCTCGCCGCGCTGGCCGCGTCTGCCGCGGCCGATCTGCCGCCGGCGTTAGAGGAACGCCGGACGCTGCTGGCAGCCGACGCCAATGCCCGCCGCGGCGACACCGACCGCGCATTGTCCGCTCTCGGCTCACTGGCGACCGCAGCCGCCGATGAAGGGCGGGCGTCCATCCTGGAACGCGCCAACGACTGGCCGGCAGCGCAGCGGGCTCTGGCCGACTACGTGGCTAAGGCGGTACCGCGCGAGGGCCGGCTGGACGACGGCCAGCGGCGCATCCTGCTGCGGTTCGCGACCGCCGCGGCGCGGGCGGGCGACGAGGCGACACTGGCCGCGCTCCGGCAGCGCGAGGCGGCGCGGATGGAAACGGGCCCGCTGGCCGATATGTTCCGCCTGCTCACCGCGGACCAGGTGCGCGGCGTGGGAGACCTGAAGCGATCTGGCCAGGAGGCCACCCTGGCGCGCGCGCTGCCCGGCCAGCTGAAGGAACTGCAGCCCCCCGTACGGCTGACGCCCTGACGGCGCGGACCTGCCCTGTCCCAGGCGGCGAAATTGCCTCTTGCATGACGCCCCCCCTTTCCCCATCTTCCGCGACCTTGGCCCCAGGGAACGGACGCGGCTCGCGCCCGCTCAACAGGCTGTCTACTGGTAGGAACGGGGTACGTAATGGACGCACTCAGCCCACTGGGGATGGTCTCGGATAATCCGAGCGACAACCAGACGGAATTTGGCGAAGCGGAAGCGCAGAAGGACTACTTCGTCCAGAAGGACGGCGTGAAATTTGCCGGCACGCATTTGCTGCTGGATCTGTGGGGCGCCAGCAACCTCACGGATCCGGAACTGATCGACCGTGCGCTGCGTGACGCCGCCGAAGCGGCCAACGCAACGATCCTGCACAGCCATTTCCACCATTTCGGGCCGGATGGCGGCGTGAGCGGCGTGCTGGTGCTGGCCGAGAGCCATATCTCCATCCACACCTGGCCGGAGCGCGACTTCGCCGCGGTGGACATCTTCATGTGCGGCGCGTGCAATCCGTATCGCTCGCTGCCGGTGCTGAAGGAGACGTTCAGTCCGACATCGATCCTGCTGGCCGAGCAGCGTCGCGGCCTGATCGCGTAAACCACCCGTCATGGCGTGCGGTGCGGCCCGGGCGCGCTTGTCCGGGCCGTGGCGTTTGGAGAACCGGCAATGGCGACCGATAGCTGGATCAACGAGAGCCTGTATCCCGACTGGGGCCAGCGCTTCCTGGTGAAGCGCGAGTTGGCGCGGGTGCAGAGCGCGTTCCAGGACATCGTGATCTTCGACAGCACCTCGCATGGCCGGGTCATGGTGCTGGACGGCGTCATCCAGATCACCGAGCGGGATGAGTTCGTCTACCAGGAGATGCTGACCCACGTGCCGCTGCTGGCGCACGGATCGGCGGCCAATGTGCTGATCATCGGCGCCGGCGATGGCGGCGTGCTGCGGCGGGTGCTGCAGCACCGCACGGTGCAGCGCGCGGTGATGGCGGAGATCGACGGCGAGGTGATCCGACTGTCGAAGGAATTCCTCCCGGCAATCGGCGGCGATGCATGGACCGATCCGCGCGCCGAGGTGATCGTCGGCGACGGGATCGATTACGTGGAACGCGCACCGGGCGCCG
Organism: Acetobacteraceae bacterium; assembly: GCA_036265005.1. GTDB lineage: Bacteria > Pseudomonadota > Alphaproteobacteria > Acetobacterales > Acetobacteraceae > JAMXLO01. The sequence continues at coordinate 12,063 of DATAPW010000242.1, read as the reverse complement.
CGTTCGATGCGATCATCGTCGATTCCACCGACCCGATCGGCGTGGGTGAGGTGCTGTTCACCGACGAATTCTACGCCAACTGCGCGCGCATCCTGACGGCGCGGGGGCTGGTGGTGAACCAGTGCGGCGTGCCGTTCATGCAGGCGGACGAGCTGCGCGAGACCAGCGCACGGCGGGCTAAATTCTTCCCGCACGTAACAGCGTATGTTGCGGCGGTGCCGACCTATGTGGGCGGCTTCATGACACTCGGCTGGGCGGCGAAGGATGCGTCGCTGACGCGGGTCGGCGTGGACGAGATACGGGCACGCGCGCAGGCGTCGGGCATACTCGGCGGCACGCGCTACTGGACGCCGGAGATCCACGTCGGCGCGTTCAACCTGCCGCCCTACATCGTGCAGCATTTGCCCGGTTGACGGGGACGACAGCACGTTCGACTGTCATGGCGGATCGATCACCCGGTGGAGGCCTTTGTGAGCGAGCACGTTGTCCTCACGCGAATCGACGGCATCCTCCAAATCTGCCTCAACCGGCCGGAGAAGAAGAACGCGCTGACCCGGGCGATGTACGACGCGATGGCCGACGCATTCGCGCAGGTGGACAGCGACCCCACGTTGCGCGTCGCACTGTTGACCGGCGTTGGCACCACCTTCACCTCCGGCAACGACATCACCGACTTCCAGTCGCGTGGCAACAGCGGACGCAGTTCGGCTTCGCGCTTCCTGCCGACGATTTCGTCGATGCAGAAGCCGCTGATCGCCGCGGTGAACGGCGCTGCGATCGGCGTCGGCACCACGATGCTGATGCACTGTGACCTGATCGTCGCGGCGCGGTCGGCGCGCTTCGTGATGCCATTCACCAGCCTGGGACTGGTGCCCGAGGCAGCGAGTTCGCTGCTGTTCCCGCGCCTGCTCGGCACCCAGCGTGCCAGCGCGCTGTTGCTGCTCGGCGAACCGCTGGATGCGGCAACCGCGTTCGAGTGGGGCTTCGTGAACCGCGTGGTGGACGATGCAGCGCTGCTGGATACGGCGCGCGAGATGGCACGTCGGCTGGCCGCGCTGCCGCCGCAGGCCGTGCGACTGACCAAGCGGCTGATCCGGCATGGGGCACAGGATGTCCCCGCGCGGATGGCAGAGGAAATGCCGCTGTTCAGCGAACGGCTCGGCTCGCCGGAAGCGAAGGAAGCCTTCGCCGCATTCATGGAAAAGCGCAAACCGGACTTTTCGCAGTTCTCGTAACGCGATCCTGTCATTGCGAGCAGCGCAGGGGGATCGCTACTCCAGCGTCAGCCCCTGCGGCCGGATCAGGCCGTCGGCCACCGGAGCGAATCCCTTCAGCCGATCGCTGTGCGCGTACAGCCACGTCATGTGGAACAGGAAGATCAACGGCCGGTCCGTCAGGTAGAGCGACGCCGCCTCATGATACGCCGCGGCGCGCTGCGCCAGGTCGTTGGCGGTCCGGCCGCGGTTCAGCGCATCGTCGAATTTCGGATTGCAGGCCTTGCCCCAGTTCTGGAATCCGTCGCACGCCAGGAACTGTACGACGTTGAAGTCCGGATCCGAACGCCCGCTCCAGATCACCAGGCTCGCCTGGTAGTCGCCGGCATTCATCGCCTGGATATTGGCGTTGGTTTCACCGGCAACCAACTTGATGTCGATCCCCGCCTCGCCGGTCATCGATTGCAGCACCTCGCCGATCTGGATGTCACTCGGTGTGTTCAGCGTGCGGAGTGTGAACGTCACCCGATCGAGTCCCGCCTCCTTCAGCAACGCCTTCGCCTTCGCCACATCGCGCGGCGGCACCGGGAAATCCTGGTTGAAATAGGGACTGGTCGGCAATTCCGCCTGATTGTCCGGCACGAAGCGGCCATCCATCACCACCTGGTTGAGCGCCTTGCGATCGATCGCCGCCTCCAGCGCGGCGCGCACCCGTGGATCCTTGCCCAGCGGATTGTCCGCGGCCGGCCCGTGCGCCAGGTTGATGTCGATCGCCTCATAACCGAGTGACGTCACGCCGCGCAGCTTCAGCCTGGCGTCCTTCTCGACCTTGGCCGCGTCACTCGGCGCCAGCTCCTCCAGCATGTCGAGCTGATCGGTCTGCAAATTCACCAGCCGCACAGTGGAATCGGCGATCGGGCGGAACACGATGCGATCGAGATGGATGGCGGCCGCGTTCCAGTATCCCGGGAAGCGATCCAGCACCATGCGATCCTGCGGCACGCGTTCGACGAAGCGGAACGGCCCGGCGCACACCGGCCCTGTTGCAAAATCCTTGCCCAGCCGATCGAGCGCCTTGGGCGATGCCATCATGCCGGCACGATCGGACAGCACGGCGATCAGCGGCGCGTAGGGCTGCGACAGCACCAGTCTGACCGTCTTCGGGTCGATCACTTCCACGGCCGAGACCGGCCGCAGCTCGCCCTTGCGATTGCTTTCCGGCGCGCTGCGGTAACGCTCGATGTTCACCCGCACCGCATCGGCATTGAACGGCTCGCCGTCCTGGAATTTGACGCCGTCGCGCAATGTCAGGGTCAGCGCCTTGCCGTCGGCGGACCACGACCAGTCGGTGGCAAGCTGCGGCCCGAACTTCACGTCAGGCGTCAGATCGACCAGCTTGTCACACATGCTGGCGAACACGATGCGGCCGGCGAAAGTGCCGCCGCGCGCCGGGTCCAGCGCATCCGGATCATCCTGCATGCCGACGCGGAGCGTGCCGGCGGCGTGGGCAACGGCGGCCATGCCGAGCACGACAGCGCCAACGCCGATGGCCTTGAGGACTTGCATGGATGACCTCCCGTTGTTGCGAGCGGAGATCATAGATTGCCAACCTCCAGGTCAAGCAGCGGGGCATATTGCTGGGCGCCGAAGATGTCGGCATCGCCCGGGCTGCCGCTGGGACGCTCGCGGTAGATGGTGAACTTGATGGCGTTCGCCGGCGCAAATTCGACGAAATCGGAGATGCGCGAGTCGGGGATGCGATACAGCCCTGCCACCGTCTCGCGCGTGAGTGCGCGGCTGCGGCGGACCATGTCGTAGCTCTCGCGGTCGGGGAAGATCACGTCGAAGGTGATCTTGTCCACGCCGGCGTTCTTGCTGCGCACCGTCTTGGCGATCTGGCTGAGTTTCATGGCTGCTGTCCCGTCATGGCCGGGCTTGTCCCGGCCATCGCCATCGGCAGTGTGCCGCGACGGATGGCCGGGACAATGCCCGGCCATGACGGTTGATAGGGTGGTCGCGTGGCAGGGTGGTCGGTTGGTCCGCTGATCATGTTTACCACCTCACACTCCTGCCTCGGTCATATGGATCGGGAACAATTCCATCGGATCGTCCACCGCAACGGTGTGGTTGAGGCTCCAGCGATAGGCGGCGGAGGCCGGCACCACTTCGTCCAGCACGAACGCCACCGAACCGGCGGTGCCCTTCACCTCCGGCAGGCGTGCATAGAACAACTGTCGCGTGCCGATCATGCACACTTCCTCCGCCATCCCGCGCGTCCGCGCCACGCCTTGCACCACGATGCAAAGTTCGTGCGACGGCGTGCGCACCGGTTCCAGCGATCCCATCACGCCGTCGCGGCCATACACCGTGTAGTGCAGCTCGTAGCCATGCGCGCCGAAGCGTTCGCGCACCTGCTGGCGCGCCCAGTCGATCATCAGGTCGACATTGGCGATGGAGTATGGATCGCGCACCGCGGCGATGCCGATGAATCGCTCGCCGACCTTGGCGGATCCTTCCAGCTTCACCCGGACGCGCGGCGCCGGGATGAAGCGCGGGCCGGTGACGCGCGTGGTCTTCTCGGAGACCTGCTCGTAGTGGCATTCGCTCATGTCGAGCAGGCCGCCGGCGACATATTCGTGGTAAGGGTTGGAGCGTTCGTACATCGCATGGCCGGCGACCGAGGCGATGGTGCAGCGCTGGTCGGGATGCATCGCGGTGACATGCACGCCGCCATCGACGATTTCGCCCAGCACGGTCTCCTTCGCACCATAGGGTTCGGCGCAGAACGAGGCGCATTCCAGTACCTTGCCGAGATAGTACGACAGCGCCTCGGGATGCCCCTGGTGCATCGCTGCCGCCGCGAAGATCGCCGCATCGCTGCTGCGTCCGCCGATGATCACATCGGCGCCGCGGTCGAGCAGCGCCATGAACGGATGCACGCCGGCCATCGCCACGATGCGCGCGGTCTCGTCCAGTTCGGCCTCGGTCAGCGCCGACCGTCCATCCAGGCCCTCGATCGCATCGCCCGCACGGATCTTGGGGCGCAGATAGTCCTTGCCCACTTCTGAATAGTAGTAGCCGAGTTTGAAGCGAGGCAGCCGGTGCTTCTCCGCCAGCTCGCGGATGATGCCCACATAGAGATCGACCCGGCTGTTCGATCCGGTGTCGCCGGCCGAGCCGATCAGCATCGGCACACCGATCTTCCGCGACGCCAGCAGCATCGCCTCAAGGTCCTGGGTCTGCCACGCCAGAGGACTGGTGCTGACATCGGCACCGAGCGGCCCCGGCCCGATATCGTCGCTGCCGGAATCCGCGGCGATGAAATCCGGGCCGGCGGCAACGCCGAGGTTGAAGCTGTCGGGCTTCAGCGGGGCAAATCCCAGATGGCCATTAGGACAGATGATGCGCGCGGTCTTCATGGCGGACTCCATCAGTGACGCAGCCTGGGATCGAGTGCTTCGCGCAACGCCTGGCCTGCGAGGTTGATCGCCAGCACCAGCAGCAGGATCGCGAGGCCGGGGAATGTGCTGACCCACCAGGCATCCAGCATAAACGATCGGCCATCGGCGACCATGGCGCCCCAGGATGGCGTCGGCGGCTGCACGCCAAGGCCGAGGAATGACAGGCTGGCCTCCAGGATGATCACCTGGGCGATGCGCATGGTGGCGACCACGATCACCGGCGACAGGATGTTCGGCAGCACCTCGCGCAGCATGATGCTGCTGCGCGACGCGCCGATGGCGCGCGCCGCCTCTACGTATTCCATCTCGCGTGCCGCCAGTGTTTCGCCGCGCACCACGCGGCAGGGGATGACCCATTCCTTGTAGGCCAGGGCTAACACGATGTTGCCGACGCCAGGTCCCATCATCGCCATCAGTCCGATCGCGAAGATCAGGTACGGGAATCCGAGCAGGATATCGACCAGGCCGGAGATGGTCGTGTCGATCCAGCCCCGCAGGTAGCCCGCCGCCAGGCCGGCCAGCACGCCGATGACAGTGGCCAGCAGGACGACGACGACGCCGATGAAGATGGAAACGCGGGCGCCATAGATGATGCGCGAGAGGATATCGCGGCCCAGTGCATCGCAGCCGAGTGGGTAGGCGAGTTCGCCGTCCTCGAGCCAGAACGGCGGCTGCAGGCGGCGCAACAGATCGGCGGCGGTGGGATCGTGCGGTGCGAGCAGCGGCGCGAACACCGCCATGGCCACGAACAGGCCGATGAGGCTCGCGGCAACAATCGCCAGGCGGTCCGCAGGGAAGGCTGGGAAGAAGCGCATCCCTCCCCCGCCGCTTGCGGGAGGCGGCAGGCGAAGGGGACGCCGGACGTTCCCCGGTCCCCTCCCCCAACCCCCTCCCGCAAGGGGAGGGGGAGAATTGGCGGCGCTCACAGCCGGACCCGCGGGTTGAGCACGGTGTACAGCAGGTCCGCCGCCAGGTTGATCAGCACATAGGTCACCGCGTAGAGCAGCACCGCGGCCTGCACCAACGGATAGTTGCGTTGGAAAATACTTTCCACCACCAGCCGGCCCAGGCCCGGCCAGCCGAACACCGTCTCCACGATCATGTTGCCGCCGAGCAGCGATCCGGTCTCCAGCGCGGCCACGCTCACCGCGGGCAGCAGCGCGTTTTTCAGCGCATGCAGCAACAGCACGCGCGACGGCGGCAGGCCCTTCGCCCTGGCGAACGTGATGTAGTTGCGCCGCAGCACCTCCTGCATCGAGGCGCGCACCACGCCAGTCAGCACGGCCGCCATCGGCAGGGCCAGCGTGATCGCCGGCAACGCCAGGTGGCGCAGCGTGTCGGTGAAACTGTCCAGCCTTCCGGCCAGCAGCGAATCCACCAGCAGGAAGCCGGTCACCGGTGGGGGCGCTGCGGAGAAATCGATCTCGCCCGATACCGGCAGCAGGCGCAGCCGTACCGCGAACAGGATCAGCAGCAGGATGCCGAACCAGAACCCGGGCATCGACACGCCGAGCAGCGAACCGATGCTCGCCAACCGGTCCAGCACGCTGCCGCGCCGCAGGCCGGCCAGCACCCCGAGCGGGATCGCCACGACCAACGCCAGCACCAGCGCGGCGACGCTCAACTCGATCGTCGCCGGCAGCCGTTCGGCGATCACCGACGCCACGGGGCGCCGATGGAACAGGCTCTGGCCGAAATCGCCTTCCAGCGCATGGACGACGAAGCGGCCGAACCGGTCGCTCAACGGCAGGTCGAGACCCATGTCGTGCCGCAGGCTGGCAACCTGCTGGGCCGACGCATTCTGCCCGGCCAGCATGATCTCGGCCGGATCGCCCGGCGTGGCCGACATCATCAGGAACGCGATGACGGTGACGCCGAACAGGACGGGGATCAGGTGGAGGATACGCCGCGCGAGAACGTCCGGCCGCATGCAGTCACTTCACGCAGGCATCGCGCAGGTTCAGCCGGCCGTCGGCACTCGGCGTGAAACCGGTCAGCCGCGCCGACACGCCGTAAATGTCCTGCGGCAACCACAGGAAAATCCACGGCGCGTCGCGATTCACGATCACCTGCGCCGCCTTGTATTCGTCCACCCGCTGCTCCGGATCGCTCTCGGCGCTGGCGGTGTCCAGCAGCTTATCGACCTCCGCATTGGAGTAGCCTGATGAATTGCCGCTGCCGCCGGTGTGCAAGGTCGGGCCGAAGATGTCGATCGGATCGAGCGAACCGTTGCCCCACGAACTCAGCCACATATCGCCGTCGCGCGGCCCCTTGGACAGCCACTTCGCACGCACTTGGGTAGACTCGCCGACCGCCACCTTGGTGCGGATGCCGGCCTGTGACAGCAGTGCCGCGATCGCCTCGGCCATGTCCTTGCCGGCGCCATCGGTATCCAGCGTGACGTCGATCCCGTCGGCATGGCCGGTCGCTGCCAGCAGCGCCTTCGCCTTGGCAACGTCGTGGCCGTACACCGGCAACGCCGCGTTGAACCCGAACGCGTCCGGGCTCAGCACGCCGTTTAGCGCCACCGCGCGGCCGCGCAGGATGCGATCGATGATCACCGCCTTGTTGATCGCATAATTCGCCGCCTGGCGAGTGCGGGCATCGTTGAACGGCGGCCGCGTGTTGTTGAGCGACACGAAGAACGTGCGCGTGCCGTTCACCGCGGCCACCCTGGTGTTCGGATTGGCCTCGACCTGGCGGATCGCATCCACCGGCAGTTCGTTGACCAGGTCCACGTCGCCCGCCAGCAGCGCGGCGACGCGCGAGGCATTCTCCGGGATCACCTTGACGATCAGGTGATCGATGCAGGCGGCGCCGCCACCGAAATATCCGGGAAAGCGCTCAAGCACGAGCTGTTCGCCGCGCCGCCACTGCACCAGGCGGAACAGGCCGGTGCCGTCCTCCTGCGTCGCCAGCCCGGCGGCGCCGGCTTTCTCGGCGAATGCCTGCGGGATCACCTCCTGGAACGTCAGCATCGCCGGGAACACCGGCCACGGCTTGTCCAGCACGAAGCGCACCGTGTTCGCGTCGATCTTCTCCACCGACTTCAGCGGGCCGAGCAGGTCCTTGCGCGGACTGGTCTGTCCGTTGATGGCGCTCGTCGTCATCAGCCGCGTGAAGCTGAACACCACATCGTCGGCGGTCAGCGTGCCCCCGCCGTGCAGTTTGACATCGCTGCGCAGCGTGAAGTCGTAGGTCAACGGATCGCGCGCATGCCAGCCGGTGGCGAGCTCGGACACCACCTTCATCTGCCGGTCATGCGTCGCCAGCCCGTCGTACATCAGGCGCAGCAACGTCTCGGTGTCGCGCGCCCGGTAATTGCCCGGGTCCAGGGTCACGGCATCGACGGTGAAGCCGATCTTCAGGTCGGCGGCCTGCGCGACGGCGATCTGCAACGCGACGGCGGCCAGTGCCGGCAGGAATATCCGCCTCATCCATGGTCTCCCGGTTGGACGCCGCCCGTTCTACCACCGGCCGCCCTTGGACACGACGCCGCGCCGGGGCCACAATGGCCACGGAGGACGACGAGCCGCATGCATTTCGATCTCAGACTCTGGCGCATGACAAGTGGTCTGCGCGGCCGCATCGCACTGGCCATCGTGCTCGGACTGCTGGCTCTCGGTCTCGGCATCGCGCGCTTCGCCTTTCTCGGCCAGTTCCTCGCCCGATTGTTCCGCGCCGCGCCGGCGGCCGAGTTGATCCTGCCGCTGACCGCGACCCTCGTCGCCATCCTGCTGCGCTCCTGGCTGGACCACCTGCGCACCACGATCGCGCATCGCACGGCGGCACGCGTGCAGGAGGCCCTGCGCGGCCGGCTATACGACAAGATTGTCGCCCTGGGTCCCGCCTGGTTCGGCGCCGAACGCACCGGCGGCGTGATGCTGTCCGTCATCGATGGCGTCGAGCAGTTGCAGACCTTCTTCGGCCAGTACCTGCCGCAGGTGTCGATCGCTGCCTGCGCGCCGCTGGCGATCTTCGCCTTCATGGCATTCTGGGACGTGCCAGTGGCTTCGGTGATGCTCGGCGCCGCGCTGTTCACCCTGGTGGCACCGGCAGTTGTGCACGAGCGCACCGGTCAGGCATCGCGCGAGCGCCAGCGCGCGTTCAAGGCGTTCGGCGAGGAATTCCTCGACGCGATGCAGGGCCTGCCGACGCTGAAGGCGTTCGGCCAGAGCGGCGCGTTCGGGCGGATGCTGGCCGACAAGGCGCGCGCGCTGTCGGACAGCACGTTCCTGGTGTTGGGCACCAGCATCCTGACACGTGGCATCACCGACCTTGGCTGTGCGTTCGGCGCGGCGGCGGCGCTGGCGCTGGGCGCGTATCGCGTGCGCCACGGCGAGATGAGCATCGAGGCGCTGCTGATCGTGCTGATGGCCGGCACCGAGATCTTCCGGCCATTGCGCGACCTGCGCACCGTGCTGCACCAGGGTCTGACCGGCCAGGCGGCTGCGGCCGGCATCAACGCGCTGCTGGACACGGAGATCACCGCGCCGGCTGCCCCCACCCCAACCCTCCCCCGCCCAAGCGCGGGAGAGGGCGTATTCCGCCCCTTCTCCCGCGAAGTGGGGGAGGGTTGGGGAGGGGGCGTCGGCGTTTCACCCGGCATCGCGTTCGAATCCGTCAGCTTCGCCTATCCTGGCGGCCGGCGCGGCGCGCATCGCAACCTGAGCTTCGCCATCGCCGCCGGCGAGCGCGTCGGCATCGTCGGACCCAGCGGCTCCGGCAAATCCACCATCGTGCGGCTGCTGCTGCGACTGCACGATCCACAGGACGGCACGTTGCGCATCGGCGGCCACGACCTCCGGACGCTGGACCCGCAGGTCGTGCGCCGGATGATCGCTGTCGTCGCGCAGGACACCTACCTGTTCCACGGCACGATCGAAGAGAACCTGCGCCTCGGCTGCCCCGACGCCAGCGAGGCCGAGATCGCCGCCGCTGCCCGCGCCGCCAATGCGCACGACTTCATCGAAACGCTGCCGGACGGCTACCAGACGGTGATCGGCGAACGCGGTGCGCGGCTGTCGGGCGGCCAGCGCCAGCGCATCGCCATCGCTCGTGCCTTGCTGCGCGACTCTCCGATCCTGGTGCTGGACGAAGCCCTGTCCTCGGTGGATGCGGAGAACGAAGCGGTGATCCAGCAGGCGCTGGAACGGCTGATGGCCGGCCGCACCACGCTGATCCTGGCGCATCGGCTGTCCAGCGTGATCAACGCCGATCGCATCCTGGTGCTGCAGGACGGCGCCGTCGCGCAGAGCGGGCGCCACGCCGAACTGATCGTGCAGGATGGCCCGTACCGCCGGCTGATGGGGCCGCAGGTCGGCGAGCGCAGCGACGCGGCGGCGCAACTGCCATTGCTCGACGTTCCCGCCACCGACACCGCGCCGGCGGAGGACACCGGGGCGGTGATTCGCGACCTGGCGCAGGATGCCGCGGAGGTCGGCTGGCCGGAAACCATCCGCACGCTGCTCGGGTTCATCCGTCCCTGGCGGCGGCAGCTTGCCGTCACGGTGAGCTGCGGCATCGGCCGCGTGGTCGCCTTCATCGGCGTGGGTGTGCTGGGTGCGCTGATCATCGCCGCGGTGCGGGCGAACGCGCCGTCATTGCTGCTTGTCGTGCTGCTGCTGGCCGCCGCGCCGGTGACCGGGCTGCTGCACTGGCTCGAATCGTTTCTGGCGCACGACATGGCGTACCGCCTGCTGGCGGTGATGCGCGTCGATCTGTATCGCAAACTGGATGCGTTGGCGCCGGCCTACCTGCTGAAGCGCCGCTCCGGCGACCTGGTCGCACTGGCGACGCAGGATGTCGAGACAGTCGAATATTTCTATGCCCATACGGTCGCGCCGGCGTTCGTCGCGGTGCTGATCCCGGGTGCGGTTCTCATGGCGCTGGCGATGGTCGCGTGGCCGCTGGCGCTCGCCTTGCTGCCGTTCCTCGCCTATGCCGCGGCCTCGCCGGTGCTCGGACGCCGCCGCATCGATGGACTGGCTTCCGCCTCGCGCCGCGCACTGGGCGAACTCGGCGCGCATGCCACCGAGACGATCCAAGGCCTGTCGGAACTCATCGCGTTCGACGCCACGACGCGGCGGCGCGACGAATTCATGGCGTATGCGCGACGCTACCAGGCGATGCGACTGGCGCTGCTGCACGACCTGACGCGGCAGACCGCCGGCCTGGAGATCGCCACCGGCCTGGGCGGACTGGCGGTGGCCGCGGTCGGTGCACCGCTGGTGATGCAGGGCTGGATCGCCCCGACATTGTTGCCATTGCTGGTGCTGATCTCGGTCGCCGCGTTCCTGCCGGTTTCCGAGATCGCCCAGGTCGGCCGGCAGCTCGCCGATACGATTGCCTCCACGCGGCGGCTTCACGTGGTGCACTCGGAGCCGGTGCTGATCAACGATGGACCGCGTGTTCCGGATGCGCCGCACGGCGGCTCGACCGTGCAGTTCGAGCATGTGCGCTTCACCTATCCCGGCCGGCAGCGTCCGGCTCTGGCCGATGTCGATTTCGACGTGCCGGCCGGCGCGACGGTGGCGCTGGTGGGGCCTTCGGGCGCCGGCAAGACCACCATTGCCAACCTGCTGCTGCGTTTCTGGGATCCCGAGCAGGGCGGCATCCGGCTGGACGGCGTCGATCTGCGGGAACTGACGCTGGATGGGCTGCGCGGCCGCATCGCGCTGGTGGCGCAGGACACCTATCTGTTCAATGACACGTTGGAGGCGAATGTCCGGCTTGCCAGGCCGGATGCATCGCGCGAGGAGATCGGCGCCGCATTGCGCCGGGCCGCGCTGGAGGAATTCGTCAGCGGCCTGCCCGAAGGACTGCGAACCCGTGTCGGCGAGCGCGGCGTGCAGCTTTCCGGCGGACAGCGCCAGCGCATCGCCATTGCGCGCGCGTTCCTGAAGGACGCGCCGATCCTGGTGCTGGATGAAGCGACCTCGCATCTCGACACGATCAGCGAGCAGCTGGTGCGATCGGCGCTGGATGCGCTGATGGTGAACCGCACCACGATCGTGGTGGCGCATCGGCTGTCCACCATCCAGGCCGCCGATATCATCCTGGTGCTGAATGCGGGGCGGGTGATCGAGGCCGGCACGCACTCCCAATTGTCGGCGCGCCGCGGCTTTTACGCGCGCCTGGTCGAACACCAGATGGCCGGCGTGGCGGAGCGGCAGGCAGCGAATTAGGCTGATTGCCCCCTGTCATTGCGAGTAGCGCAGCGGGCGTAGGCCGACCCGCGTCGCTTTGCTCCTTGTATCGAGAAATCGGCTGGTGATGGTAGCATTGCTGGCTCGATAGTGAAGCGGAGCCCGCAGGCTCCTTGTATCGAGAAATCGGCTGGTGATGGTAGCATTGCTGGCTCGATAGTGAAGCGGAGCCCGCAGGCT
>DATAPW010000241.1:0-7503 GCA_036265005.1 Acetobacteraceae bacterium | reverse complement strand
CGACGCAAGCGCCACTCTCGGCAATCTTAGCCAGCTTATATTTACCTCGCAGTACCTGGGCTTCCTCGGCGAAACCGATGAAAATGCCTCATGGAGTCTCTCTTCGCTCATCCCGAATTTCGCCGTTGGCCCGGTAGTTGGTGACCAGGCATTTCCTGCCGCGGTTCAATGCCTCTGGCTCGGGGACGTTCTCTTCGAATCCCGGGCCGGCGACTGCCCCCGAGCCATCGACATTTGCTCTGCTCGGCGTCGGGCTATTGGCTCTCGGGTTCCTTGCTGGCAAGACCTCTCGCAAGAACGACGCTGATGGGTGCTCTGAATGGGCGCCTAGGTGATCTAGTCGTCGGCTGAAATTCACGTCATAGGCATGATCTCGCATCGCCTGTCGCCTCGCGGGCGGAGCTTTGAACTAACCGTGTGATGCCGCTCAACACCAGATTCCTGCCGACGACCTGCATTGCACGGCCTTCGCAGACACGATCAGCAGTCGGCAATGACCCACCAATCGCGCACAGCGTGCACCGCCCGACCGAACCGAGTGGCCGACACCGAGCGCGGCGGCTGCCATATCTGCACTGCCAACTGCCGAGCCTCCTCCGGCAGATCCAAAGCGGGGTCGTAGTCGTTCGCCTCGTCAATCGCGCAAGCACACGGATAGCAGAGCAACCGCAGACCCCTGAAGCGTCCCGTCGAGCCACCAACCCACGCACCACGGCCTGACACCAGTGCGCCTGCGAACGTCCGGTCGCTGCGGCCGGTCACCACCCAGCGGCGATAGCCGCGACCAAGGAACGGTCGATCGCACCACCAGCAATAGCGAATCCTCATCGCAGCCTCGCATATATGCAGTTGTAAACTGCAACTTTGGCGTTCGATGCCGAATCGGGCTTATGCCGATGGCCGCCCATTGCAAGTTAATTCGCATCCTGGGAACTAGCTGGGACAATCAGCAGCACCCAGTGTGGCAAGCGCGCAACGTCGTTGTGCCAGCGGATGATTGCCGATGCGCGGGATGAGACACTGTCAAAAGAGGCCATCGTCGCGGAACTTGTTGGACACCGCGGATGCTCTGATGGAGGGCTTGAGCTAAGCGTGATCGTCTCGCGCAGCTAACGTCCCGCTACCGACGCCGGCCGAAGCCCCGGCAACGCCCCTACGCGCGTTCCATAGCTGGTATCTGAGGAATAGCTGGTATCTGAGGATTGGACGCTCTTGTGGACGCGAGCGCTACCTCTCCGAGACGCACATCACCGTTGCGGCCATTGCGGGCCGTGCGATCAGCGAGGTCAGGCACAGCGGCACATGGGGGCTTCGCTTAAAGCGATCAGCACCGGATGCGTCGCCATGGGTGTCAGTGGGTCTCATCGCAACAAAGGCAGGTGTCTATGTGGGTGAAGCTTGGGTAGCCTGCGCATGGCGTTTCTCTTTTCCTTAGAAGCCGGCACGGCGCGAATTCCACGACGCCGTGCAGGACCTGCAGGCCGTCGAAAGCTACTTCGCCACGCTGACACCGCGCCGGGGCCACGAGCTTGTCGACACGACCCGCGGTGCCAAGGCCCGCGCGATCTGATCAAGTTCCCCCACCCAAGGATCGCCACCGAGGCCGGCAAGCACTTTCTTCAGCAAGACGAGATCGGCCCCGCGGATTACGCGCGCCATGTTCCACACGTAGTAGGTGCGAGGGTTTTCGGGTCGGGATCGCCGGTTGCTACGCAGCGTCCCATCGTTTTCCACTGTTACCGCGAGAATTGCCGCCAGATCTGGCGCGCTGAACTCGCCGATGCCGCCGCAACCAATGCATGGTGCGGATCGTTTGCCATATGTCCGTATACCCTCTGGAAATTTCCTGGTGAGTTCACGAACAACAGTCTTCTGTCCGCCACAACCTGTGCATGGCCGGGTCACTGCCACCTTCAGTTCTCCTGGGCAAAGAGCAATGAGCGCAGGGACGAGGCTAAAATGACCGACATCTGAAAGCCTAACAGTTTTGGTTCTGGGTCAGGTGTTTAACGGCCCGATAACCGTTCACCCAACCCAATGTGAGGAAGCTGTGTTGAGTCTCCGTTGGGCGGTCGTCACCAGTGATTTCGGCCGTAAAGCTATTCGAGCTGACCGAGATGGTTAGGTGGTAAGCTGCCGTTATCCAACCAAGCTCAACTTTAGTGGTATCGTAAGGCAAAAATCCGCCATGACGGCCGAAAACCTGTGCAGGCGGCGGGGCAATTATTTCAGAGCGGGCCTCTGTTCTCTCCCAACCTTGGCTCGGCCGCCTTGGCATCACCGATTCACGTTCTGGCAGCGGCAGGCGGCGACGCGGCCGAATGGATTGGCGAACAGGCGGGCCCAGGACGCAAAGCCATATTCCCGGGCGATGCAGGACTGAGCATCGTCCTGACGGAAGGCGCGCGAGATGAGTCGTCCGGGGTCAGGTTCCTGGCGCATGGCAGAGCAAGTCCAAAGTGAACGGAATTTGGGCCGACGGCTGCACAAAAGGTTGTGGCGCCCGTCTCAAAGCAACAGGTGGGCTCAACCCTTTCCGCGGGCCGGAAGCGGCTTGCACCGCTGCTGCAAGCAGCGGATCGAACCAGCCGCTCTCTCGTCAGCCGGCACCTGTCTCATGTGCCCGCCAGTTCGGCCAGCTTGGCGACGGTGTTCATGTTGCGCGCCGTTCCGTTGCGCTCGCTGGGCAGGCGCAGGCGGGTCCTGGCCATCCCGTCAGGGTAGAACACGAACAGCGCGCGCCGTCCCAAACGCACATCCTCATTGCGAATGCCGACGGCTCCTTCCAACGGGTGTTTCGGGAGCTTGTCATCCGTGAAAAGCGCCATGACGCGATTGCCCGGCTTATCCGCAAATGGATTGTCGGTCACCAACTTCGCGATTTCGGCGGCCGATCGAACAAGCACGCCGATGGGCTTCCTCGCATAAGCGTGAAGCCGCGCCTCCAGCGCACCCCGCACCGCTCGTTCGGAAGCAGCACTTCGAAAGATCACGTTGCCGCTGGCAATATAGGTGCGTGCGTCGGCCAACCCTGCGTCGGCGCAAAGCTCCAACAACCGCGCCATCGGCAGCTTGCCGGTGCCGCCTACATTCACGGCTCTCAGAAGGGCGACATACACGGCCATGTCGGCTTGCAAGTGTATCGCCCAGGACCGTACCCGCAAGAAGCCACCCATCGCCGGGGTGTTTGCAGAGCGTCCGCTGCCGGGACGTCGACCGACTCATTCGAATGACGCCCATCGGAGCAAAGCTGATGCTTCAGTTCGATCAGCTGGTAAGACCGCAAACCAGGATGGATGCGTGCATCGTGACCAAACTCCTTCAAACTTTTCAAACCTTATTCGCCGCCAAACGGCGTCCGCCCATGCAGACGACACAGCGTTGTCAGCACATCGACATTGTCCCAATGCTCGCAGCGATCGACCGCCTGTTCCACCAGCCCCACGCCCTCCTGCGTCAGCACGGTACCGGCCAGCTCGCGGAACTTGTCGCGTAGCTCGCCCTCGGCGAAGGGCTGGTGAAAATCACCCCTGTGGCTGTCGCAGGCGTGGGTCACGCTGCGGCCGTCGGTAAGAACCACGGTCACGCGCGCCGGCCGAAGCCGCGGCGCCACCGCGCTCATAGCCGGATCCTCGGTGACCGTGACGCGGTGACGAAGCGCGACGACCGCAGGGTCGTGCACCGCCGTATCGTCGAGCGCTGTGTGTCCCGCGTGCCCCCGCACCACCATGGTGGCTGCAACATGTGGCAGCGAATACTTCGAGGCAAAGAAATTCGGCGGGTCGGGATTGCACATCACCGAAGCGAACCGATAGGTGGCGAAGTCGATGTGCGCGATCTCATCGGGGCGCGGCTGCAATCCGGCCAGTGCCTGTAGCAGGCAATCGAGCGCCGGATGGATCGGGTTGCAGCAGGCGTAGAGCCGAAAGTAGTTACGCACGATGTGCCAGGTTGCGCCGAGATCGTCCAACAGACCGCCGTCGTCGAAACGTTCGCCGACCAGCTGGCCCAGTGCCTGCTCGACCGCGTCGCCCTGTGCCTCGAAGCCAGCGAGCGCCAGTTCAGGAGCCAGCGCGCCGGCAAAGCCGCTCATGCCCCCTGCAACATTCAGCACGGTCGCGCCGGCTACCGCATTGGTGTAGCTGGGTGTCAGCAGCAGCGTCGTGGCGATGCGCATCGCTCGGCTGATCCCGCTCGCATCCAGGCCGCGCAGGCGCGCCGCCGCGGCTGCCGCCGCCAACAGCGACACCTGCCCGTTCTGATGGGCCAGGGGCCGCGGCGTGAACCCGCCGGCGAGCCGGGCGGCGACGTCGTAGCCAAGCAGCAGAGCCGTCAGCATGTCGCGGCCGGAGCTCCGTGCCTGCTCGCCGACTGCCAACACGGCTGGCAGCACCTGCATGGCGGCCTGACCCGAGACGAGCCGCAGGCCCTCACACAGTTCGATCGAGCGTCCGGCGGTGCCATTCAGCAACGCGGCGGTCCGCGGGTCGTGCGAAGGGAAACCGCGCGCGTGGACCGTGGCGCCGCTGCCCGAGCCAAGCTGCTCGCGGAGCCGGCGAACTTCGGGCCGCTCTGAGCCGGCCAGGATCACGCCAAACGTATCGAGCAGCACGAGCCTGGTGTGCTGCTGCACGGAGGCCGGAACATCCTCCCACGTCGCCGTGGCGACGAATGCCGCGAGTTCTTCGATCTGCTGCGTCACGGGTGCGACCCTCGCGTCACATCGCGGTTGCGCCGCCGTCGACGACGAGACCGGCACCATTCATGTAGCCGGAATCGTCCGAGGCCAGGAATACGATGGCCTTCGCGATGTCCATCGGCACACCCAGACGTCCCGAGGGAACCGTATCGGTCACGGCCTGCCGTACCTTCGCGGTGTCGTTAGCGCCAGAGCGTTGCGCTCGCGCGACGAAGGTCTGCTCGCCCATCTCGGTCTGGATAACGCCGGGGTGGATCGAATTGACGCGAATCCTATAGCCCTTGCGGGCAAACTCGAGCGCTGCCGACTTGGTGAACAGCGTGACGCCGCCTTTGGTCATCGAATACAGCGGATCGAGCTGCGAGCCGACGATACCGGCGATAGAGGCAAGGTTGACAATGGCGCTGCCATGCTCGCTGGATTTTGCTGCCTCGCGCAGTGCCGGCGCGGCCAGCCTGGTCCCCAGGAACACGCCGGTCATGTTCACCCCAACGAGCCTGTTCCATTCGTCCAGGCTGATCTCCTCGATCCCCTTGCCCACGAAGACGCCGGCGTTGTTGACCAGGATATCGAGCTTGCCGAATTGGCCGACTGCGAGGTCAATGGCAGCGGTCCAGGCCGCCTCCTGTGTCACGTCCAGATGGATGTACTCGGCCTGCCCGCCGGCGGCTGTGATGGCAGCGACGGTATGGCGTCCGCGATCGTCGAGCACGTCGCCGACTACCAGCCTGGCACCGGCCTGGGCCATCAGTCGAGCGGTCTCCCCGCCGATGCCACGCGCCGCACCGGAAATGAGGGCAACCTTGCCGTCGAGACGGTTCATATCGTTGGACTCCGCTTCCACCCCTTGGCTGAAAGCTTACGCAGCGGAATTTCCGACGGCAAATCGCACCTGAGTACATGGCGCGTGATGCCGTGAGCATTGCCAAACTGCCGGATCGCCGACCAGGATCGTCTACGTCCTGAAAGGAACCCGGATCGTGCGCTACGGCTTCTATCTCCCAACCCGTGGCCCCACCGCCACGCGAGACGGCGTGCTCGCCCTGGCACGCGAGGGCGAGCGGCTTGGACTTCACTCCGCGATGATCGCAGACCACATCGTCTTTCCGGTCGAAAGCGAATCGATCTATCCGTACACGCTTGACCGCAGGCATCCCGGTGGCGGGGACGCGCTGGAGACCTTTTCCATCCTCGGCGTGGTCGCGGGTGCGACGGAACGGCTGCGCCTGGTGACGTCCGTGCTGGTGCTGCCCTACCGGAACCCGGTACTGACCGCGAAAATCGTCGCGTCGCTTGATGTGCTGTCAGGCGGGCGTGTCACGCTGGGCGTGGGTGTCGGCTGGTTGAAAGAGGAATTCGAGGCGTTGGGCAGTCCCGACTTCGACAAGCGCGGCGCCGTGGCCGATGAGTGGATTGCCATATTCAAGCAGCTCTGGACCCAGTCACCTGCCAGCTTTACTGGCGAATACTACCGTTATGCCAATATCCGCGCCGAGCCATTCCCGCTGCAGAAGCCGCATCCGCCCATCTGGGTCGGCGGTCATTCGCGGGCGGCCTTGCGCCGCACTGCGCGGCACGGCGATGGCTGGCATCCTGTGGGCGCCATCGCCGCCTCACCGCTGCCGCCGCAGGAAATGCGGGCGCACCTGGATACGCTGAAGCGCCTGACCGAAGCTGAGGGGCGCGATTTCTCGGCGCTCACCATCTCCTACAAGGCCCCGCTTTACGACACCGCCATCCCCGATCGCGACGGCACTCGCCGAAGCTTCTCTGGCAATGCGGAGGACATCGCCGGTGACATCCGTTCATTTGCAGCCATCGGCGTGCACGAACTGATCCTCGACTTCCGCGGCGAGTCCATCGCCGAGAGTATTGCGCGCCTGCAGCGCTTTGCTGCCGAAGTGATCCCGTTGGTTGGCGCATAGCACCGCGGAGCTTTATGGCCGGGCTTCCCTAGCTGAACGAAACGGTGCTGGCGGGCTCCTCATAAAATTCCGGGTCGCGCCGCAGACGCCCGACCATCGCCTCGATGTAAGGTGCTGTTGCGCAGAGTTGCTGGAAGTGCCGCTCGTTCAGCGTCAGTCCGGCCCGGTGGCAGGTGGCCGTGATCTCGTCGCGCCGCGCCGCGTTGATCTCAGGCTGTGCGGGTTCTGGAACCGGGGGCAGCGTGTTGGCGACGGTGGTGTTCGGGTCGAGCATGGGTCTCCTGGTCCGCCATGGCGTCGCGCCTTCGTAGGCGTGCGCGACGCGCAGCACTGTCGCATCGTCGAAGGGGCGCCCGACGATCTGCATGGACAATGGCAATCCGTCGTCGGTGAAGCCGATGCACTGTGCCAGTGCCGGACCGCCCAGCACATTGAATGGCGTGGTCAGCGATGCTCGCTGCCAGAAATTGATCGTGCGCCAACTGTCAAGGCGCGGTGCCGGTCCGGGCCCCGCGGTCACCAGCACATCGTATTTTGTGTAGAGCGGAGCCATCTCGGCGACCAGCGCGCGGCGCCAGCGTGACGCCTGCACATAATCCGCTCCGGAAATCAGCAGCGCGCCAAGCGTTCGGCCAAGGAAATCCTCACCGAAATCACTGAGCCGCGCGCGCAGCACCGGCTCGTGCACGGCGTAAAGTTCGCTCTCGGCACCGGTAATCTTGACATCGTGATAGACCTGGGCCGGCCGGATGCGCGTGTCCTCGAGTGTGGCGCCGAGGCCGCGCAGCACGTCGAAGGCGGCTTCCAATGCTGTCTTCGCGGCCGGCGGTATCGGCGCGTCATCCTCGAACAGATGGCGCAGCACGCCGATACGCAGAC
>DATAPW010000240.1:0-22495 GCA_036265005.1 Acetobacteraceae bacterium | reverse complement strand
GGTTTCGCTGCGCTTTACCCCATCCGACGAAATGCGACGTGCCCGGTGCGCGTTGCGTAGGATGGGTAGAGCGCAGCGAAACCCATAGCCCGTGGCGATCACCAAAATCCTGCACATGCGTCACCGCTTTCCGGTCGCTCTGCCCGTCACCTCGCGCGCCACCCTCCAATCCCCTAAGCTTCCCGCAGTCGCACCCAACACGGAGCCCCGCCATGCATTTCGGCGCGTCGATGTTCTTCACCGACTACTCCATGACATCCGTCGAACTCGCCCAGGCACTCGAAGCCCGCGGCTTCGAATCGGTCTGGGCGCCCGAGCACTCACACATCCCGACGTCGCGCCGTTCGCCGTTCCCGGGCGGCGGCGACCTGCCCAAGCAGTATTACGACGTGATGGATCCGTTCGTGACGCTCACCGCGGCGGCGATGGCGACGAAGGCGCTGAAGATCGGCACCGGCGTCTGCCTGATCAATCAGCGCGATCCGATCCAGACCGCCAAGCAGGTGGCCTCGATCGACCAGGTATCGGGCGGCCGCTTCCTGTTCGGCATCGGCGTCGGCTGGAATGCCGAGGAGATGGAAGACCACGGCACCAACTTCACCACGCGGGCCAAGCTGGTGCGCGAACGCGTCGAGGCCATGAAGGAGATCTGGACCAAGTCCAAAGCCGAATACCACGGCGAGTTCGTCAACTTCCCGGAGATGATGACCTGGCCGAAGCCGGTGCAGAAGCCGCACCCGCCGGTCATCGTCGGCGGCGCCTTCCCGCAGGCGGCGCGGCGCGCGGTACGCTATGGCGACGGGTGGATCCCGCTGGCCGGCCGCGGCGATGCACTCGGGGCGCTCCCCAAATTCCGCGAAATGCTGAAGGAGGCGGGGCGCGATGAAGCCTCCTGTCCGATCACGCTGTTCGGCTGCAGCGACGATGCCGACACGCTGAAGCGCTACCGCGACGCCGACGTTGTGCGCGCCTGCGTCAGCCTGCCGGCGGCGAAGGCCGATACGGTGCTGCCGATCCTCGACCGCTGGGCGGGGCTGATCCGCCAGGTCAACGGCTGACTGCCACGCGTTCTTGGCCCCAGGGAGACCGATCATGCATTTCGGCGCTTCGATGTTCTTCACCGACTACTCGATGACCTCCGCCGAACTGGCGCAGGCTCTTGAAGCGCGCGGCTTCGAATCCGTCTGGGCGGCGGAGCACTCGCATATACCCACGTCCAGACGCTCGCCCTGGGGCGGTGGTCCCGAACTGCCTAAGCAGTACTACGACGTGATGGACCCGTTCGTGACGCTGACCGCGGCGGCGGTCGCGACAAAGACACTGAAGGTCGGGACCGGCGTCTGCCTGGTGAACCAGCGCGACACGATCCAGACCGCGAAGCTGGTCGCGTCGATCGACCAGATATCCGGTGGGCGCTTCCTGTTCGGCATCGGCATCGGCTGGAATGCCGAGGAGATGGAGGACCACGGCACGGTGTTCGCCACGCGCGCCAAGCTGGTGCGGGAGCGCATCGAGGCGATGAAGCTGATCTGGACGAAATCGAAAGCCGAATACCACGGCGAGTTGGTCAGCTTCCCCGAGATGATGACGTGGCCGAAGCCGGTGCAGAAGCCGCACCCGCCAGTCATCGTCGGCGGCGCCTATCCGCAGGCGGCGCGGCGAGCGGTTCGCTACGGCGACGGCTGGATTCCGCTGGCCGGTCGGCCGGGCCAGTATGGCGACGTGTTCGACTTCGTGCCGAAGTTCCGCGAGATGCTGAAGGAGGCGGGACGCGACGAGGCGTCATGTCCGGTGACGCTGTTCAACGTGCAGGAAGACGCCGACCTGGTGAAGCGCTGTCGCGACCTCGGCGTGGCGCGCGTCAGCGTCAGCCTGCCGGCCGAGAAGGGCGATACGGTGCTGCCGGTGCTGGACCGCTGGGCGACGCTGATGCGGCAGGTGAACGGGTAGGCCCACTCCCCGGCTGCGCTGCGGGGGGCTGGGGGATCGCGTCACTCCGTTTCCATCGCCGCCAGTTCGCCGACCGTCACCGGCTTCAACGGTGACCTGATCCGGTAATACCCGACCTCGTCCTGACCAACGCCGCGTGCCTGCGCGATCAGTTCGGTCACCACCGGGCCGCACAGCCGGCCCTGGCACGGCCCCATCCCGGCGCGCAGGAACGCCTTCGCCTGATTGGGACCAAGGCAGCCCTGCCGCACCACGTCACGCACCGCTCCCGCGGCAATCTCCTCGCAGCGGCACACGACCACATCGTCGGCCGGACGCAGCACCGCATCGCGTGGCGCATAGAGCACGTCGAGGAACCGCCGCACCGCAAGCTGCGACTGCCGCGCGCGCCGGTCGTCCGTCGCCAGGGCATCGCGGCGTGCCGCATCGATGCGGCCCAGGCGACGCAGCGCCTCGAACGCCGCCAGCCGGCCGGCGTGTTCCGCCGCACGTCCGCCGCCGATCCCTCCGGCATCGCCGGCGATCATCACGCCATCGACCGAGCTATTGCCCCACGCATCCAGCACCGGCGCGAAGCATTGCTGCGCCGCATCCCACGCGAACGCGCAGCCGATCGAACGCGGCATCTGCTGCGCCGGAATCACGCCCTCATGCAACGCGACAAGCCGCGTGGCGAGGCGATGCTGGGTTGTGCCGCTGCGGAAGGCGATGCCGGTGACGGCGTCGGCGCCCTCGATGCGAATGTCGCTGACATGGCGATAGCGCGGAATGCCGCTGCGACGCAGTCCGGCGACCATCATCAGTCCCTTGGCCAGGTCGCGCCGGCCTGCGCGATCGGCGACCGCTTCCGGCAGATGCCGCAGCGCGCGCCATTCGTTCGCGCGTGCCGTGGTGTCGAGCACCGCGGCCGGACGTGCGCCGGCGGCGAGGTATTGCTGCACCAGGAGAAACAGCAAAGGACCCGAACCGGCGACAACGAATGGTTCGCCCGGCACGACGCCGGACGATTTCAGCATGATCTGCAGCGCACCGGCCGTCATCACGCCAGGCAGCGTCCAGCCGGGCAGCGGAACCGACCGTTCCATCGCACCGGTTGCCAGGATGACTGCATCTGCACGCACGAGATGCGAACTTCCGTCGGCGCTGAACCACACCTCGCGCTCCGGCGTCACCTGCCAGACCAGCGAACCCGGACGGTACGCGGCGCCGCTCGCGCGAAACCGTGCCGCCAGCGTGGCGCCGTACACGTAGTCGGGACCGAGTGCGGTGAGCAGCGACGGATGCTCCGCTGCGCGTTCGATGCCGCGATAGATCTGGCCGCCGACCGCCGGCTGCTCATCCAGCAGCACGACGCGCGCCTGCTGTTCAGCCAGCAGCGTCGCCGCGGCGAGGCCGGCGGGACCGGCGCCGACCACCACGACATCCCACGCCTCGTTCACAACACGCCTCGCGCGCCGCGCTGACGTCGCACCTGCATGCCCTCGGCAACCGGCGTCAGGCAGGCCTGGCGGTTGCCGACGCCATCGATCTCGACCAGGCAATCGAAGCAGACGCCCATCATGCAGTACGGCGCACGCGGCGCACCCGACACCGGCGTTTCGCGCAGCGAGGGCTCGCCGGCGGCAAGCAATGCCACCGCAACCGAATCGCCTGGCCGCGCGATCTGCTCCGTTCCGTCGAAGGTAAACCGGATTTCGCCCGGCGTTGCGTCAAGCCGACGGAACATCGAACCGCCGGCTGCTGAATGGTGCAAAGCGTTCCGGCAATTCGCCCGCCAGGATGGCTGGCGCCAGCGCCAATGCGTGGGCGCCGGCAAGGGTCACGCCACTGTGGCAGGTGGTGGCGAACGCGCCAGGGTATTGCGCGGACTGCTCGTAGATCGGGAAGCCATCTGGCGACATCACGCGCAACGCGGCCCACACGCGCACGATAGAGGCATCCTTGAGCGCGGGAAACACCGCCACGTTGCGCGCAGCGATATCCTGCATCACCATGGCGCTGGTCGCGGTGTCGAACCCGACATCCTCCTGCGAATCGCCCAGCATCACCGAGCC
The DNA here is from genome assembly GCA_036265005.1 of Acetobacteraceae bacterium. Lineage (GTDB taxonomy): Bacteria > Pseudomonadota > Alphaproteobacteria > Acetobacterales > Acetobacteraceae > JAMXLO01. Next base: position 18,491 of record DATAPW010000240.1, on the reverse strand, counting down.
TTCCGCCGTCTGGCGGATCACATGCGTGGCGTAATCCAGGAACGGCCGCAGTCGCTCGGTGACCAGGATCTGGCCGCGCAACGGCGTGACCGGCATCGACAGGCCGACCATCGGCGCCAGGTCGCGGCTGCCGAGACCCGCGGCAATCACCAGTTTTTCGCAGGTGAAGCGTTCGGCGCCACAGCGGACAGTGAAGCTGTGCGGCGCGGCATCGATCGCATCGACCGTGCGGCCGGGCAAATACGCCCCGTCATGTTGCAACAACGCGGCATGCAATGCGCGCAGCAGGTACAGCGGATTGGCGTGACCGTCGATCGGACAGAACGACGCGCCCACCACGCGATCGCCCAGCCCCGGCACCATTGAGCGCACCTCGTCGCGGCCCAGCATACGCGTACCGATGTCGCCGCTTTCATTGTGCATGCGGTGCAGCAGCGCCGTGCGGCTTGCCATCTCCTCGTCGCTGAGACAGAACGCGAGCCCGCCAGGCTGGCGCAGCGCGACATCGACGCCGGTTGCGCCGGCCATGGCGCCGGCCAGGTCCGGCCACAGCTCGGACGATGTGCGCGTCCAGTGCGCGTAGGCTGGCATGCCCGCGCCCTTGCTCTGCACCCACACCAGGCCGAAATTGCCGCGCGCCGCGCGATACGCGATGTCGCCCTGATCCAACAGCGCGACGGAGGCACCTTTGGTTGCGGCGCCCCAGGCGATCGCGCCGCCCACCAGGCCGCCGCCAATAACGATCAGGTCGTAACCCATGCGAGGAAAGTCGCACCGGTCGTGCGCAGGGTCAAACCCGGGTGACGGTGCCCCTTGCGAGGTATTCGTCGGTCAACAAGGCAACGCGCTAATCCGACTCCCGCAGCACTTCGGTCTTCACCGGCAGGACCTGGCCGAGCCACACTGCATTAACCGTGTGGTCGTCGCGCGGGCGGCCGGACTGCGGATGCAGCAGGACCGTCAGCCCCATGCGGTTCATCATCAGGAACGGCACCAGCGTCGGAAACAGCTCCGGCGCAAACGCGATCTGGTACATCGCCTGCACATGCGGACCGACCGGTTCGTCGTGCCAGCTTCCCATGCGCATGGTGAAGCGTTCCTCCACCCATTTGCGCAACAACGCCGCGCGATCCTTGCTGGCAGGATCGTAATAGACATGCGCGTGGTAGTCCTTGATCGCGCCGATATCCTTGGGTGCGTCCTGCATCAACCGGTCTCCTCCAAAAGGCGCTTCACTTCGCGCTTGGCAACCTTGCCGTAGCCGGATTTCGGCAGCTCGGGCCAGAACACGAAGCGTGTCGGCCATTTGTATTTTGCCAGCCTGCCGTCGAGATATGCCAGCAGGTCCGCGTCGGTCACCCGTGCGCCCTCCGCCAGTACCACCACTGCGGCGCCGCTCTCGCCCCAGCGTTCATCAGGCATGCCGACGACGCAGGCTTCCGCCACCGCTGCATGGGTCAGCAATGTCTCCTCGATCTCGCGCGGATACACGTTGGATCCGCCGGAGATGAACATGTCCGACGCACGGCCGGTGATATAGACGAAGCCGCGCTCGTCCAGGTGGCCGAGATCGCCGGTATGGAACCAGCCGAAGCGCGTTGCCTGCTCGGTCGCTTCCGGATTGTTGTGGTAGCCGGCAAACACGCCCGGACCGCGCACGCAGATCTCGCCGGTTTCACCCGGCGGCAGATAATTGCCTGCCAGGTCCAGGATGGCGACCTCCATGCCCGTGCGCGGAAAGCCGCAACTGCCGATCGGCATGTCATCGTCCGCGCTGTGCAGATGCGGCGGCAGCACGGTGATGTTGCCGGTCACCTCGCCCAGGCCGAAATACTGCACCAGCACCTTGCCCAGCTTGCGCAGCGCATGTTGCTGGTCGGCGCGATACATCGGCGACCCGGCGTAGATCACATAGCGCAGCGAACTGTGGTCATGGCGATCCACCGCGTCGTGCCGGGTCAGCATGGTGATGATGGTCGGCACGGTGAACATGTTGGTCACGCGATGCCGTTCGACGAGTTGCCACGCTTCCTCGCAGTCCAGCCGCTCGCCGGACAGCAGGACCGTCGCGGCGCCGCGCGCCACCTGGGTGAGTGCATGGATCCCGGCACCGTGCGACAGCGGCGCCACCACCAATGAGACGTCGTGCTCAGTCGTGCCAGGCATCAGGTCGCACAGGTGGTTGGTGATGACGTATTCCATCTGGCCGTGCGTCAGTACCCCCGCCTTCGGCCGCCCGGTGGTGCCCGAAGTATAGAAGAACCACGCCGCATCGTCGCGATCGACATCGGCGGCGCGCTCGACACGTGCATCGCCGGCGGCCATCGACTCCCACGACAGCACACCATCGCCGATCGCGACATGCAGGCGCGCATTGGGATTTTCCGCACGCGCCAGTGCCGCATGCTCGGGGAAGGCGGCGTCGAAGATATGCACCGAAGCGCCCGAGGACTGCGCCAGGTAGCCCACCTCGGGCGGCGTCAGGCGAAAATTCGTCGGCACCCACACCGCACCCAGCAGCCACGACGCCCACATCGTCTCGAGCACCGCATTGGAGTTGCGCGCGTGCAGCAGGATCCGATCGCCTTTCCGCACGCCCTGCGCTGCCAGCGCACCGGCCGCCGCCTGGACGCGGGCGCAGAATTCCGCCCACCTCCAGGTGCGGTCACGCCAGATCAGCGCCGGTCGTTCAGGGAACCGCCGTGCGGTCTGCAGCAGGAGATGGGCGAGATTGCTGGTCGGGATCAGCGAACCGCCTCCAGGATCGACACGTAGTTCGCCACCGCCGCGCCGCCCATGTTGAACACGCCGGCGATATCCGCCTTGGGCAACTGCATGGCACCGGCCTGGCCGGTCAGCTGCATCGCGGTGATCGCGTGCATCGACACGCCGGTGGCGCCGATCGGGTGGCCCTTCGCCTTCAGCCCGCCGGACGGATTGACCGGCAGCCGCCCGTCCTTCGCGGTCCAGCCTTCCAGCACCGCGCGCGCCCCCTGGCCTGGCGCAGTGAGGCCCATCGCCTCGTATTCCAGCAATTCCGCGATGGTGAAGCAGTCATGCGATTCAACGAACGACAGCTCGTTCAGCTTGACGTTCGCCGCGTCCAATGCACGCCGCCAGGCTTCCGCCGCACCCTCGAAGCTGGTGATGTCGCGCTTGCTGATCGGCAGGTAGTCGTTCACCTGCACCGCGGCGCGGAACCGCACCGCCTTGCCCATGCTGCGCGCGGTGTCTTCGTCGGTCATCACCAGCGCGGCGGCGCCGTCCGACACCAGCGAGCAATCGGTCCGCTTCAGCGGCGGCGCGACATACGGGTTCTTGTCGCTGACGTGACGGCAGAACTCGAAGCCAAGATCCTTGCGCATCTGCGCATAAGGATTGTCCACGCCGTTCTTGTGGTTCTTCGCCGCGATCGCTGCCAGAGCATCCGACTGGTCGCCGTAGCGCTGGAAGTAGCGTTCGGCGATGCGGCCGAACACGCCGGCGAACCCGGCGGGAATGTCGGCTTCCTCCTTCTGGTAGCTGGCCTTCAGCAGGATGTCGCCGATCTCGGCGCCCTGCGTCGCGGTCATCTTCTCGACGCCGATCACCAGCGCGAAGCGGCCACGCCCGGCGGCGAGGAAATCACGCGCACCATGCACCGCGGCGGAACCCGAGGCGCAGGCGTTCTCGTAGCGCGTGATCGGCCGGAAGCGCAGTTCCGGCACATGCTGCAACACCAGCGACGCCGGAAAATCCTGTTTCGAGAAGCCGTTGTTGAACAGGCTGACGAAGCTGGCCTCGATCTCGGTCGGCGCAATGCCGGCGTCCTCGATCGCCGCGCCGGCGACGCGGCCGATCAGCGCTTCGATGTCGGGGTCTTCCAGCTTGCCGAACGGTGAATGCGCCCAGCCGACGATGCAGGCTTCGGTCATGTGGGATCTCCTGATCTGGTTGGTCGAATTTAGCCGATCAGCCGTTGGCTGCGTAGGGCGGGCGAGCCGGAGCCGTAACCCGCCACTCCGGACGGCGGATTGGGCCGCGCTTATCCGCCCTACTCCGCGGTCCAGCCGCCATCGATCACCAGGCTCTGGCCGGTCATGAACGCCGAGGCGTCGGAGGCGAGGAATACCACGCCGCCGGCCATATCGTTCGGCACCGCGAAGCGGCCCATCGGCGTGTGGTCCAGCAGGCGCTTGCCATGCACGTCGTGCTCCAGCAGCCCATGCGTCAGATCGGTATCCACCCAGCCGGGCGCCAGCGTGTTCACCCGGACGCCGCGCTTCGCCCAGTCCAGCGCCAGGCCGCGCGTCAGCATCTCCACGCCGCCCTTCGATGCGCAATACGGCACCGAGCGAGGCAATCCGCCAAGCCCGGCCACCGAACTCACATTGATGATCGAGCCGCCCTGCCCGATCGCGCCGCCCAGGTGTTTGCAGCACAGGAAGACGCCGGTGAGGTTGACGTCGATGATCGCCTGCCAGTCCTCCAGGCTGATGCGCTCGATGCCACGGAAGATCGGATTGACGCCGGCATTGTTCACCAGCACGTCAATCTTGCCAGCCTGCGCCAGCACCGCGTCGCGCAATGCCACGACATCCGCCTCACGCGATACGTCCGCCACCTGCACCATCGCCTGCTTGCCGATCGCGGCGGCTGCGGCATCCAACGTTGCCTGGGTTCGGCCGACCAGCACGACGGAGCCGCCATGCCGCGCCAGCGCCTCAGCCATCGCGCGGCCGATGCCGCGGCCGGCGCCGGTGACGATGCAGACCTTGCCGGTCAGGTCGAACTCGCTCACCAGTTCGGCCCATGTCGCGCGATGCGCTGCGCGAGCGACCAGCGATGCACCTCGGATGGCCCGTCGTAGATGCGGAACGCGCGCACCTCGCGGAAGATACGCTCCACCAGCGTCTCGCCGGTGACACCCTGCCCGCCGAGTACCTGCACGCAGCGATCCACCACGCGCCAGATCGCCTCGGAGCAGAACACCTTCGCGATCGACGATTCAGTCGTGCCGCGTGCGCCCTGATCGAGCAGCCACGCGGTGTGCCAGATCGCCAGGCGGCTCATGCGGATATCGATCTCGTTGTCCGCCAACATGAAGCCGACGCCCTCGTGGTTCACCAGCTTCGCACCGAACACTTCGCGCTTCTGCGCGTAGCCGGCGGCGATGTCGTGCGCACGCCGTGCCGCACCGAGCCAGCGCATGCAGTGGGTCAGCCGCGCCGGCGCCAGGCGCACCTGGGCGTAGCGGAAGCCCTTGCCGGGTTCGCCGAGGATATCGCCGGCCGGCACCCGCAGGTTGTTGAACCGCACCACCGCGTGGCCGCCGGCGAAGGCCTGGTCCAGGCTGTCCATCGTGCGCACGATCTCGATGCCCGGCTGGTCCATGTCGGCGAGGAACATGGTCGCCGCACCATCCTCGCCCTTCGCCATGATAATCGCGAAGCTGGCGCCATGCGCGCCGGTGATGAACCACTTGTCGCCGTTGATCACCCAGTGGTTGCCGTCCTTTACCGCCGTGGTGGCCAGCGCCGACGGATCGGAGCCCGCACCCGGCGCCGGTTCGGTCATGCAGAAGCACGACCGGATGTCGCCGCGTGCCAGAGGCCGCAACCAGCGTTCCTTCTGCTCAGGCGTGGCGACCACCTCCAGCAGGTGGATGTTGGCTTCGTCGGGCGCGAAGATGTGCATCGCGACGGAGCCGAGCAGCGAATAGCCGGCCTCCTCGAACACCACCGCCTTGCCGACATTGTCCAGCCCCAGGCCGCCATATTCCGGCGCGGCGTGCGGCGCGAGCAGTCCCGCCTCGCGGCCAAGCGCCACCAGTTCGCGACGGAATTCCTCGGTTGGCCCGTGCGCGGTCTGCCGCTTGTCGCCTTCCAGCGGGATGATCCTGTCGCGGATGAAGCTCCGGGTGCGCTGCTGCAGATCCTGCAGTTCAGGCGACAGGGAAAAATCCATTGTTGGGCACCTTCACTGTGAGGCGGAATGCGCTGCGCTGTTCCGCCTGCGCAGGCCGGCCGTGTGCGGGACATAGGGCGGAACAGCGCAGCGCATTCCGCCGACCTGCATCATCAGAACGCGCGTCCCTGCGCGATCTCGTGGGCGAATTCGACAATGCCGGTACCGATCGCCGTCAATCCGGCATAGCGCTGCTCGGTGGTCGCGCCACTGCGGTAGCGATAGCCAAGTTGCAGGAAGATCACGCCCAGCTTGTACATCGCCAGCACGCGATGGAACAGGAAGTCCGACATATCGCGGCCGCTCAGCGCGGCATACGTCGCCACTGCCTGCTCGCGCGGACAGAAGCCGCCCTCGTCCGCCGGCATTTGCTCCATGTCGTGCAGCGCCGGCGGATCGTCGCGGTGGACCCAGTAGCTCAGCAGGGTGGCGAAATCGAACAGCGGATCGCCGCGCGTGCCCTGGTCCCAGTCCACCACGGCAACCGGCGACAGGTCGCGGGGATTCAGGATCATGTTGTTCAGCTTGAAATCGTTGTGCAGCAGCGCCGGCGCGCCGTCCGGCACCTGATGCTGCTCCAGCCAGGCGCCCAGGTCCGCGTGCAGCGCCTCGGTGCCCGCCTCCAGCGCCGCGACGCCGCGCTTGCGCCAGCCGGAGACCGCACGCGCCAGGAATCCGGCCGGGCGGCCGAGGTCGCCCAGGCCGACCTTATCGGCATCGACCGCATGGATCGCGGCCAACGTTTCCAGCAGCACCTGCGACAGCCGCGCACCCACTTCCGGCCGGCCGGCCAGTTCCGGCGGCAGGTGCTCGCGGATCACCAGCCCCGGCCGGTACTCGATGATCTGGAACTGCACGCCGATCACCGAGGGATCGGACCCCAGGAACAGGCCGCGCGGCACGAACGGCACTGCGTCGGGCAATCGGCTCAGGATCCGGAACTCACGGGCCATGTCGTAGGCGCCCGCGGGGAGTTCGCCCAGCGGCGGGCGGCGCAGCACGGCCGGCCTGCCGTCGATGTGGACCAGGTAGTTCAGGTTGGCCAGGCCGCCGGCGAACTGCCGCGGCGGCGGATCACGGTCCAGGCGCAACCCATGCCCGGCGAGATGCACACGCACGGCCTCCCAATCGAGCGGCACGCTCTCCCCGGCCGAGCGCACATCGGCTGGTCGTTGCTCCACCGTCCCTCCGGTTGCCGCGGTCGGGCCGAAGCGTGCGAGCCTGCCCTGGCCTCGTCAACCTAGCGGGCGAACGGGTTCTTCGACTCGACGCGGCCGAACATGCGGCTCCATGCCGCTTCGCGCAGCAGGCGGTTCGAATCGCTGCCAGCGGTGGCGACCACGGTGATCTGGCGGACAACGCGCTGTTCGACCACTACCTTCGGAGTTGCCGCAGGCGTGGCCGGAGCCGGTTTCGCCTTCTTTGCTGCCATAATTTCCTCCCGGCCGATGTACCGACTGAGCGACGATACCACCACTTCGCCACCCGGGCTGTCTACTAGGTTGGATAGTTGATGGAGGAGCGACGGGTTTCGCTCCGCTCCATCCATCCTACGCGGCGGGGGCGACCGGTCGGATTATCCCTGGGATGGGTACAGCCGAGCGAAACCCATCGCCCACCGATCCACCCAGCAGCCAAGACATGAGCCGGCACAGTGCCGTTTCACCGGCGCTGCCGGCGCGTCGCCGCGCCGCGGCTGCCACCGGAGCTGGCTGCGGTGCGCCGGTCAGCCGATCAATCGTCTGGCGGACCCGGCCGCGCGCGCGGTGCAGCAGCACGCGCTGGTTCTCCGCGCTGATGCCGAGGAGCGTGGAGGCCTCCTCCGCCTCGCAGCCTTCCAGGTCCCGCAGGATGATCACCGCCCGCTGCCCGGCGGGCATGCGCTCGATGGTCTCCATCACGTGGTCCCAGAGCTGGCGTCCGCCCACGATGCGCTCGGGGTTCAGTTCGTCCCACAGCCGCGGCGCCTCGACCCAGTGGCCATCCGGCTGGAATTCCCCGATATCGACCGCCCTGCCGCCGGGATCGGTGCCGTCCAGCAGGGCGGGCAGGCCCACCAGCCGCCCCTCCTGGGAGGCACGGGTGCGTGCCCGGTTCAGCACGATGCTGAACACCCAGGTTATCAGGCTGGAACGGCCCTCGAACCCGCGGATGCCGGCGAACACCGCCAGCCAGGCGTCCTGCACCACCTCCTCGGCCTGGGCACGGCTGCCGATGATCGAGGCTGCGACGCCGGTCAGCGATCCATGCAACCGGCGGATCAGCATCCGGTAGGCCTGTTCGTCGCCCTGACGCAGCCGCGCCAGGAATTTTGGCTCGTCGAATCCGGTCTGCCGCATCAAGCGCTGCCCTGGATGCTGGCCAGTGAAGGCAGGGTGGGTGCAGACTGCACGTAACGCATCGCCCGACGCCGAGTCTTATGGATTCGCACGGGAACTCGCAAAAAGGACCGACAGCGTGCCGACGTGCCGCGACATGAGCGAACTGGTGACCGACTACATGGAACACGCCGCGCCGCACCCGCTTCGGAATGTGGCTGCACTTGTTGCAATGCGAGGCATGTCGCCATTATTTCGATCAGGTACGTCGTACCGTACAGCTGCTTGGAAGTCGCTTGCCAGCGCCACCCGACCGCAGCACCGAAGATCGCGTGGTCGCAGCCGCCCGAGGACCGCGTCCGCCCGGCACTCAATGATTGCACAGCAGGCAGGCAGGAATCGCCGAACTCGCCAGCATGCAGCACATAATTCGCGCGCCAATATTGTCGGGGGTGTTGGACGCTGTCCGCGACTCGGCGGCCGTCAAAAAGCAGGGACTACGCCATTAGGATTAACCCGGGGGCGCAAACTTAACTCGATGTTAGAAATGCCAGTGTAGGCTTGCGAGACTCGGCACTCTTTTCCCGATGTGTGCCGGCGAACGGTGGAGGCCGCTCGCATGATGCGATGCCCGACTCGGGCGACGCCCCTGTTTGTGAAGTCGGCGCACGCGACTGGGAACAAACTGGCTTGGGTTTGCAGGGAGCGGCCTGTCCTGGCCTGGCCGGCAGACATCAACTTTACTAGAATTGACTCGCAATTGGCTGATTTTGATGCATAATATAATTTGCGCCCGAGGTCGTGGCGGAGCCGCGCGAAGGACCAGGCGATGGCCATAGCGGGCAGTTCGATGCACATCGCAGCAGGCTGTTCGCAGCGGCTTCTGCACGTCGCGTTGAACCGCCACAAAGTCACCATGCTTCGACACTTTCTCGATGCCGAAGGCCGGCCGACTCGAATGGGAGATCATCATGGCTGAAGCGCATCCCGCCACACCGGACGTGCAAAGTTCACGATCGGGCGAAAAAACATTCACGCGACAGCGGCACCATCGGCTACGCTCGCACCCATCTTGCATTAGTGTTCGTGCTGTCCCCCTTACCAACGGAGCGGCCGATGTATCCGGTCGATGACCTCTTCGCAGCCTACGCCAAAAGCTTCGAGGCAAACCGCGAAGCTGAGCTGACGCTGCCAGAGTATCTGGACGCGTGCCGCGACAACCCGATGATGTACGCGACCGCGACCGAGCGTCTGCTTGCCGCGATCGGCGAACCCGACATGGTAGACACCGCGAAGGATGCGCGACTCGGGCGCATCTTCATGAACCGCACGATGCGGGTCTATCCGGCGTTCTCCGAATTCTACGGCATGGAAGAGACGATCGAACGCATCGTCGGCTTCCTGCGTCATGCCGCGCAGGGTCTCGAGGAGCGCAAGCAGATCATGTATCTGCTTGGACCGGTCGGTGGCGGCAAGTCATCGCTCGCCGAACGGTTGAAGGCACTCATGGAAGTGCATCCGATCTACGTGCTGAAGGCCGGCGATCAATTGAGCCCGGTGTTCGAAAGCCCGCTCGGGTTGTTCAACCCGGAACGCATGGGCCCCATGCTGGAAGAGCGCTACGGCATTCCGCAGCGCCGGCTCACCGGTTTGATGAGCCCGTGGTGCATCAAGCGGCTCGACGAATTCGAGGGCGACATCTCGCGCTTCCGCGTGGTGAAGCTGCTGCCGTCGCGGCTGCGCCAGATCGGCATCGCCAAGACCGAACCCGGCGACGAGAACAACCAGGATATCTCCTCGCTGGTCGGCAAGGTCGATATCCGCAAGCTCGAGTTGCATGCGCAGAACGACCCCGATGCCTATAGCTATTCCGGCGGCCTCAATCGCGCCAACCAGGGACTGCTCGAGTTCGTCGAGATGTTCAAGGCGCCGATCAAGATGCTGCACCCGTTGCTGACCGCAACGCAGGAAGGCAACTACATCGGCACCGAGAACATCGGCGCCATTCCGTTCCAGGGCATCATCCTGGCGCACTCGAACGAAGCCGAGTGGCAGAGCTTCAAGAACAACCGCAACAACGAAGCCTTCATCGACCGCATCTACGTGATCAAGGTGCCTTACTGCCTGCGCGTCACCGAGGAACAGAAGATCTACGACAAGCTGGTGCGGACCTCGGAGCTTGCCGAGTCGCCCTGCGCGCCGGCGACACTCGAGATGCTGTCACGCTTCTCGGTGCTGACGCGCCTGAAGCGCCACGAGAACTCGACGCTGTTCGCCAAGATGCGGGTCTATGACGGCGAAAGCCTGAAGGAGACCGACCCGCGCGCGCGTTCCCTGCAGGAATACAAGGATTCGGCCGGGGTCGAGGAAGGCATGGACGGCGCCTCCACCCGCTTCGCCTTCAAGGTGCTGGCAGCCACGTTCAACCACGACACGACGGAAGTGGCGGCCGATCCGGTGCATCTCATGTATGTGCTGGAGCAGTCGATCCGGCGCGACCAGTTGCCGACCGAGACCGAGAAGCGCTACCTGGAATTCATCAAGGGCGAACTCGCACCACGTTACGCCGAGTTCATCGGCAATGAGATCCAGAAGGCCTATCTGGAGTCTTACCACGACTATGGGCAGAACCTGTTCGACCGCTACGTGGCGTATGCGGATGCCTGGATCGAGGACATCGACTTCAAGGATGCCGACACCGGGCAACTGATGAACCGCGAGTTGCTGAACCAGGAACTGACCAAGGTCGAGAAGCCGGCGGGGATCGCCAACCCGAAGGACTTCCGCAACGAGGTGGTGAAATTCAGCCTGCGGGCTCGCGCCAACAACAATGGCAAGAACCCTTCCTGGACCAGCTACGAGAAGATCCGCGAAGTCATCGAGCGGCGGATGTTCAGCCAGGTGGAAGAATTGCTGCCGGTGATCAGCTTCGGGTCGAAGAAGGACAGCGAAAGCGAGAAGAAGCACGCGGAGTTCGTCGATCGGATGGCGGCGCGCGGTTACACCGAGCGTCAGGTCCGCCGGCTGGTTGAGTGGTACATGCGCGTGAAGCAGGCGGGGTAAGAGGCCCCGCCCAGAACAGGGACTTTCATGCATATCGTCGACCGGCGTCTCAATCCCAGCGGCAAGAACCTGGCCAACCGGCAGCGGTTCATGCGCCGTGCCAAGTCGCTGATACGCAAGGCGGTGCACGAAAGCTCGGCCAGCCGCAGCATCAAGGATGCCGACCAGGCGGGCGAGGTCGCGCTGCCGGCGCAGGGCGTGCACGAACCCTCGTTCCACCGCAGCGCCAGCGGCGGGACCCGTGACCATCTGCTGCCGGGCAACAAGCAGTATATCGAAGGCGACACCATCCCTCGCCCGCAAGGGGGTGCGGGTGGCGGCGGCTCCGAGGGCAGCCCGGACGGCGACGGTCAGGACGATTTCCGCTTCGCGCTGTCGCGTGACGAGTTCGTCGATCTGTTCCTCGAAGACCTCGAGCTGCCGGACCTGGCGAAGCGCCGGGTGGTGGATACCGAGAGCGTGAGCTGGCACCGGGCCGGCTACTCGGTCACCGGCTCGCCGGCAAATCTCGCCTTGATGCGGACGGTGCGCAACAGCCTGTCGCGCCGCATCGCGCTGAAGCGACCGAAGGCCAACGAATTGCAGCGGCTGCGCGACGAGATCGCCGCGCTCAGTCCGGACGGCGAGGAGACCACGCGCCGCCTGGAGCTGGAAGAAGAGCTCACGCGAAAGATGCGGCGCACCGGGCTGATCCCGTATATCGACCCGCTCGACGTCCGCTACCGCATGTTCACGCCGCAGCCCAAGCCGGTTGCGCAGGCCGTCATGTTCTGCCTGATGGACGTGTCCGGCTCGATGACCGAGCACATGAAGGACCTCGCCAAGCGGTTCTATGTGCTGCTCTATATCTTCCTGAAGCGCCGCTACAAGCATGTGGACGTGGTGTTCATCCGCCACACGCACCAGGCGCAGGAAGTGGACGAGGATACGTTCTTCCATTCGCCGGAGACCGGCGGCACGGTGGTGTCCACCGCGCTGGAGGAGATGCAGGGCATCGTCGCCGAGCGCTACAACCCGGACTCGTGGAACATCTATGCCGCGCAGGCGTCGGACGGCGACAACACGGCGTCCGACAACGACAAGACCGCGGCATTGCTGACCGACAGCATCCTGCCGGTCTGCCAGTACTACGCCTACCTGGAAGTCGGTCGGGATTCCGAGCACTTCCCGCCCGGCTTCATCCGTCGCGATTCTGATCTTTGGCAAACTTACACGGCGATCTGCAAGTCCGGTGCACCGATGGCGATGCGCAAGGTCGGCCACCGACGCGACATCTACCCGGTGTTTCGGGAACTGTTCGCCAAGAAGCAGGCGACCACGGGAGCCGAGGCGACATGAACGACTTTGGCGGCATGGGCATTCGCGCCGAACGCCCGTTGTTCGAAGGCGCAGACTGGGAATTCGGCACCATCCAGCGGGTGCACGACGCGATCGAGCGGATCGCAGTCGATGAACTGGGCCTGGACGTCTATCCCAACCAGATCGAGGTGATCGGCACCGAGCAGATGCTCGATGCCTATTCCTCGATCGGCATGCCGCTGTTCTACAAGCACTGGTCGTTCGGCAAGCATTTCGCGCGCAACGAGGCGATGTACCGCGCCGGCATGCAGGGCCTCGCGTATGAGATCGTGATCAACTCCAATCCATGCATCAGCTACATCATGGAGGAGAACACGGCCACGATGCAGACGCTGGTGATTGCGCACGCTGCATTCGGCCACAACCACTTCTTCAAGAACAACTACCTGTTCAAGCAGTGGACCGACGCCAACGGCATCCTGGACTACCTGGAATTCGCCCGCGGCTACATCGCACATTGCGAGGAACGCTATGGCGAGGCGCAGGTCGAGCGCCTGCTGGACGCCGCGCATGCACTGATGAGCCACGGCGTGCATCGCTATCCGCGGCCGCGTGCCGCCGATCTGCGTTCCGAGGAATTGCGCGAGCGCGAGCGGCGCGAGCACGAGGAGCGGGTGTTCAACGATCTGTGGCGCACCCTGCCGAACAAGGACACCGAGAAGGTCGACCAGACCGCGGAAGACCGGCGCCGCGCACTGCTGCAGTTGCCGCAGGAAAACCTGCTGTACTTCCTCGAGAAGACCGCGCCTCGCCTGCAGCCCTGGCAGCGCGAGATCCTGCGTGTCGTCCGCATGATCGCGCAATACTTCTATCCGCAGTCGCAGACCAAGGTGATGAACGAAGGCTGCGCCACCTACGTGCACTACCAGATCATGCAGCGGCTGCATGCGAAGGGCCTGCTGACCGACGGCAACATGGTGGAGTTCCTGCGCTCGCACACCAACGTGGTGTTCCAGCCGGACTTCGACGATCCGCGCTATTCCGGCATCAACCCGTACGCACTCGGCTTTGCCATGATGCGCGACATCGAGCGCATCTGCACCGAGCCGACGGCCGAGGACCAGCAGTGGTTCCCGGCGATCGCCGGTTCCGCAGATCCGATGGCGGTGCTGCGTGACGTATGGGCAAACTATCGTGACGAGAGCTTCATCCTGCAGTACCTCAGCCCGCGGCTGATCCGCGAGTTCGGGCTGTTCCACGTACTGGACGACGCGAACGAACCCAGCCTCTCGGTCGAGGCGATCCACGACGAGCGTGGCTATCGGAAGATCCAGCGGGCACTGGCACGACAATACGATATTGCCTGGACCCTGCCGGACATCCAGGTGGTGGACGTCAACCTGGCCGGCGACCGCCGCCTGATCCTGCATCATCGCGCGTTGAACCGCGTGCTGCTGGAAGAGCGCGACGCGCGCTACGTGCTGCAGCACCTCGCCGACCTGTGGGGCTATGACGTGCTGATGAAGGAAATCGATCCGGGCAGCGAGTCCGTATTGAAGGAGCACGCAGCCACCCCGCGGAGTGGGATCCTGCCCGACGGCGGGTGATCGGCTGGCGTCACTGCGATGCGCGCAGCGACGCGGCAATGGCGATGGAATCCAGACGAACAGCGGGCCGGCGAGTTGCCTCGCCGGCCCGCCGACATTCAAGCCACGACGTTAGCGACTGGCGCCGCCGCTGCCAGCGGAATCGTTACCGCCTGCACCACCGCCACTCGGCTGCGGCGCGGTCGGATGCGTTGCATCCGGGTTGGACGGCATGCCGACCGTTCCGTTCGTGCTGTTCATGGTGCCGGTCGTGCCGTTCATGCCATAGCTGTTCGCCGTTCCGGTCGCCGGCCGGCCCACCTGCTGGCTACCCGTCTGGGTCTCGGTCACAGTCTGGCTGCCCAGGGAGCCGCCGGCGGCAAATCCCGTCGCCGACACACCGGTCAGCAGAAGCGATGCCATACCCATGGCGCGCAATGTATTCTTCATGCATAACTCCTATTCGCCGTGAAACGCGACAACAACAACGCAATCCGCCATGCGGCGATGCGTGAGGTCACGACAATTGGATCAAAGGCCCAGTCGTAACAAACCCGCGAGTCCGATCACCGCAACGGCCGCTCCGCTCACCGCGATGACGAATGCGATGCCGAAGGCATCCATCGCACGCGGCGCAATCACCATCGCCGCGAGCAGGCCGCCATTGGTCATCACCATGTAGGCACGCATCGCCGGCGCGATGTCACCGCGCGGCAGCAATGTCTGCCGCAAAGTGGCGATCGTGATGTCGCTCATCGGACCGCCAATTGCAGCGAACGCGGCGGTTGCCAACAGGCACGGCAGGCGCGCCGGCAATGGCATCGGCAGCAGCATCGCTGCGCCGAGCAAAAGAGTGCCGAAGCCGAAGATCATGTTGCCCGAACACAACAACCGCGCCGGACGCGATGGCAATGCGCGGCCACCAACAACCAGCGTCGCCAGCAGGTTGGTCGAGCCGTAACACGAGATCACCAGTCCATAGGCGCCGAGACCCGTACCGCCAGGCCCGACAATGCCAAGCTGGTTGATCATCAGCGGCAGCCCGAGAAACATCGCGGCGTACCAGGCACCGTTGTTCACGCCGGTGCTGAGCAGGACGTAGGCGAGCACGCGATGCCGCCACATCGCACGGAACCCGCGCGCCATGCTGGCCAGCATGCTTTCATCGCGCAGGCCGGTCTGCACCGGCACGAAGCGACGTAGGCGACCGATCAGCAGCACCGCCAGTGCGGACACCACGAATGTCGCTGCGTCCAGCGACAGGAAGTGCATCATCGGCAGCGACGCCGCCAGCAATGCCACCAGCCCCGGGCCGAGCAGCCGGGCGATGCGTTCGGTGGTATCGAGCAGCGCATTGGTCGCCGGCAACAGCGCAACATCCGGCACCAGTTCCGGCAGGATGGCCTGCAGTGCAGGCCGGAAGAACGCCTGCCCGGCGGCAAGCACCAGCACCGCCAGCACCAGGCCCCAGGCCGGTGGCCGACCCAGAATCGCCCATGCCGCGACCACCAGCATCAGCACGGCAGCGCGCGCCAGGTCGGCGGCGATCATCACCGGACGATGCTTCTGCCGATCGGCCCAGCTGCCGCATAGCAAAGCGGTCAGCAGCACGACGATGGCCTGCAACGCCGCAAGATAGCCCGCCGCAGTGCCGAACACCGCGACGGCGATCCAACTCAACGCAACGGTGTAGAGCTGGTCGCCGATCGCCGCAGTTGCCAGCCCGCCCCACAGCGCCGCCACTGCGCCGTCGCGCAGCGGCTGCAGGATACGCACCGTCGGGTGGGACTACTCCGCCGCCTTCGCGCGTTGCGGCCAATCGGCGACATCGATGCGCGGCATGTCGAAGCGATCCGTGGTTCGCGCATACCAGCCGCGGCCATGCATGCGTCCGACCAGATCCAGCTTCGGCGTGTCGATGTAGCACCTGTCAGCATCGAGCACGAACTCGTCAGCCACGTGGATGGCGACGACTTTGCCGAGGATCACCGCGCGATCGACGCCGACTTCGACGATGACCAGTCGCTCGCATTCGAACGACACGGGGCTTTCCGCGATCCGCGGTGGTTTCACGCGTGATGAGGGTGCGGTGGTCAGGCCAGCCTCGGCCAGCTCGTTCACTGCCTTCTCGAAGTCGATCGCAGTGATGTTCATCTGCTCGGCCAGAGCATTGCTGACCAGGTTCACGACGAACTGGCCAGTACGGCGGATATTGCCGCCGGTGTCCTTCACGTCGCCTGGACCGCGGCCGCCGATGCCGATGGCGACCACCGGCGGGTTGCCGGACACCGCGTTGAAGAACGAGAACGGCGCGGCGTTCACCGTGCCGTCGATATCCTGCGTGGTGACCCAGGCGATGGGGCGCGGCACGATGGTGGAAACCAGCAGCTTGTAGATATTCTCGTTCGGCGTGTTGTCGAATTCGAACAGCATGGCGATCCCTGTTGCGTGTGTTGTATGGCACGAGCGTTACGCGGACGCTTTCCCCCTGTCCAGATGAGGGCCGTCCCATGGCCTTGTGGCGAGATGGCGCCCACAGTCATGGTGAGCCGTCGCCCCACTCCTCATTCGCGCGAAGAGGGAAGCCACGCGCTGTGGCACCGTGCGGCGGCGCATGGATTCCCGCCTTCGCGGGAAACACGAGTGGGGCTTCCGCGTGCCATGCCGGTACGGCTATCGCTTTGCCATGACAGTTGGATTTCCATGAGCGCGTGGTGCTTTGTCCTCGCCTGGGCCGCGACGCTGGCCGATCAGTTGCTGCACCTGCCCTCCGCCGGCGATGTCGGCGGCATGGCGATCCTGCTCTTCCTGCTGCTGGAATTCCGCAACCAGCGGCGCTACGCGCAGGTGCTGTTCATTGCGCTGTTCGCCATCGGCATGGTCGGCGTGGCGCTGGCCAGCGACAAGGCAGCACTGTTCCTCGCCGGATGGCGGCGCGGCGCCGCCTACGCTGCGTTCTTCCTCGCCCTGACCACGTTGCGCGATGCTGCCGAGACCAGCCCGCTGGTGCGGCGCTGCGGCCAACATCTCGTCGCGCAACCGCCTGGCCGGCGTTACGCGGCGCTGACCGCCGGCGGGCACGTATTCGGCATCACCCTGTCATACGGCGCCATCGAACTGCTCGCGGCAATGGTGATGCGCGCCAACACGTTGGAATCCGCCGGCGGTTCCGCAGACATCCAGGGCATCCGCACGCGACGCATGCTGCTGGCGATCTATCGCGGCTTCTGCGTGATGAACTGCTGGAGCCCGATCAACATCATGACGGCTGTCGTTTCCACCGCCGTGCCGGCGGCTCCGATGCGGCTGCTGCTGCCGCTCGCGTTCGTCGTCTCGGCCGGCATGACGGCACTCGTGTGGATCGAGGACCGCTTGTCCGGCGCGCGCCTGCAGACGCGCGGTGCCTCGCGTCCGGTGACCAGCGAATCCTGGACGATCCACTGGCGCATCGTCGGGTTGATCCTGCTGGTCATGGCGCTGGCCGAAGGCACGGCAAGGCTGTTCGGCATTTCACTGGTCACCGGCGTGACATTGGTGGTGCCGCTGATCGCGTTGGCGTGGCTGGTCGCGCAATCGTGGCGCTTCGCCGCATCCGGCGCGCGGTTGTTGCCCGGCCTGTTGCGCCGTCGCGCCCAACGCTTCCTGCTGCGTGTGCCGACGTTACGCAGCGAGGCGACAGTGCTGGGCGGATCCGGCTTCATGGGCGTCGCGATCGGCAGCGTGTTGCCGGCGATCGGCCTGACCCCGCTGCTCGCCGCGCTGCCGCCGGTGACGATCCCGTTGCTGATTCCGCTGCTGCCGATTGCCACCGGGCAGCTTGGCTTGAACCCGGTTGCCGTGGTTGCGCTGGTTGGCGCGGTGATCCCGGATCCCGCGGCATTCGGCGTGGCGCCGGCCGTGCTCGCATTTGCCTGCATGCTGGGCTGGGGGCTCGGCGTCAGCATGACGCCGATGTCGAGTTCGGCGATCATCACCGCCCGTTGGGCCGGCGTCTCGCCGTGGACCGTGACCACGCTCTGGAATGCCTGGTTCACCTCGTCCGCGTTGCTGCTGGCGTGGGCGGCGATCGTGCTGGCGTTCCTGGCGTGGCGCTGATGGGTTTCGCTGCGCGCTGACCCTCCTGCGGAAACCCATCATTCCGATAGCGACCCGTCGGCAGATTGCCTCCGTCCTACTGTGCCCGTTCCGCCAGGAACCGCGACAACCCGGACAGTTCCGGCGTCCGGGTCGGATGGTCGAGCGAACCGCTCAGGCGGATGGCGATTTCCGGCGGGTTCGG
>DATAPW010000239.1:0-4934 GCA_036265005.1 Acetobacteraceae bacterium | reverse complement strand
TCGCAATGCGCTCCACGGCCATGGTGCCGGCGAAGGCGGGGAAACCGGCAGGCCCGAAGGTTGGCTCCTTGGGCTTCACCATGGATTCCAAGTGCGGATCCGGATAGACCGAGCCGGACAACGGCCCCAAAGGTAACGGCTCCGTCGCCCTGGTCGGAACGCCCGTTTCGCCGAAGGGCGTCACGGTCGCCGCAGATGCCGCTTTCACCGCCGCAGCCGTCGCCGTAGCCGCCGTTGTCGCCAAAAATGCGCGTCTGTTCATTGTTACCTCCCCGGATTAGATGACAAGATCTTCCTTGTTTGGTAAGCGTAGCGGTGACCCCACGAGGGTGTGACGGCTAAGCCGAGTTTGTCAGCGGCGCCTGGTTTGCTGGGTTCCAGTTCCACGGCAGCAACGTATGCACTTCATTCCGCTTGGTGCGTCCGGAGACGATGCGCTCGAGGACATCCGTCAACCAGGCCAGCGGATCGAGCTTGTTCAGCTTCGCTGTATGGATCAACGTTGCGACCAAAGCCCAGTGTTCGCCGCCGCTGTCCGAACCGGCGAACAAAGCGTTTTTTCGACCGAGTGCGACGGGACGCATGGCCCGCTCGACGGTGTTGGTATCCAGTTCCAGACGGCCGTCATCGAGGAACAGGATCAACCCGGTCCAGTGGTTGAGTGCGTAGCGGATCGCCTGAGCCAGCGTCGATCGACCGGAGATGCGTTCCAGGTTCTCGTTCAGCCAGGTGTGCATGGTCTCGACCAGCGGGCGGCTGAATTCCTGCCGCACCCGGCGGCGTTCCTCGGCGGTCTGCCCCCGGATATCGGCCTCGATCTCATACAGTGCCGCGATCCGCCGCAGGGCTTCCTCCGCAAGCAGCGACTTCGTGGCAACGTGGATCTCGTGAAACTTGCGACGCGCATGGGCCCAACAGAACGCCAGTTGGGGTCCATCATCCGCCTTCACCAGGCGGCCGAACCCGGCATAGCCATCGACCTGAAGCAGCCCACGAAAGCCCTTGAGGTGAAGCACGGGATGGTTCGCCTTGCGATCCTCGCTGTAGACGTAGGCTGCGGCGGGATGCCCAGGTCCCTGCCAAGGCCGATTGTCGACGGCATAGCACCAAAGCCGCCCGGTTTTGGTGCGGCCATTGCCGGGGTCGAGCACTGGCAATGTCGTGTCGTCGGCAAACACCTTGGGCGACGACAGAACCGTGCTCAGCATCAGTTCGTGCAGTGGGGCCAGCCACCAGCAGGCCCGACCCACCCAGTTGCATAATGTAGATCGGTCCAAGGTAATGCCCTGCCGCGCGAAGATCTGCGACTGGCGATACAATGGAATATGGTCGCTGTACTTGCCGATCAGCACTTGCGCCACGAGTGCTTCTGTCGCCATGCCGCCGTCGATTGGCCGATCCGGCGCGGCGGCCTGAACCACGGCGTTTTCGCAGGCGCGACAGCCATATCGCGGCCGGCGGATCACCCGCACGCGCAACTGGGCAGGGATATAGTCAAGCATCTCGGCTTGGTCTTCGCCGATCTGATGCAGCGAACCGCCGCAGCAGGCACAGGCTTTGTCCTTGATGTCGACCAGGACTTCGACCCGCGCCAGATGCGCGGGAAGCGCGCCGCGGTTGCGCTTCGGTGGCTCGCTGATGTTCGGCTTGGTCTTCGCCCCGAGCGCCTGCGACGGCTGGGTTGCCGCTTGTAGTGCAGCCATCTTCTCGGCCAGGGCCTGCTCGAGGTCTTCGCTGCCTTGTTGTGCCGCCTCGTCGCCCAGCTTCTCGGAGCGGCGGCCGAAGCGGTTGCGCCGCATGCCAGCGATCAGCAGGTGCAGCCGCTCGATCTCGGCCAACGCTGCCCGCAGGATCGCTTGCAAGATGGCCGGATCTTCGGGCAGATCGGTGGACGCGGTGAACATGCACGCAGGCTGCAACATCGTTGCGAATCGGGTCGAATGACTCTGGCGTGAGTCGGCGCATCAGCCCGCCAGCTCCGGACGGCGTGTGCGCTGGGGCATCCGCCAGTCGATGCCTTCCAGCAGCATCGACAGTTGCGCCGGACTGAGCGACACCCTTCCGGTAGGGCTCGCCGGCCACACGAAGTGGCCCTTCTCCAGCCGTTTGCTGAACAGGCACATGCCTTGTCCGTCAAACCAAAGCAGCTTGACCAGGCCACCGCGTTTGCCGCGAAAGGCAAACAAGGCGCCGCTGAACGGATCTTCGGTCAGCGCCTGCTGCGCCAGCATCGCCAGCCCGTCCATGCCTTTGCGCATATCGGTATGGCCGCAGGCCAGCCACACCCGAATGCCCGATGGCAGAGTGATCATCCACGCAGCGCCGCCACAATGCGGCGCAAGGCACGCGGCTCGACTTGCGCGTCCACACGCAGCGTCGTGCCGGTCGGCAAGACAATCTCGATCAGGCTTGCAGGTTGCGCTTGTCTGGCTGCCGGCGTGGACGCGGCGCTCATGCTGTCCTGCACAGCGCACAGCAACGACCTGGCGGGTGCAACCTCAACCCGGGCAAAACGTCCAGCCGGCTGCGCCGCCAGCAACGCCTTGCGCCAATTATACAGTTGGCCGGTGCCGATGCCGTGCTGGCGCGCCACGTCCGTTGCTGACGCTCCGGGCAACAGACTCTGTGCCGCGATCATCTGCTTTTGCTCTACCGTCCATCGGCGGCGCCGCTCGTTGCGGGTAATCAATTCAATCGGTCGAATGCGAGCGCTCTTATGACTGCTCGTATGAGCGCTCTCTAGCTGCTCAGCATCCTCGGATCGCCTCGCGTTCGTCTCCATGAAGGCATTAGATCATGGCCTTGGCCGCCCAGACCACGTGGGCTGGCCGCAACGCTTACGGAATTGCGTTCGCCCCATCCGCTGATCGACCTCCGCTACATTCGCGAAACCGACCCCACGCTGCTGGGGGAAAAACCGACGATCGAGGCCCTGTACGCCCTGCTGTGCGGCGACCTGATCGATCCCAGCCGCTTATTCTCGCTCGACTACTACCGTTCGCAGCTCGACGATGCCGCCGATACCCGCGCGGGGCTGCTGCGCCACTTCGTGCAATACGGGCTGCTTGCCGGCCTGCGCCCGCATCCGTCCCTGGACCCGATCGCGTCCTACAGCCTCGACGAGGCCAGGACGTTCGACGTCCGCTCCGCTCTGCGCCACATTGCTGTGTCCGAGCGGGCACCGAACGGCGGCAGGCCCCTGCCCACGCCGGACCAGGCGCTGGAGGGCGGGGCGAAAGCCCTGTTTCGCGCCAAAGCAAGCTCCTTGCTGCCGGCCCACGGCCGCAACAAGCTGCGTTTCGACATCGACGGGCCGCCCGATCTCAGCGTGCTGATGGTCCTGCACGACAACTTCGCCCTCACGCTCCAGGCGCTGGCATCGCTGCGCCAGAGCCACGGCGGCGCTATCGAACTGATACTGGTTGACTCCGGGTCGACCGACGAAACCCGCCACATCGCCCGCTATGTAACCGGGGCTCGTCTGGTCCGGTTCGAGACCAACGTCGGTTACATCAGCGGCTGCAACGCCGGCCTCGAACTCGTCGCGGCGGATGCGGTTTTGTACCTGAACAACGACGTGGAGCTTGCCGCCGGCGCAGTCGCCGCCGCCCTGGCTCGGCTGCGCTCCGACCCCCGCATCGGCGCTGTGGGTGGCAAGATCATACGCACCCACGGCGTGCTGCAGGAGGCCGGCTGCATCGTCTGGCGCGACGGCTGGACGACGTGCTACCTGCGCGACCAGTCTCCGCTCTGCCCGGAGGCGAATTTTGTCCGCGACGTCGATTTCTGTTCGGCGGTATTCCTGCTCGCACGCACGGACGTGGTGCGCGACCGCGGCGGCTTCGACACGGCATTCGCCCCCGCTTACTACGAAAATGCTGACATGTGCCTTAGAATTCACCGCGCGGGTTATCGGGTTGTCTACGATCCGTCGGTCGTGGTGCATCACCTGGAATATGGCTCGACAGATGCGGTAGCAGACGTGGACGCGCGGATCGCGGAGGCGCGGGAGATTTTCCTCAAGAAACATCTCAACACGCTTCGCTTCCACTATGCCAAGGACAGTCGTGCGGAACTGTTCGCCCGATCGGTCGACAAGCCGCGCGGGCGGATCTTGTTTATCGAGGACCAGGTGCCGTTGCGCGCTTTGGGCACCGGCTTTGTCCGCAGCAACGACATCATTCGGATGATGGCGGAGATGGGGTATCGGGTCACGGTGTTCCCGGTGATTCGCAAGACATTCGATCTGGCCGCGGTCTATGCCGACCTGCCCGATACGGTCGAGGTCATGCACGACGGGTGCCTGGATGCGCTGGAGCCTTTCCTGGTCAGCCGGCGCGGCAGCTTCGATACAATCTGGATTGCCCGGACCCATAACCTGGATCGGGTAAAGCCGGTCCTCGAGCGTGGCGGCGTGGATGTGCTGGGCGGCGTACACGTCGTGCTTGATACGGAGGCTATAGCAGCCACCCGCGATGCCCGCCGCCACGCGCTGCATCATTGCACGCAGCCGTTCGACAGGCAGGATGCGATCCGGCGGGAGTTGGCGAACGCCTATTTCCGCCAAAGTATCGTGGCGGTGAACGGGACTGAGGCGCAAATCCTGCGCGACCTGGGGCTGTCCGATGTCCGCGTGCTGGGTCATGTGCGGGCATTGACGCTGACGCCACGTCCTTGGAAGGATCGTTCTGGACTATTGTTCGTCGGCGCGTTCGCGGCGCCGGACTCGCCGAACTACGATGGGCTGTGCTGGTTCGTGGACGAGGTGCTGCCGCTGGTCGAGCAGGAATTCGGCTACGAAACACGGCTGACGGTCGTGGGGTCTGTGGGGGACGGGGTGGACCTCGAGCGGTTCCGCGATCACCCGCGGATCACGGTCCGCGGCGAGGTGTTTTACACGTTTCCCTTATACGACGCGCACCGCGTATTCGTTG
>DATAPW010000238.1:0-8690 GCA_036265005.1 Acetobacteraceae bacterium | reverse complement strand
CCTCGCTCAAACGGACAATGTCGTTGTACTGGATGCGCATGTCGAAGCCGCCGGCGGCGATGCGGGCAACGCGTTTGCCAATCGTCCCCAGGCCGATGATGCCAAGCGTCTTGCCATGCATTTCGTAGAACGTCGGCATTGGCTGGTTACCGCGCCAGCGTCCGCCTGAGGTCATCTCGTGCTGGGGTACGAGGCGGCGATACACCGCGAGCATCAGCAGGATCGTGTGTTCCGCCACTGCACGCGAATTGGCGCCGCCGTTGTTGGCAACCGGCACGCCAGCCCGGCGCGCCGCTTCGAGATCGACGTGGTTGTAGCCGGCGCTGAACAGCTGGACGAGCCGCAGTCGCGGGGCTGAACGATAGAAATCTTCATCCATCCGATCCACGTTGCCGAGCAGGTATTCGGTGTCGGCCAGTGCTGCCGCATAGTCGGCGCTGCCTGGCGGTGCGACGATCAACTCGAAGCCGTGTGGCGTCAGTTGGCGCGCCTCCTGGACCGTTTCGGCGGCGGTGTTGACGAGCAGGACCTTGGTCGCCATTGCGGTCTCCTCCCACGCATTGGCGACAGGATAGCGCGCAGCGACGGGACGGGGGAGTCGGACGCCCGGTCCTGGCCGGACTCAGCCACTCTCCAGCAACCCGCGCAGCCGAGCGGCAAGGGCAACGAATGCCGGAGTCTCTCGCAGGGCCACGCGGCGGGGTGTCGGTAGATCCACTGCGACCACATCGCGCACACGGCCAGGATGCGCCGCCATCACCATGACCTGCTGTCCAAGGAATGCCGCTTCGTAGATGCTGTGCGTCACGAACACGATTGTCGTGCCGGTTTCCTGCCAGATGCGCAGCAACTCCTCGTTCAGTCGATCGCGCGTGATCTCGTCGAGCGCACCGAACGGTTCATCCATGAGGAGCAGCCGCGGACCGCCGAGCAGCGCGCGGGCGATCGCGACGCGCTGGCGCATGCCGCCGGATAGTTCGTGCGGCAACGCATGCTCCCAGCCATTCAGGCCAACCAGGGCCAGCAGTTCCTCAGGCGAGCGCGCATCGGGCGGCAGCGCCGTGCGACCGCCCACCTCCAATGGCAGGCGAACGTTCTGCATGGCGTTGCGCCATGGCAGGAGCGTTGCGTCCTGGAAGACGAAGCCGATCTGCCGGTTTCGTCGGGCAATCGCCGGGGCCTGGCCGAGGACGCTCACGCTGCCGGCGGTGGGTTGCACGATATCGGCGATGACCCGCAGCAGTGTCGATTTGCCGCAACCCGAGGGTCCGAGCAGAGACAGGAAGCCCCCCTGCCGCACGGTGACCGACACATTCTGCAGCGCGGTCACCGAACGCTGTTCGCTTATGAAGCGGACCGAGACACCGCCGCAGTCCAGCGCCGCGACCGTCGAACCGGCCGCATCGTTCATCCGATGCGAGGACGGCTATCGTGCGTGGCCTGCAGCACGTCCATCGTCATGACTTCGGCCAGTGCCGGCGTGCGCTTGGAGAACTGACCGAGCTTCGCGTAGAGATCGATCTGTTCCTGCCACACCGCCGGATCCATCGCGCCCCAACCGTTGGCCCTGGTGGTCTGGTTGAACTCCGCGCCGAGCATCACGTCGGCTGCCTCGCGTTCGTCCTTGGCGACGAGGTTGGGAAGCTCCTTCACCAGCAGCTCGATCGCCTTGTCGCGATTGTTGTAGGCGTACTCCCAGCCGCGTCCGGATGCCTTCAGGAAGCGCTCGAGCGCATCGCGATTAGTACGCAGCGTGTCGGTGGTGGCATAATACGGCAGTGCATAGAGGCGTACCCCGGCATCCCATAGCTTCAGTGTCACGTGATCCGGTCCCAGCACGCGCATCGCCGTGGTGTTGGTTACCCAACCCGTCACGACGTCCACCTGCCCGGTCATCAGCGGCGTCATCTCGGACCCGACCGTGACGATTTCCACGTCTTTCGGATCGATATTGTTCTTGGCCAGCAGCGCGCGCAGCAGGATCACCCCTGTCGCCTGGATGCCGACCTTCTTGCTGCGGAAATCTGCCGGCTGATGCACCGGATTCTTCGCCAATGAGAAGAAAGCGTAAGGGTGCTGCTGGGCACCGACGGCAAAGCAGGTGATCGGGATATCCTGCGACGCGGCCAGCATCAGGGATGGGCTGGACGAAAGCTGACCGACCGCCGCGCGACCGGATGCGACAATTGCCACGCCATCATTGTTGGGGCCACCCGGCATAATCTCCAGCGTCAGCCCCTCATCGGAGAAATAGCCGAGTTGCTTGGCGACGATATCGCCCAACTGATTGCCGCCGGCGAGCCAACCGATCTGCATGGATATGGTCGTGGCCGCACCAGCGCTGCGCGGCACGCCGATCATGGCGCCGCCAAATGCGACGCCGGCGGAAGCCAGCAGATTTCGGCGCGACAGTGCCGCGGCTGGCGATTGCGACTGGTCAGGCATTCGGCGGCCCCCCTGTTCTGTGCAGTGTGGCACAAGGTTTCCAGCCGCAACAGAGCCGGCCTCGCGTTCATTGCCCGGTTGACTGGGCCAGTCCCGCGTCGGACTGTCATTGCAGGAATGGTTCAGCGACAGGCTTGGGCGGTCGGTCGCCGCGTTCCTCGCGATAACACTTTGAAGCGGCGCATCCCATGAGCAGCTATCCCAATGTGACCCTCGTCGATCATCCGCTGGTCCAGCACAAACTGACACTGCTGCGCGACAGGCACACGCCGACTGCGCAATTTCGCCAGCTCGCGCGCGAGATCAGCCTGCTGATGGCTTATGAGGTCACTCGCGTCATGCCGCTGGAAACCGTGCAGATAGAAACGCCGCTGGAGGTCATGCAGGCACCGCGTCTGGTCGGCAAGAAGCTATGTTTCGTGTCCATCCTGCGCGCAGGCAACGGCATCCTGGACGGCATGCTGGACCTCGTGCCGTCGGCCCGGGTGGGTCATATCGGGCTGTACCGTGATCCGGTAAAGCTGATGCCGGTGGAATACTATGTGAAGCTGCCGGACGATGTGAACGAGCGCCTGGCTGTGGTGGTGGATCCGATGCTTGCGACGGGCCATTCCGCCAGCGCCGCGGTAACGCGCCTGAAGCAGGCCGGCGCACGGGAAATTCGTTTCACCTGCCTGATCGCTGCACCCGAGGGCTTGCAGGTGTTTGGCCAGGACCACCCAGACGTGCCGGTATTCACCGCTGCGGTGGACCGCGCGCTGGACGAGCACGGCTACATCCATCCTGGTCTCGGCGATGCCGGCGATCGCTTGTACGGCACCAAGTAAACGTCAGCGCTGCGCCTCCATTGCCATCGCGACGGCAACGAGTGCCGCATCGGCGCCACGGCCGCCAACGATGGACAGACCGATCGGCAGCCCGCCCATCGTGGCGCCGGGAAGGCTGACCTGCGGCACACCGGTCAGTCCGCCGTGCGCGCAAAGGCAGGTGATCCGATCGCGCATCGGTCCCAGTATCGGCAACGGCAAACCCTTCATCGGCGCCGGGAACGGCGTCGTCGGCAGGCACAGGATTGTGCCAGGCGGCAGCAGGTAGGCCATCCGCGCGCGCGCCTCCTGGCGCATCAACTCGGCCCAACTGCGATCGGTTTCCGAGATCATCGAACCGGTGATCAAACCGCGCGCGACACCGAAAGCCATGCGCGGGTTGTCGCGCTCGACCCACGGCCGGAAGGTCTGCCATGCTTCATGCGGCTGCAGGGTCCGCTGGGCACGCGACCAGACCGAGAGACCCTGCGGCGCCATAACCTCTTCGCGGGCGGTGCCGATCACGTCCGCCAGCCGATCGACTAACGGCTGCAGCGCCGCGGCCACAGCAGCATCGGCAAAGCCGAATGCGTCAACCGCGATGATCAGCCTGGTCGGCAGCGTATCGGGGACCGCCTCGCCGAGCAGGACACTCGACACCCTGGCGAAAGTCGCAGCGTCGCGCGCGAACCAACCCGTGGTGTCGGAGCTTGGCGCCTGCGGCAACATGCCGGTCATGTCGAGGCGTCCGTGCGTCGGACGGATGCCGTACAGACCGCAGAAGCTCGACGGCACGCGCACCGAACCGCCGGTGTCGGTGCCAAGCGCCGTATCGCACAGTCCGGCGGCGACCGCAGCGGCTGATCCCGACGACGAACCACCTGGCACCCGATCAGGCGCCGCGGTGTTGAGCGGCGTGCCGTCAAACGCGTTCTCGCCCAGAATGCCGAGAGAGACTTCGTCCGTGATGGTCTTGCCGATCAGCGTGGCTCCGGCATCGAGCAGGGTCTGCACAGCCCAGGCATGCCGTGTCGGCACCGGATTGGCGCGGGCCCAATCGTGGTTGCCCCCGCCGGTCGGATAGCCGGCGACGTCGAACAGATCCTTTGCCGCGAAAGTCAGGCCCGCAAGCGGACCATCCGGCGCACCTTCGACAATGACCCGTGGGCCCGGAACGAACGCGTTGGTCGCATCGGTCATCTGCTTGCCTCGCCTGCGCACGGGTGGTTAGGCTGTGATCATCGAAGGCGGATAGTAGGGAGAGAAACCGATGGCGGACAACGGACAGATGATCATCGAGCTCGACAGGAAGCGCATGGACGCAATGGCACGGAAGGATGTTGCCGCGTTGAATACGCTGCTCTCGGACGATCTCATCTACTGCCATTCATCGGCGCGCCTGGACACCAAGAAGAGCCTGATCGGCGCAATGGAGTCCGGCGCCACGGTGTACAACGCCGTCGAACCGTCCGAGGTGAAGGCACAGGACCTCGGCAATGCCGTCGTGCTGACCGGCATTGCCCGTATTCGCGTGACGTCCAACGGCAAGCCGAATGCATTTGGCGTGCGGTTCACCGATGTCTACGCCAACAAGGGCGGGCAGTGGCAGATGGTCTCCTGGCAGTCCACGCGTCTGCCGGATTGAGGCTCGGTCCGGGCGTCGCCATGGCGAGAATCAAAGCATCCTTGCGCTCCTCGCCATGGGAATCCGGCACGACCCAGGTCACACCCCCGCGATAGCCGCGCTCCTGGCGCTATCGAGTTGCTCCCGTGATACCTTCGCGGCCGACAGCCTGGTGCCGGTCAGGTCCACGCCGGTCAGGTCGGCGCCTGTCAGGTCCGCGAACGACAGGTCGGCACCCGCCAGCAGCACGCCGCGCAGGTCGACGTCTCTCAGATCAGCATGCCGCAGGCTTGCGCCTGACAGGTCCGATACCATCCTGCGTGCATCATCGATCGCCAGGGCCCGCAGCTTCACACCCCGCATCGACGCGCCGTTCAAGGTTGCCCCGGTCAACACGATACCGCGCAGGTCCGCGCCATTGAACCGGCAGTCGCGGAAATCGGCCTTGGGGCAGCGTGCCGCCTGAAGCGCCGTGCCGGAAAAGTCCAGCCCGTAGAACACCGCGCGCGGTGCGGTCAGCATGGTCAGGCACACGCCGGCAAACACGCCCGCGCCGCGCAGGTCGAACCCGCTCAGGTCGAGCGCGGCCCCGGCGGCGCCACAACTCTCAATGAATTCCATGTGCAGGCGCAGCAGTTCGTCCAGGCTGGCGTTCAGCTCTCCCAGCAGGCGCCCACTCGGTTTGTCCGACAACACGTCCTGCAGATCGGCGCCGGCAAGGTTGGTGTAATCGAAGTTCGCCCCCGAGATGACGGCTCCGCGGAAGCAGGCCTCCCGGGTATCGGCCTGTGCGAAATCGGCATCCTGCAGGTTGGTGCCGGTAAAGTTGGCGCCGCGGATATGCGCCCGAACCAACTTGCACCCGCGCATGACCGCTTCGGAGAAATCCGTCTTGACCGCGATGACCCCTGCCAGGGTGGCGTTGGTCAGATCGGCACCCGAGAACCCCGGCGTCGATGCAACGGTCGGCCTGTCCTGTGGCGCCACCACGTGGAAATCCCCACGCTTGTCGCGGGTGACATGGGCTCCGGCGCGCAGATCCGCCTCGAACAGATTGGCGCCGATCAGCACCGCGCCACCGAAGTAGCAGCCGCGCAGGTCGGCGTGAATCATGCTGGCCTTCTCCAGGTTGGCCTCGCGGAAATCGCAGGCATACATGGTCGCGCAGTCGAACCGGCAACCGCTCAGGTTGGCGGCAAAGAACGATGAACCGGTCAGGTCCGAATGCGACAGGTCGGCGCCAGTCAGGTCGAGGCCTGACAGGTCGTAGCCGGCCAGCACGGCACGGCGGCCGCCAGGAAGCGACTGGCGGAACAGCGCATGACGCTGCATCACCTCATTCAGTTGCGCCTGCGACAGCCCGATCAACTGGTTCGGACAGGGACTGTTCGGCTCCACGTGAACCCGCGCTTTCGGCTCGTCCGGTCTTCGGCGAGAGCCCAATTATCTCCGGCTTTCGTTAATGCTTCGTGCAAGCCACCGCGTCAGCTCCGGCGGACGTTCCATAGCGCCGTGATCGGCGCGCGGACGAACCCGGTCAGTCCCGTCCGGTAAGCATACGGGATGAAATACTGACCAAGCGGGATGAACGGCGGATCCTCGAAGCCGACCAGTTGCATCCTCTCGGCGAGCTGCTTCTGCGTCGTCAGGTCGGGCGCATCGAACCAGGCGGTGCGCAGTGCCTCCATCTCCGGTTTCGGCTTCACCCCGCCAAGCGGAATATTGCTGCCTGGCACTGCCGGCCACAGCCCTGCCCACCCGACACAGTAGCAGCTCCAACCGGCGCGCACTGCGGGATCGGTGCTGCGGGCGCGTGCCGACAAAGTGCCCCAGTCCATCCCCTGGTAGTCGACGTTGAGGCCAAGCTCCTGGAACAGCGCCCTGGTGACTTCGGCCATCGCGCGCGATTCCGGGATCTCCGGCGCCATGATGACGATTGTCTCGCCCTTGTAGCCGGATTCGGCGATCAGCCGCTTCGCCAGGGGCACGTCGCGCCGGCCGGTGATGATGTCCATGCCGGCATCCGAGGCGAACGGCGATCCGGGTGTGAACATCCCCATCCTGGTCTGTGACAGGCCTGGCAGGTCACCAAGTACCGCCTTCACGACGTCATCCTGCTTCAGGGCCGGCAGGATCGCATGACGCAACCTGGCGTTGTCGAATGGCGGTGCGGCGTTGTTGAGCCAGAGGACGGCGAAAAAGCCGAACGGATCGACCAGGTCCACGGACACGCCGGAGGTGGCTTTCAATTTTGCGATCAGGTCAAACAGCGGACGTTCGACCCAATCCACCTCGCCAGTCTGTAGCGCCGCCGCAGCGGTCGCGGGATCAGGGATGAATTTCCACTCGACACGTTCGAAGTGGGCCATCTTGCCGCCAGCCCAACTCGATGCGTTTTCCTGCCGGGGCACATAACCCTCATGTCGGGCGTAGGCGGCATGCGAACCGGTGACGAATTCGTCCGCGAGGAAACGAAATGGGCCACTGCCGGTTGCGTCCGTGATCTGCGTGCTGATGTCGGTCCTGGCCAGACGTTCGGGTCGGATGAAACAGGTGGTGGCGCCGAGGCCGTACAGCATATGAGCATACGGGCGCTTCAGGCGGATTTCGAATGTCGTGTCGTCGATGATCTTCATCTCGTCGAGGAGACCTGCCATTCGCACACCGAAAGGGTCACGCCTGGACCATCGGTTGATCGAGGCCACGCAATCGGCGGCAACCACCTTATCACCGTCGTGGAACACCAACCCGTCGCGAAGGGTGAAGCGCCAGCGCAATTTGTCGGCGGAAAGCTCATGGCCGGCGGCCATCTGTGGCTGGACAACGAAAGCCTCGTCCAGACCGTAGAGCTGATCGCAGGTCAAATAGGCGTGCTCGAGGCCAATGATCGAAATTGCCCACACCGGATCGAACACAATCAGATTCGAGTAGGGCACATAGCGCAGGGTGTTCTGTGCTGCATGCCCGATGATGGGGCAGCCAAGTGCGGCGGCCGCTCCCGCCAGCGGCAACTTCAGTGCGGCGCGCCGGCCGATCGTATTCGGCATTGCGGTTTCCTCCCTCAGAGTCCATCCGGGATCATCTCGTTTCCTGACATAACTTTCGGATCATCAGTCGGACGGAGGCCCAGCGCAGGAACGCGAGGCCGTTTCGGTTCAGGCATTCCCAGTCCTTGGCGAGACGGCGGCACCGGTTGAGCCAGGCGATGGTCCTCTCGACGACCCATCGCCTGGGCAACACGACGAATTTTCCGACGTCGGTCCGCTTGACGATCTCCACGTTGATCTGGCGGCAGACGCGCTGCAATCCCTGTCGAAACTTCGGCCCCTGGTAGCCACTGTCGGCGTAGAGCTTCAGCAGGAACGGGAACAGGCCGAACATCGTGCTCATCAGCAAGACGCCGCCGTCGCGGTCCTGCATGTCGGCCGCATGAATGATGGCACACAGCAGCAGACCTTCGGTATCTACCGTGAGATGACGTTTCTTGCCTTTGATCTTCTTGCCAGCGTCATACCCGCAAGGATCGATCGAGACCCCCCTTTTTCCGCGCTCTTGACGCTCTGACTGTCGATGATCGCGGCGGTCGGACTGGCCTCTCGCCCGGCCAGTTCCCGGCACTTCACGTAAAGCGCGTGATGGATACGATCCAGTGTGCGGTCATCGTCCCAGCGGCGCAGATAGTCGTTGACCGTGCTGCGTGGCGGTAGATCCTTCGGCAGTGCAGCCCACTGACAGCCCGTGCTGAGGATGTACATCACGCCGTCAACCACGTCGCGTTCGTTGACCGTTCGCTTGTTGCCGCCGCGCTTCGCGGG
>DATAPW010000237.1:0-36824 GCA_036265005.1 Acetobacteraceae bacterium | reverse complement strand
CAGATAGTCGTTGACCGTGCTGCGTGGCGGTAGATCCTTCGGCAGTGCAGCCCACTGACAGCCCGTGCTGAGGATGTACATCACGCCGTCAACCACGTCGCGTTCGTTGACCGTTCGCTTGTTGCCGCCGCGCTTCGCGGGGGGGATCAGCGGACCGATCAGTGCCCATTCCTCGTCCGTCAGGTCGCTCGGATAGCGTAGCTTGCTTCGGTCATACCGACCACGGTTCTCGTTCGTCCACATCCCCCGGCTCCTGCGAATCGCTCCGCCGCAAGCGAATCACAAGTGATTCCAACGATTCAAGATGTTCCCGGATAGACACTTAGTCCGCCGTTATTCCACCGGCCGGGACACTCACCCAGCCATGGACCGTGCATCCTGGCGCACCATCGCTGCACCCTTTTCCGCAATCATGATGGTCGGCGCATTTGTGTTGGTAGAGGTGACCGCCGGCATTGCCGAAGCATCGATCACCCGCAGGCGCTCCAGTCCGTGCACTCGAAGCCGATCGTCCACCACCGCCATCATATCCTGGCCCATCTTGCAGGTGCAGGTCGCGTGGAACACCGTGCCGCCGGTCTGCCGGACATAATGCAGCAGCTCGTCATCCGTCTGTACGTCCTTGCCCGGCACGGTCTCGGCCACGACGTATCGCGCCAGGGCCGGCGCAGCGAACAGCTTTCTGATCCAGCGCAGGCCACCGATAGCCGCGCGCCGATCAGTCTCCTCGCTGAAATAGCGCGGATTGATGCTCGGCTGTTCCTCGGGTCGGGGCGAGCGTGCCTCGACGTAGCCGCGGCTCTGCGGGCGCATCTGCCACATGCCGCACGTCATGCCCGGCAAATTGTCCAACTGGCGCGACACGCCTGGCGCATAGCTGCCGTGGGCGAACAGGCATTGCACATCGGGTGTGGCGGATTCCTCCAGCACCTTTACGGAAGCCGCGACCAACGATGCCGCGTAGGTCAGGATGCCGCGGCCGGTCGCGACATAGCGCAGCACCTGCCCGGCCAGACCGAGTCCGCGGGATTGGCCGTTCAAACTGGGCGCACCCTGTACAGTGCAGGAAATTCGCGCGAGATAATGGTCCTGCATATTTCGGCCGACGCCTCGCAGCGCGTGATGCACGTCGATACCGACCCGATCAAGATGCTCCGGATCGCCAATGCCGGAAAGCTGGAGAATATGCGGTGAACCGATCGCACCGGCCGACAGGATCACTTCACCCGCAGCCGTGACGCGCTCCACTGTGCCATTGCGCGAATACTCGACGCCAACCGCGCGCATACCATCGAGCAGCACGCGATGCACCAGCGCTCCGGTGACGACCTGCAGGTTAGGCCGCTTCATCGCGGGCCGCAGATAGCTGCGCGCCGTGCTCGCCCGACGTCGTCCACCGCGCGTCTGCTGCACCCAGCCGATGCCATTCCCCGCGCCGGGAGGCAGGTCATTGACATCCTCGCGGTATTCCAGCCCGAGCTGCTTGCCGGCCTCGACCGCAGCCTGGCACAGCAGCGGCCGATCCCGCCCGTGCGAGGTGAACAACGGTCCACCTTTGCCGTGCACCGCGTCCTCCTTGCCTTCCCAGTTTTCGGCCTTGCGAAAGAATGGCAGCACGTCGTCCCACGACCAGCCGCGGTTGCCGAGTTGGGCCCAGTGATCGAAGTCCTCCGGTTGGCCGCGGACATAGATCATGCCGTTGATCGAACTCGATCCGCCGAGTACCCGCCCACGCGGGTAGTTGATGGCACGGCCATTGGTGCCGGGATCGGATTCCGCCTTGAAGCCCCAGGTGAGCGTCGGATGCTCCAGCAGCTTCATGTAGCCGGCAGGAATATGGATTAGCGGATTCCAATCCCGGCCGCCGGCCTCAATCAGTACCACGCGTGTGCCGGCATCCTCTGTCAGGCGGTTGGCCAAGGTGCACCCCGCCGAGCCCGCACCCACGATGACGTAGTCTGCCTGCATTGCCGTTCCCCCCATGGCCCGTTCGTTCCATCGCGTCCATCTAATCGAACCAGCGCTGACTCGGCCAGCCGGGGGCCGGCACGATCCAATCAAGGATCGCAAATCGTCCCACGCCACCATTGGCTGCTCTGTACCGGCGCAGCTTTTTTTGCGGCGGGTGCTGCCGCGGCCACGCTCCCGGCCATCGCTGCGGATGCGGTTCAGCGGGGCTGCATTTCATGGTGTCCGTGCACCCATAAACGGAGTGGGCGCAAAAGCAGCTTCCCCCACTGGAGGCCGTGACCGGGAGATGGCGGCGGCCACGATGATCACGCTGCCTGTTTTCGCGCTGGCATTGAGTGTCCGGCGCTACATGGTTCGCGGCGTGGTCGCCGGAGCAGTGCTTGGGAGAAAATTCGCGAAGGCTGACGAAGACCCGCGACCTGCCACGCGTTGATTGAGCCGTGGATGGCTGGGCCACATTTGACAATGCAGTCGGATTGACGGGACTCCACTCCCCTGCGACGCTGCACTTATAGCCGCAAAAGCGGCGCGCCTCAGGGGAGGAATACCGCATGGCCCAGACCATCGAGGGCTTCGTCGGCACGTCGATGGACGATGCCCGGATGAGCCCGCTGCACTACCGCGTATTCGCGCTGATTGCCGCCGGCTATTTCTTCGATGTTGCCGACTACGTCATTCTGGGCTCGCTGATCCCCGACATGACGCGCAGCGGTTTCGCGACCGCGCCGCAGATCGCCACCGTGGCGAGTGCTACCTTGTTCGGCCTGTTCATCGGTACCGTGGCACAGGGTGAATTCACCGACAGGTTCGGCCGCAAGACAGTCTATCAGTTCAACCTGCTGCTCTATGGCACCGCGACAATCGCGGCAGCCTTCTCGCCGGATTATATCTGGCTTGCAGCCCTACGATTCATCGCCGGGATCGGTTTGGGAGCAGAGCAGCCGCTGTGCTTTGCCTACGCGGGCGAGTATGCACCGAAGAACATCCGCGGCCGTTTCGTGGCCGGCGTGCAGCTGATCGGCGGGGCATTTTCCTGGCCGCTGTCGACACTGTTCGCACTGGCCTTTCGCGACTCCCTGGGCTGGCGCGGCTGCTGGATCGTGATCGGCTTGTGCGCATTGATCGTGTTCCTGTTCCGCTTCTCGCTGCCGGAATCACCCCGCTGGTTGGCAACGCACGGCCAGGGTGACCGGGCGCTCGACCTCCTGGAGCGAATGGGCCTCAAACGGCCGCCCGCTGGCGTAACGCTGATCAATGATGCGGCGAGCAACTCGCACAGCGATCCGATCGGTGTGGTGTTCCGCCACTATCGCGGCCGAGTCATCGCCGCGATGGTCTGCTTCGTCGCGTTCTTCGGTGTGGCCCTCGGACTTGGCACCTGGCTGCCGAACATGATGGCTGATCGCGGCATGACCATCACCAAATCGCTGACCTATACCTTCGGGATGACGCTGGCGTTTCCCTGTGCCAGCGTCTGCATGATGTTCGCGCTGGAGAAATTCGGCCGCAAGAAGACGGCGATCACTGCTTTCGCGCTGGCCGGTCTGTTCGCAGTGGCGTTCGTCAATGCGGGCTCGGATACGATGCTTCTCGCGGTCGGCTTCTGCATGATCTTCTTCATCCAGTTGGCCGGGAACTCCATGCAGATCTTCGCCTCGGAGGTATTCCCGACCAATGCGCGCGCATCCGGGTTCGGATTGGCGCAGGGGGTCGGCCGGTTGGGTACGGCGTTCATTATTCCGACCATCCTGTGGATCCAGACCGGCTATGGCACCGATACGGTGTTCATGTGCGTCGCTGTCGTGCTGGTGATCGCCGCTGCAACAGTCAACCTCATCGGCCCCGAGTCACGCGGCATGCCGCTGGATGTGCTGGCCCCGCCGGAGGGGTGACAGGGCAGGCATGAGCAGCGCGCATCGCAACCGGTCTCTCGGCCACACCGACCAGAGCGGACGACCGGACGGCGTGGAGCTGATGGCGGGGCACGGCCACGCGCATTATGCGGTGCAATCGACCGGTGTATTCTGCACAGCCGACGACACTCTCTATGTCACCGACACCGATGCCCGGTTTGAACCTCCTTGCATACGAAGGTTGACCGCGAACGTGGCAGCGAATGCTGGACGCCACAGCAGCCTAGCGAAACTTCTCCTGCCACCCCTTGACCCACCATTCGACTGGCGAATCATCCTCCACCGTCTCGGCCGGCTGCCGGCGCCTGACTGGCTTGGCCGCCTGCTTCAGTTTTTTGTGCGTGTTGCCGGTGTTTCGTACGACGGGGGTCTCAGGCGCGGCTGGCGCTCTCTGCTCGACCACTTGCATGTCCCGAAGCAACTGCTCGGCGTCCCGACGACCCTCGTGCGCTTCGGCCATGGCAGTCTCCGCTGACCGTCGGGCCACGCGTTCGGCTTCAAGCTCGGCCTCGGCGGTCTGCAGAGCCTGCCGTACCGTTTGCCTCTCGTTGTCCTGGCGCCGGGCTGCCTCAAGCACCTCGTCCTTGGCCAAACGTTCATGGGCCAATTTGGTTTGCAGATCGCGGATCGTCCCCTGGGCTTCTTCCAGCAACCGTTCAACGCGTTCCCGTGCGGTCACAGCAGAGCGCAGTGCCTGCCTGGCAGTTTCCAGCATGTTGGTGCCGCCGGCGTCATCCTGGACATGCGCACGCTGAACGACGGTGACCGCCACCTCGCCGTCACGCACGAAACGGCGCCTTTGCGGATGGAGGCCATTGCTCGGCGTTGTCTGCTGACCGGACACGGAGCGCTGGGGGGCTTCGCCGTGGAGCCCCAGTGCATGGCGCATCTGCGCCTCTGTCGCCCGGAGCCGAGCGTCGTCTTGGTGGGAATCCGTCATTTTATCTCTTTACTTGGTCAATCGGACTGCAGCGCTCTACGTGCCAAGCACCACGCGCGCTACTTATATTTGGTTAATGGTGGTGCATGGATTCGGCAATTAGGCCTACGTCTAAATGCGCCGTTTGCGCGTGAAGTCAAGCCTTCGAGCATGTCAAACCCCACCGGAGCCGCCGCGAGAGGGCTTTACCCGACAAACAACCAACTCTTGCAATCCGGGAACCAATGTTCCCAATTTGGTTGAACAGATCAAGTTCTCAACATAAGGATTGACGTTTTACTCATGGCAAACATAATGCGCCACCGTTCCACCTGACTGGGAACGCATTGTAACAACGTGTTGGAGAATAAATTGCCTCGCAAGCCAAACCTGAGCCGCCACCTCCGTGATGCCCGTGTCAAGCGTGGCCTATCGGTTGCAGAAGTCGCTGAACAGGTGGGCGTCAGCACGGCCAGCATTTATTTCTGGGAGACGGATCATTGTCGTCCGCGTGACGCGAATTTGAGCGCCTTATGCAAGGTCCTGAGGTTGCCGATACGGGCAACCCGGGCGATGGCGGCTGGATAGTCTATCGGCTGTTCAGCCGCGGCTGGAGCCAACGCTGGATCACTTCGACGGTCGCCGGTTCTTCAATCCGCATGCTCCCCACGGCAGAAGTCTCCGCGAGGTGCGCCAGTG
The DNA here is from genome assembly GCA_036265005.1 of Acetobacteraceae bacterium. Lineage (GTDB taxonomy): Bacteria > Pseudomonadota > Alphaproteobacteria > Acetobacterales > Acetobacteraceae > JAMXLO01. Next base: position 31,322 of record DATAPW010000237.1, on the reverse strand, counting down.
GCGTCGGACGCGGGAAAGGGCGCCTTGGCCGGTGTGGGTCGAGGACGCGCCGCTGCCGCCGCCAAGGCGCGCCGCCCGGGACCGAATCGCGGCAACCTTCATAGGCCACTCGACGTTCCTGCTGCAGATCGGCGGCATCTGCGTGCTCACCGATCCGATTTGGTCCGAGCGCTGCAGTCCGGTTGCCTTTGCCGGTCCGCGCCGTGTTCGGCCGCCCGGGCAGAGCCTGGACTCGTTGCCTGGCGTGGACCTTCTGCTGGTCACGCATAACCATTACGACCACATGGACCTGCCGACACTCCGCGCTGTTCAAAAACGTTGGAATCCCGGTGTTGTGACCGGCCTCGGCAACGCACGCCATCTTGCGAAGGCGAACATCCGGTCAACAGTCGAACTTGACTGGTGGCAAAGCACCGACGTTGCGGGCGCACACGTGACGTATGTGCCTGCACAGCATTTCTCCTCGCGTGGTCTCCACGACCGGAACCGTTGTCTATGGGGAGGTTTCATTATCGAAGCATACGGCTCGGTGGTTTATTTTGCCGGAGATTCAGGCTATTGCCCGTATTTCGCCGACATCGGCCGGCGGTTTCCGCGCATCGATCTCGCATTGCTTCCCATCGGTGCCTACGAACCGCGATGGTTCATGCAGCCGCACCACATGAACCCCGAGGAGGCCGTGCGCGCGCATCTCGACCATCGGCCGCGCCGCAGCCTGGGGATGCATTTCGGCACGTTTCAGTTGACCGACGAAGCGATCGATGCGCCGGTGGTGGCGCTACGACAGGCACAAGCGCGGGCAGGCATTGCCCAGGACGATTTCGACGTCCTGGCGTTCGGAGAGACCCGTGAATATTTGGTAAGGTCACAGGATGGCGCTCACTAGACGACACCTCGATTGCATATCCGCGTGATCAGGTAATCGCCCTCCTGGACTGCCTAATGTCGGGATGGCGGGCAGCGGCAATAGATTGCGTTATGCTCATCCTGCGCCTGAGCTATAGTCGCAAAGGTCAGCGCGTCGCCCGGCCCTGCAACTGCGATGGCATTGAGTGCAAATCGACCGACCCGTCCGCCCTGTGGCAGCGCTTCGCCCATCGTGGCGGCAGGCCTGATGTCGCCGACTTTTCCGGCGAAGGCGGCAAGTGGACCAGGCCCGTCATCGAGAGCCGCGATGAACGCGGTCACGCCACCCGGTCCTACCGTCGGCCAGGGACCGAAGCCCGCATAGCGGCCGCCACCCGGTGCCGGCGCTCCCTCGACGGCGACTTCGGCCAGACCATCCGGCTCGGTCCGCAGCACTGCCTCACGCGTCGCGCCATCCGCACCGAGATAGGCGCCGAAGGCAATCCCATCCTCGTCGTCGATCGCCACACGCTCCGAGAAGCGCAGGATCATCGCTCCACTCGGTACATGGTCGCCGGCGCCGACCAACAGGCGCAGATCTCGCGCACCCGCGACGAAAATGCCGCCCAGCGACGGGCCCTTGAAGATCGCCGCTGGGAACGCGATGACACCCGCATTGTTCAGCGCGGGTTCGCCGATCTTGTCCATCGTGCCGCCGATGCGCAGTAGCCGCTCGCCTTCCGCCACCACCCGCTGCAGCCGACGGCCGTTCCAGAAATACAGGACGTCCAGTACGTCGCGCCCGTGCCGGACATTGGCGACAAAGGTCAGTTCGTCGTTGTCGTTCAGTGCCGGCGCATCGAACCCGACCAGGACTCCGGCCGGCACGCCCGGCGCATCGTCGCCGGCAAGCGCAATGACCTCCAAACCGTTCTCACCGGCGAGGAACACCCCCTCGGTTGCCCGACCGCCGGCGATCTGCGCACCGAACGCAACATGCCCGGCGGCATTCAACGACGGCGCCGGATGTGCCGCAAATTCTGCGAGCGTCCCGCCTCCGGGCACCGGATCGCCGAACGCCGCTACCTTCGTCACATGGCCGGCATCGGCCAGGAAGATGCCCTCGCGTGCCGCCGCGCGCAGTACAGTCGCATAGAACGCGACCTGCCCACGCGCGTTGATCGGCGCGACAATCGGCTGCGACGTGACATCGAACCGATCGAAACGCCCCCCGCCCGGCGCCGCCAGGCCAGATCGGACAACGACCTGCAACACCCCGGTATCCGGGACTGCGACTGTCGTGGACTTCGCTGCGACTTGCACCGAGGGTTGCGCCGGCGCCGTCGACGGCGTGGACGGTGCGACCCACAGGACAGCAGCCCACAACGCTGCTACGGCCAGACCGGCGAGCAACAAGCGCTGCCAGGCAGCCGCCAGCAACATCTGTCAGTGACCCTGCATGCCGGCGCTCAGCGTCGACACATCGTGGCGCAGCATTTTGATGTAGCTGTCCGCCTCGCCGCCGGCCGGGGAGAGTGAATCGCCATACAGCGTGCCACCGATCGAAATTGCGGTCTCACCGGCAATACGCTGGATCGCCCGCGGATCTGTGATGCTGTCGAGAAACACCACCTTCACGCGTTCGGCCCGGATCTGTCGCGTCAGTCTCGCCAACTCTGCCGCCGCTGGCTCGCTTCTGTTGGTCCAACCGTTCACCGTGAGCAGCGTGATGGCGTAGGCATTGGCAAGGTACTGTAGTGAATCATGCGAGGTCAGCACTCGCCGCTTGGCCGCCGGCACGCTGGCGACCTCGCCGCGAGCCCAGTCATCCACCGCCTGGATCTGCTTCGCATAGACTCGCGCACGCGCCCGATAGTCCGCGGCGCCAGCCGGATCGAGACGCGCCAACGCCTCGGCGATATTGCGCACGTAGATGACACCGTTGCGTGGATCGAGCCAGGCATGCTGATCGATCGCTGCAGGAAGCTGCCTGCCGGAAACCGGATGCTCCTCCTCCGCGGTCAGCGTCCGCACGCCGCGCGTCACCACCACCTTCGTACCTTTGAACTCGGCCTGCTTGAGCAACGGCTCGAGCCAGGGTTCGAATTCCTCGTTGAGATCGTTGATGAACACCGCGCGTGCCGATGCAAGTGTCGCGACGTCGGCTGCCGTCGGCTGGTATAGCTCGCAGTCTCCGCCGGCGCCGACGATGGTCCTGATATCCACATGGTCACCGCCGACATTGGCCAGCATATCGCCAATGACACTGAACGTTGCCACCACGGTGATCCGATCGTCGGCGCGCGCCGGACCCACCAGCAACAGGACGGCCAGCGCCAAGAGGCAGCGCAGCATCAGGCCTCGCGTCCGGAGGCTGGCGCCAGGCGACGCAGGCAACCGGTTGCGACCAACGAGAACCCAAACAGCAATCCCGCCGCAAGCACGATCGACGGGCCAGAGGGCAGATTCCCATGATAGGAAACCAGCAGTCCCGCAATCGATGCGACCAGCCCGAAGCCGGTCGCCAGCACCATCGATGCTGCCACCCCCAATCCCCAACAGCGTGCCGCGGCGGCCGGCAGCAGCATCGGTCCGACCGCGAGCAATGTACCGAAAGCCTGGAAACTCGCCACCAGCGACAGCACCACCAGCGCCAGGAAGACTGCGCTGTACGGCGCGCGCGCACCTACCGCCCGAAGCAACCCGGGATCGAACGCGCCCACCGCCAACGGCCGGTACAATGCGGCGACGACAAGCACGATCACACTGCTCGCCGTGGCAATCTGCAGGAGCGCCGTTCGATCGATCGCCAGCACAGTGCCGAACAACACGCGCATCACATCGACATTGCTGCCCCGCCACGCCACCAGCACGACACCGAGTGAGAGGGCGACCAGGTAGAACGCTACCAGGCCGGCATCACGCCGCGTCGTCTCGCCGGTGAACCACCAGGCAAGCGCCGCCACCGCACATCCGCTCGCCATCCCGCCGAGGGACAACCACTCTGGTGATGGCCCGGCATAAAGAAATCCGATCGCGGCGCCAGGCATCACCGCATGCCCCAGCACGTCGCCGTCGAGGCTCATCCGCCGCAACACCAGCAAGGTGCCGACAGTCCCATTGGCGAGCGCCAACGCCAGGCAGGCGACCAGTGCCGCGCGCATGAACCCGAGTGTCGCGAACGGCTCCACGAGCAGTGCGTAAGTCGACATTATGCTGGTGCCATCGCTGGCAGCACGGTGCCGGTCGTTCCCCAGGCCATGCAATGTCGCGCCAATACCAAGGTCTGGGGGAACCGCGCGCGCACGAGAGCAAGATCATGCAGCACCGCGATGACCGTCCTGTCCTCCTGGTGCCATCGGTTGACCTGATCGAGCAGGACGGACGTCGTCTGCGCATCGACAGCCGCGAACGGTTCGTCGAGCAGGATAATCGTGGCGTCCTGCACGATCAGCCGAGCGAACAGTGCGCGTTGCAACTCACCCACCGAAAGTTCGCCAATCGATTTGCCCAACCGCCCGGCCAACCCGACTGTCTCCGCCGCAGCCGCAGCGCGCACCCGCAGCGCGACGCTCGGGGAGCCGAACGCACCGAACTCCCGCCATCCGCCGAGCGTGATCAGTTCTGACACTGTCAGTGGATAGTCGCGGTCAACGGCGGCGCGCTGTGGCAAATAGGCCAGGCGCTGGCGCGCGGGACAATCGACCGCCCCGCGCGCCAGCCGCACTACGCCGGCTATTGCCGCAAGGAGGCTGCTCTTGCCAGCCCCATTGACCCCGACAACAGCGGTCAGGCTGCCCGCGGCAAACTCTCCACTCACCGCCTCCAACGCTATGTGCCGACCATAGCGTACGGTCACGTCGCGGAGCAGGACGCTGCCGTCAGCCATCACGCATACGCTGCAGCAAACTTGGTCCTCCCCCGCCGGCCGCTGCTTTACGATACAACAACCACGGTCCGACCGGAATCGTGCCAATCCATGCGGACACGACTATCAGGTGGCTGGCCAGAATACCCTTGGTCGGACCGTAATGACAAATATTTGACCTGGCATCGACTGCGCTCGGGCGGAAATCGGCAGGATGCATCAAACACCAGACGCTTCAGTGCCCCAACCGCCAGTAAAAGCAAGGGTGGTGAAATGGCTCCGAGTACGTCATCCTTGAGGAAAGCGCCCACCAGAATCAAAGCGCATAACGAGCAGAGGGAAACAGCCATGAAGATCGCCGGTCTCGCTGCGTTCATGGGTTTGTCGGTCCTGTCGCTGTTGGCACAATCGACACCCGCCTTCGCCCAGGCCGACTGCAAGGCCCTCGTCGCGCCGTCACCCTTTGGTCCGGACGATCAGACCGGAGCGACCAACCGCGTCACGCCTGCCGTGACCAAGGCCGCCGCCGCTGAGATCCAGACCGGGGTGGTTACGCCGATGGCGAACAATCTCGTCGATGGCGTGCCGCTGTTCGGTACCCGGTTCACCAAGACAATCCTCACCGCCGTCGCCGTCGTGCCCGGGGCGGAATACGGCAAGAACAAGCTGAGCTACATGGAGGATACCTACCTCAGCCAGAGCCACGTCGGCACGCATATCGACGGCATGGGGCACATCGGCATCCAGGATTGCTACTACAACCAGACGCCGATGGGGAAATATGTCACACAGAACAATCTCAAGCGGCTTGGGATCGAGAACATCAAGACCTTCGCGACACGTGGCGTCATCATCGACGCGGTCAAGGTGTTCCAGGCCGCCGGCAAGCTGAAGGCCAACACCGCTTGCAAGAACCCGTGCCTGGACGCGGGCACCGTGATCACCGAGGCAGACCTGCAGGCCGGCCTGAAGATGTACAATGTCACCCTGCGGGAGGCCGACGCGGTGTTCATCAACACCGGCTGGGGCGACCTGTTCCAACAATTCCCGGCGCAGAACGCCACGTACAACGCGGGCGAACCTGGCATCAGCAAGTCGGCCGCGACGTGGCTCGCATCGCAGAAGGTTGTGGCTGTCGGCACCGATACCTGGGCGGTTGAAGTGATTCCCAGCGAGGACAAGGACGAAGCGTTTCCGGTGCACAAGATACTGTTGACCGACAACGGCATCCACATCATCGAAAATGTGCGCACGGATCTGATCGCCGCTGCCGCCGCAAGCTCGAACCGGGCGACGTTTTTCCTGTCGATGACGGTACCCAAGGCGGTCGGGTTGACCGGCACCTTCGTCAATCTGGAGGCGATCCAGTAGTACATGTGGCCGCGGCCGGTGCTGCGGCGTCGGCTGCTCCTGGCCGCATCACTCGCATTCTGCGGCCCCACCGCTGCCAGGGCGGATGCACGACGCTTCCGCATTGCACTGGCGAACCTGAATGAGACTCCGGGAACAACCCTTGAAGGCCTCGGTTTCACCGGGATGGATGTGCGTCGCAGCTTTGAGTTGGCGGCGCGCACCCTGCCGATCGATATGCTGTATTTCGACAATGCCGGCGATGCGGCACGCGCCATCGCCAACGCCGACGCAGCGATCGCCGCCGGTGCCGATCTGCTGATCGAGTACTGTGCCGATGCCGATGCGAATGCCGAAATCGCGCGCCGCCTCGCCGCCGCGGATATTCCGGCTTTTGCGCTGGTCGATCCACTGCCTGGCGCGCCGCTCTACGGACCCGACAATCGCGCTGCCGGCCGCATCGCCGGGCGCGCGCTTGGCAGTTTCGCGCTCGACACCTGGCCGGACCAGCACGTATTTGGGGTACTCGTCGGTGACCTCGCCGATGCTTGTCCTGCAGTCAGCGAGCGCATGCAGGGCATCACCGAAGGCGTGCATGAATCGCTGCCCACGTTGCAGTTCGCATTGCTCGACACCGGCGGACAGTCGGTGCGCGCCGATGCGTTGTTGGCAAAGTTTCTTCAGACGCAGCGCGGCCAACGGCTGTTGATTGCGACCCTCGATGACCTCGCTGCCGTATACGCCAAGAATGCCATAGAGATGCACCGGCGGCAGAGCGACTGCATCATCGTCAGCCAGGGGCTCGACCGGAACATCCACGGCGGCGCCAGCGAAAAGAAAGAGATCGACCCCAACAACCGCGGCAGCGTGGTACTCGGCTCGGTGGCATATTATATGGATCGCTATGGCTACGAGGTACTCCCACTTGTTTTGCGCATGCTGGCCGGAGAGACGCTGCCGCCGCGCGCGACGACGCAACACGTCCTGGTCACGGCCGCCAACGTCTTCCGCGAATATCCGCCGTTCGATATGAACTGATGTCGCTGGAAGGCTTGGTATTGTCGGCCGATCCGCTAAAGTTGCCATCGCACCGCCGGATCGTTAGCGGAGCCTCCATCAGTTTCGCCCAGTTGCTCACTGACCACTGAACCTCACGAGGCAGCAATGTCGCTCACCAATGCTCCCGATCCCGCCGTGCGCGAAGCCCTGGTGCAGCAGGACCTGAAGACCGTCCTGCACCCCATCGTCCAGCATAAGGTGTTGGAAACCAAACAGACCGTCGTCACCGGCGCGCAGAATTCCACGATCTTCGATGCCGACGGCACGGCCTACCTGGATGCCATGGCAGGGCTGTGGTGCGTGAACATTGGCTACGGCCGCAGCGAACTTGCCGACGTGGCGGCCGAACAGATGCGGCAGTTGTCCTACTTCCCGCACACCGCCATGAACCTGCCTGCGGCCGGGCTGGCTGACAAGATCAACGACCTGATGGGCGGCGGCTACCACAGCTACTTCGTCAACTCGGGTTCCGAGGCGAACGAGGCTGGGTTCAAGATCGCGCGGCAATACATGAAGCACGAATATCCCGGCGAATATCGCTTCAAGACCGTGAGCCGCTATTTCGCCTATCACGGCACAACACTCGCCACCCTGGACGCTGGCGGGATGGGAGAGCGCAAGGCGAAATTCGAGCCATTTTCAGGCGATTTCGTGCATGTCGCACATCCCTACTGCTATCGGTGCCCGTTCGGCCTGAACTACCCGAGCTGCGGATTGGCCTGCGTCAAGAATATGGAAACCGCAATCCTCGGCGAGGGGCCCGAAACGGTGGCCGAAGTCATCGTGGAACCGATCATGAGCGGAGTCGGCGTCGCCGTGCCGCCAGACGAATACCTGCCCGAGGTGGAGAACCTGTGCCGCAAATACGGCATCCTTCTGCACGTCGACGAAGTGATCAACGGCTTCGGCCGCACCGGCAAGATGTTCGCCTACCAACATTACAATGTCTCGCCGGACATCATCGCGATCGCCAAAGGAATCTCGAGCGCCTACATGCCGATTGCGGCAACCGTGGTGAAGAATAGCGTGTTCGACAGCTTCTATGGCGATCCAGCGGAAAACCGCCAGGTCGCCCAGGTCAATACCTACGGCGGCCATCCGGTTGCCGCCGCGGTTGCCCTGCGCAATATCGAGATCATCGAGGCTGAGCGCCTTGTCGATCGCTCGGCCGAGATGGGCAACTACCTGCTCGACGGGTTGCGCGGCCTGATGCGACACAAGATCGTCGGCGATGTGCGCGGCAAGGGGCTGCTGCTGGGTGTGGAACTGGTCAAGGATCGCACCACCAAGGAGCCGGTGGACCCGGGCCAGATCACTGCTGTCGTCGATTTCTGTCGTAACAGCGGCCTGCTCGTCGGTCGTGGCGGTGGCGGCCGTCGCTACGGCAACACGATCACCCTGTCTCCGCCCCTGGTCATCAGCCGAGCCGAATGCGACCGCATCGTCGATACGCTGGACCGTGCTTTGGCGACGCTCGATATCGCATGACGCCAAAGATCCTGGTGGCGCTGAGTTACGGAGAGCCGCAATATAATCGAATACTTGAATCGACACGGCACACGATGCTGCACGATTGCGCAATGGTCGATCTCGTGTAGAAGATTCGGCGGAACACAGAGCCGTGGTTCGGGGGACAGTGATGGGAGAACACGCGCCGGCCTGGTCACTGGCGACCATCCAAGGCGTTGCAGGCACCATTGCCTGCATCGAAGTGCAAGGCAAGCTGTATCGCCTCGAACCGTCATTGGCCCGCGCCGGCCTCCCGCGAATGGCATCGGTGATCGACCTGTTCTCCGACTGGGACAGGTCGCTCGCCGCACTCGGCAGTGCCGCGATGCAGGTCGTCGCGGAAGACCTGGTGCCTTCCGGCACACGCCTCGCACCGCTGCTCTATCCCGGCAAGGTCCTTTGCGCCGGCGCCAACTATTTCGACCACCTCGCTGAAATGGGCATGCCGGGGGCAAAGAAGACAGACCAGCGGCTGTTCTTCTTCATGAAGCCGCCGCGCAACGCCGTCGTCGGCGAAGGTGGAACCGTCCGCATGCCGATCGGCACCGACGCGTTCGACTGGGAGGTCGAGCTTGCCGCCGTCATCGGCAAGCGGGCTCGCAATGTGCCGGTGGAGACGGCGCTGGGCCATGTCGCCGCCTACACGGTCGCAATCGACTTCTCGGCCCGCGATCACAACCGTGCGCCTGAAACCTTCTACAAGCTCGACTGGGTCGCGGGAAAAGCCCACGACACCTGCTGTCCACTCGGCCCCCGCCTGGTGCCTGCCGCCGCCATCGCCGATCCGCAGGACATCGGCCTGAAGCTCCGGGTCAATGGCGCGTTGAAGCAGGACGGGCGGTCCACCGACATGATCTTTTCGATTGCCGAGCAGATTGCCATCGCATCGCGCATCATGACGCTGGATCCGGGCGATGTGCTGTTGACCGGCACGCCGGCCGGTGTCGGGGCCCCGAAGCAGACGTTCCCTGCAGGTCGGTGACCGCGTCGATGCCGAGATCGATCGTATCGGCACCTTGTCCGTCGTCATCCAGCAACCGGCATGAGCATCTCGGCAAGCCGCCGCGCATCATCGGGGAGAGTTCCCATGCTCACGCGACGTTCGGCGGTGATGCTGCCGCTGGCACTGCCATTTGCGACACGCGCGGCCAGCGCGCAGGCATCGACGCAGGTACGCATTTCGACCGCCGCACCGCCTGGCGACTTCCTCTCCAAGGCGTTGGAGCAACTGAAGGCGGACGTCGATCGCGCATCGGTCGGGCTCAGTGTCAGTGTCCATCCCGCATCATCCTTGTTCAAGCAGGGAACCGAAGTACCGGCGCTGCAGCGCGGCAACCTCGAAATGAGCACGATGACGACATTCGAGGTGGCACAGCAGGTCCCAGAACTTGGCTTCCTCAACCGCGCCTATCTGTTTCGCGACTACGACCATCTCCGCCGTGTGTTCGACGGACCGGTCGGGAACGACTACCGCCGCATCGTGGCCGATAAGATGGATATCGAGATCCTCGCCACGGCGTATCTCGGCACCCGCCAGGCGGCGCTGCGCAACAGGCGCAAGGTTGCCGGACCGCAGGACCTTGCGGACGTGAAGATGCGCATGCCCGCCGGTCCGGACTGGCTGCTGCTCGGACGCGCACTCGGCGTGTCGCCGGTGCCGATGGGCATGCCGGAGGTGTACCTCGCGCTCAAGACCGGCGCCATCGACGGCCAGGAGAATCCGCTCTCGATCTTCAATGCAGCAAAGCTCTATGAGGTCAGCGAGCAGGTTGTGCTGACATCCCACATGGTCCAGCCGGTGTTCTACAGCATTGCCAGGCCGTTCCATCAAAAGCTGACCGCCGCGCAGCAGCAGGCCCTGGCAACGGCGGCAATCGCCTCGGCCAAGGCCAATGATGACGCGCGGCTGGCGGATGAACGCGGCATCATCGACGCCATGAAGACGCGCGGGCTCGCCGTCGATATCATCGATCTGGCGCCGTTCCGTACGCTCGCCGACAAGGTCTACGGCGAAGCCGACGTGGCGAAAACGTGGAACGCGACGATGGCCAGGCGGGTCGCCGATGCAACGTAGCGCGACATGCCCGAACGCATCGGGCGTCTTGTAGGGCGCGCGGCAGACGCCGTCTGCATCGGGCTGTTCGCCGCCGTGTTCCTGGTCTTCGTGTGGAAGATCGCCATGCGCTACCTTGCGCATGTGGCGGTAGCCTGGGCCGACGAAGTTTCCGTGGTGCTGTTCATCTGGATCATCTTCATTGCCAACGGCTTTCTCGTCGAAGACCGCCGCCAGATCAGCTTCGACGTGCTGTATCGCCACGTCGGGCCGTCCACCAGGCGCATTTTCTGGTTCCTGCGGATCCTGCTGATCGGCGGCATCTTCGCCGCCGCGCTGCCCGGCGCACTCGACTACATCGGCTTCCTCTGGCGCGAGCGCACGCCGGTGCTGCTGTGGCGACTCGATTTCGTCTACTCCTGCTTCGGCCTGTTCATGTTGGCGGTACTTCTGCGCCTGGCCTTCCGTTTGGTGCGCCTCGTCGGCCCGCACTGGCGGGACGGACTGTGATCGCAGGACACGCAACGACAGGCAGGCTGGCCGGGTGACGACGCCTGGACTGCTGGTACTCGGCTTGGTGTTCGTCGCCGGTGCGGCGATCGGCGTGCCCCTGGGACTCGCCATGCTCGCCGCCGGCTTTGCCTACCTCATGGCAACCCACCAGGATGTCGGCCTCGTCGTCGACCAGACGATGAACGGGCTCTACAACAATTACCTCCTGCTCGCCGTGCCCCTGTTCATCTTCGTGGCCAACGTGATGAATGCCTCCGGTGTGCTGGAGCGGCTGTTGGCATTGGCGCAGGCCAGCGTCGGACGGTTTCGCGGCGGTCTGGCGCATGTGAATATCGTCGCCAATCTGGTGTTCTCCGGCATGAGCGGCAGTGCAGTGGCCGATGCCGCCGGGCCCGGCCTGATCGTCGCGCGGATGATGGTGCGCGATGCGCGCTATCCGGCGGGGTTTGCCGCCGCAACATCGGCGGTGGCAGCCACGCTCGGGCCGCTGGTGCCGCCATCGATTCCGATGATCTTCTATGCGCTGATCGCCAACACCTCGGTGGGCGCGCTGTTCCTCGCCGGCGTCGTGCCGGCGCTGGGAACCACTGCGGCGTTGATGGCGGCGATCGCCATCATCGCGCACCGCCGCGGCTTTCCGGCCGAAGCACCGACACCGTGGCGGGCACTGCTGCGGATCCTCGTTGCTGCACTGCCGCCCCTGGCACTGCCGGCGATCCTGCTGGGCATCATCTATTCCGGCGTCGCCACGCCGACGGAAGCCGCGGCGATCGCGGCAGCCTATGCGCTCATGCTCGCCTGCGGCGTCTATCGCACACTCGGCCTGCGACAACTCGGCCGGGTGATCAGCGAGACCGTGCAGCAGACCGCTTCCATCGGCCTGATCATGGCCGGCGCCTTCGTGTTCAACTTCGCTGTCGCCAACGAGAACCTGCCGGGCGTCATTCGCGATACGCTGGTCGGCTGGCATCTTTCGCCCCTCGCCTTCCTGTTGACGACGAACCTGCTGCTTCTGCTCCTGGCCGTCGCCATCGACGAGATCACCATATTGCTGGTCATCGTGCCGCTCCTGGTGCCGGTCGCCGCGGGACTCGGCATCGACCTGGTCCACTTCGGCGTCCTCATCATGCTCAACATCATGGTCGGGCTCGCACTGCCGCCGCACGGCTTGTTGCTCTATGTCATCAGCGGGCTGACCGGCACGCCGATCGGCGCGATCTTCCGCGAGGTGCCCATATTCATCGCGACGCTGATTGCCGTGTTGCTTGCAGTGACTGTGCAGCCGGACATCGCACTGATGCTGCCGCGACTGATGGGATATGGCGGCTAGAGCGTTATCGGGCTGACTGTCATTGCGAGGCGCGCAGCGACGAAGCAATCTTTGTCGGGATTGTGCGCGCACAACTGGATGGGGATTGCCGCGTCGCGCCGCTCCCTCGCAATGACATATGAGCGCAATCGGCCCGAAATGCTCTAAGCTCGGCGACTATGCTATCCCCCTGTCAGCCAAGGAGGTTCTGATGCCCGAACCGGAACGCATCGACCGGCGCCGCACCGCATTGATCGCCTACGACGTCTGCCGACGCGCGCTGGAACCGCCGGATCCCACGCGCAAGGCTGCGATGCGCCCGGTGCTCGATGCCTGGGTGCAGATCATCGCAGTGGCGCGCGCCACTGGTGTGCCGGTGATCTACACGACCCCCGTCAGCCGCGCCGATGGCGCCGATGTCGTCATGCTGCCGACCGACCTGTCGGTGGAGACCGGCGTGCCGCCCCTCACCAACGCCGTCGAGGGCACGGCGGATGCCGGCTTCCCCGATGCCCTCGCGCCGCGGCCGGAGGACTACGTGTTCCTCAAGCGCCGGCCGAGCGCGTTCTACGGGACGGGCGTCGCCGAACTCCTGCACATGCTGCGACGCGACACCATCATTATCGGCGGCGGCGCCACCAATCGCGGCGTTGAGACCAGCGTGCGCGAGGCCTTCAACATGGATATTGCGTCGGTCGTGGTGCGCGAATGCTGCTGGGGCAGCGACATGGCCGCACACACCTACAGCCTCGACAAGGCGATGAAGATGTACGCGCGCATCCGCCGCCTCGAGCAGGTCACGGCAATGCTGCGGGAATGATCCCCCCTGTCATTGCGAGGAGTGCAGCGACGAAGCAATCTCCGTCAGGTTGGTGCGCGCAAGGCGTGACGGGGATTGCCGCGTCGCTTCGCTCCCGGCGATGACACACATCAATTGCTCTCGGGCAATCGCACAACGACAGGTTCATAGCCGAGGGCGCGCACGAATCTCAGCAGGTCGGTAGAGCGCAGCGTGGTCGAAGCGGCGTTGCTCAGCGGGTGGAAGTTCACCCACTCGTTGTCCAGCATCTCCTCGTCCAGGATCACCGTGACGCGGCGCTGCGTGTCGTTGATCAGTCCGAACGGCGTCACCGAGCCAGGCGTCAGCGCCAGCACCTCCTGCAGCACGTCCGGTCGGGCGAAGGAGAAGCGGGGTGCGCCCAGCGCCTTCTCGAGCCTCGCCAGGTCGGCGCGCTTGTCGCCCGGCATGACCACCAGCCAGATGCCGCCCTTGCGGTCCTTGATGAACAGGTTCTTGCAGTGCAGGCCCGGGATCTTGTCGTGCCAGGGCCGCCCCTCCTCCACGGTGAAGAACGGCGGATGTTCTATCGTGCTGTGCTCGATGCCCAGCCGGTCGAACAGCGCGAAGAGCTCGTCGGGTGTCGCTGCCATGATACCGGCCGGATGTGCGGCAATCGCGCGGCTAAATCAACCCGGCCACACCATCATGCGCGGAACTTCGCCACGCCCTGCCAATCGATTTCCATCCCGAACCCCGGCGCCTCGGACAGGCACACCATGCCATCCCTCACCTCGACGCCGCCGCGGTAGATCGCGTGGTGCAGCGGGTGGCGTCCCGCATCGCCGTGCGATTCCGCGGCAAACGCGGCATCGCCGAATGCCGAGACCAGGTGCCCGTGCAGATGCCCCGCCGAATGCGGTGCGATCAGCACGCCCTTCTGTTCGGCATAGTGCGCGATCCGCAGCGATTCCGTGAACCCTGCATGCCGTGTCGAATCGAACTGCACGTAGCGGATCGCGCCGGAATCGACGAAATCGCGCACCGTGTAGCGGTGCCACTCGCGCTCGCCATGCGCCAGCGGGATCGGCGACGCGGCGGCGAGGCGCTGGAAATCCGCCGGCTGCAGATACCAGTGCAGCGGCTCCTCCAGCCAGAAGATGTCGTAGGGCGCGACCGCCTGGGCAAACAGGATGCAGCCGGCGACGTCGTACGGCGCGTTCATGTCCAGCATGAACAGCACGTCGGGTCCGATCGCCTCGCGCACCGCGCGGATCCGCGCCACTTCATCATCAAGCGACAGCGCACCGCATTTCAGCTTGACGGCGCGATAGCCATCGGCGACGAAACCCGCGAGTTCCCTGGCGGCGGCGTCGAGCGGTTCGCCTTCCAGGTAGTAGCCGCCGGTCGCATAGGTGAATACCTCGGTCCGCGTGCCGCCGAGAATGCGGAACACCGGGAGCCCGGCCGCCTTGCCCTTGATGTCCCACAGCGCGATGTCAATGCCGCCGATCGCCGCCATGACCTGCGGCCGGTGGTTGCGGGGCAGCGGCGCCGGCATGCCGTCCCAACCGCCAAGCCCGCCCGGCCGCGGCGAGGTCAGCGAGAACAGCCTGCTCCAGACCTCGGTGTGGCCGAGTGCGTCCATCCCCTGCACCACGCGGGCGAACGTCTTCAGCAGGTCGCAGATGACGGTCTGCGGGCCGCCGGAAATCTCGCCGAACCCGACGATGCCCTCGTCGGTGCGCACTTCGACCAGCACGAGCTGCGCACGGTCCATGTACTCGTGCGCGGTCCAGCGGCCCTCCGCCAGTGCGACGGACAACGGGTGCGCGATGATCTCGGTGATCTTCATGGTGTTTCTCCCCAGGCGGTGACGGACCTTTGACTCATCTGCACGCTACCCAAACCGTCATGGCCGGGCTTGTCCCGGCCATCACAACCGGCACTCTGCCTCGACTGATGGCCGGGACAGGCCCGGCCATGACGCGGGGGCGGCACATGGGTCAACATTTGCGCCACCTGGTATCATACGCCGGATCGCCGGCTGGTCAGCCCTTCACCGCGCCGGCGGTGAGGCCCTTCACGAAGTAGCGCTGGAAGAACAGGAACAGCGCGGCGATCGGGATGGTCGCCACGGTGGAGGCCGCCATCGCCGCACCCCACATCGGCTGGCCGAGATAGGGCTGGGTGTAGGTGGTCAGCCCGACCGACAGTACGTTCAGCGCTTTGTCCTGCACGATCACCAGCGGCCACAGGAAGGCACCCCACGACCAGATGAACACGATGATGGCCAGGCTCGCCAGCGCCGGCAGCAACAGCGGCAGCGCGATCTGCAGGAAGATGCGGAACTCGCTGGCGCCATCCACCCTCGCCGCCTCGAGCAATTCGTCCGGAAGGTCGGTGGCGTACTGGCGCATCATGAATACGCCGAACGCGTTCATCATGCCGGGGATCAGCAGGCCGGAATACGAGTTCTCCCAGCCCAGCGCCTTCACCTCGATGAACAGCGGCACGACCAGCACCTGGAACGGCACCATGATGGTGGACAGCACGGCGAGGAACAGCACGCCTCGTCCGGGAAACCGGTACTTGGCGAAGCCGAAACCGGCGAGCGCGCCGAAGAACACGGTGACGCCGACATGGCACAGCGCATAGAGCCAGGAGTTGAGGAAGTAGGTCCACATCGGCGCGATCTCGGCGGCGAGGCGGAACTGCGCGAGACCCTGGAACTGCCAGGGGAGCAGGTGCATCGGGATCGCCTCGATCTCGGTCTCGGCCTTGAAGGCAGAGGTCACCATGAACCAGATCGGGAATGCGAACAACGCCGCGATCACCAGCGCGATGAGCATCCGCACCGGACGCTTACGCACGCCTTTGTCCTGCGCGCTCACGCATGTCGTTGTCCCGCGCGCTCACGCGTCGTTGTCCCGCGCGCTCACGCACGACGATTGAACCAGAGCTGCACCATGGTGACCGCCATGATGAGCGCGAACATCACCACCGAGACCGCCGCAGCGTCACCCATGCGGAAATACTGGAAGCCGTATTTCAGCACCAGCAGCCCCAGCACCAGGGTGGAATTGGCCGGGCCGCCCGGATCGGACGGCAGCACGTATTGCAGCGCGAAGGCCTGGAACGCGTTGATCGACGACAGCGCCGCGACCAGCACCGCGGTGGAGCGCAGTTGCGGCAGATCCACGTGCCAGAAAATCCGCACCGGCCCGGCGCCATCGATCGCGGCAGCCTCGCGGAATTCCGGCGGGATGGCGGCAAGGCCGGCCAGCCAGATCATCATGAAGAATGGGATGATCGCCCAGTCGTGCACGGCGATCATCGAGAACGGCGCGAGCGCCGCATCGGCGAGCCAGCGGATCTCGGTGACGCCCCACCAGCCGCCGGTGAGCGCAGTCATCACGCCGTTCGGATGCAGCAGCAGTCGCCACACCACCGCGATCACCACCACCGGCGGCAGCACCGGCAGGAAGAACGCCGCCTTCAGCAAATCGCGTCCGCGGAACGCCTGATCGAACACCAGAGCCGCCAGCAGCGACAGCACCCACACCGGCAGCGTCGCACCCAGCACGAACACCAGCGTGTTGGCGAAGGCCTGATGGAACAGCCGGTCGGCGAACAGGTTGGCGAAATTATCTAGGCCGACCCAGATCGGCGGGTTCAGCAGGTCGTAGTCGGTGAAGCTCAGCCAGAGGCCGAACAGCGTCGGGAACAGGTTGAACGCGGCGAAGAACGCCACGACGGGCAGGACGAATACCAGGCCCCACCATTTGTAGTGAAAATGCACTCCGCCCCGTCGCCGCGCGCCGCTCCGCGTCACCGCATCACTTCACCAGCGTGGCGGCACGTGTGCGTTCGCGGTTCATCACCGCGTTGACCTCCTCGTTCATCACCGGCAGCACGTCGTCGATCTTCTCGCCCTGCACCAGTCTGTCGCGGCCGCGCAGGATCGCGTCGAGCACCTGGTTGTAGCCGACGACACGCGGCGAGAACTTCGACTTCTTCAGCTCGGCCAGAAAGAACGGCGCGGCCGAATTGTTCCTGTAGGCCGCGCTCTCGGTCACCTCGCTGCGCGGCACGAACAGCCCGGCACCGGCGAAGAGTTCGGCAGCATGGTCGGTGTAGAAGCGCGCCAGCTTCCACGCCGCCTTCTGCACCGCCGGCGTCGCGCGGGCGTTGACCATCATGTAGTAGGCATAGATGTCGAGCCCGTTGTCGGCGACCGCATCCGCCCAGCGTGGCGCCGGCATCACCGACCAGTCGATCTTGGCATCCTGCATCTGCGGGATGCCCCAGATGCCGAAGCTGCATTCGGTCGCCAGCTTGCCGGCGAGGAAGTCGGTCCGCGTCGGCGTGTATTGCGGGCCGCCGAGGCGGAACTTCACCGCCCAGTCCTGGATGAACTGGAAGGCGCGGCGCGATGGCGCGCTGTCGAGTGCAGCCTTGTAGCCATCCTCGTCGATCATGTTGGCGCCGAGTTGGTGGATCATGGTGTTGGGGGTGAACCAGAAGGTGCCGGGAACCGCCCAGTCGAAGTCGAAGCCGCGGCGCATCGGCACGCCGTTCTGGTCGCGTTTGGTGAGCTTCTCGGCGACGGCGGGCAGCCCTTCCCAGGTCTTCGGCCAGTCCTTCGCCGGGTCGAGGCCGGCCTCCTTCCACAGCGCGTTGTTGGCGAAGCAGGCCCAGTTGGATACCTCGGTGGGCACGCCGTAGAGCTTGCCCTGGAAGCGGATGCCGTCGAACCCGCCCTGGAACTTCGCCAGCAGCGCCGCCTCGTCCGCATAGCCCATCGCGGCATAGTCGATTGGCGCCAGGATCCGCGCGGCGAAATACTGCGTGACCAGGGTCGAGGTGTTGTTGAACAGGTCGGGTCCGGAGCCGGCGGCGAACGCGGTCAGCAGCTTGGTGGAGTAGTCCGCGGCCGGGATTACCTCGTACTGGATTTTGATGTCCGAATTGGCCTTCTCGAATTCGGCGATGATCGCCTTGTCGATCGCGATGCGCGGCGGGTGTTCGTGCATCCACATGCGCACCGTGACCGGCTGCGCGGCAGCAAGCCCGGCCCACACGGCAAGGCCGACGATGGTCGCGATGACTGACAGGAACCGCATCACTGTCTCCCCTCCTGGCCTGGCTCGCTTCGCTGGAGCCTTGGCGATCCTTGGCTAAGCTGCCGCCGTCGCGGCCGCACCTTGTGATGGATCATCGCATGACAGGGTTCGTCGAGACCACTGGCGGCCGGCTGCGCGACCACATGGCGGGCTGGGCATGCGCCGCCGCCTGACAGACCGGGAAGAAAGCCGAATCAGGACGGCGGGACCAGCCGCTGGCCGGCCCCGTGCATCACGCTTCGATTGTTCCGAGCGGCCCGGTTCAGGGTGGCCCGGTGCTGCGCGCCACCGGGTGCGGTGGCAGGCCCGCGGAAGGCATCCCGGCGGGCGGATCAACCAGCCACACGCTGGCCCGCTCAAAGATGTCCTTGACCAGCGGGACGAACTTGCCGCCGTACTCGATGATGGCGAGGGCGAGTTCCTGCCACAGCTTGTGGCTCGGCACGATCCCCAGGTCGCGGCAGATGTCGGCGATGACCGCGCCGACCGGGCGCCGACGGACCTCGGCCGCGATCTCGGCGGACGTCGGCAGGCGCTCGAGCCGTGGGTCGGCCGCGCGGGCGCAGCGCTCAGCCGGTCGGGCAGCGCGTGGCGAGTGGCAGAATGCAGCGCGCGGCGCGGCTGGCGCGGCCTGCTGGCTGGCCAGCCTGGCTTCGAGCGCGGCGGCGCGATGCAGGCCGCGGGTGATGCGCGCGAGGATCACCGCGACATCGATGGTGCCGAAGTGCCGCGTGACGTCGGCGAGGTCGGTGGCAGAGATGCGCTGCTGCAGCGTAGTGGCCAGGTGCTTGCCGTAGTCGATCAGCGCGCGGACCAGACGGAAGAGCCGCCCGGTCCGGTCGGCCGCTTCCGCCTCGGCGGCCGACCGATCCTGGTACGGACCGGGGCAGTTGATCGGCGCGGTGTTGATGGGCGCTACGGTCATGAACGAAACAAGAACATATATCGAGGGCGGAGGCAAGGAAAATATTCTGTGACCGATCTCTACCTCCGCTTGTGGTCGGCAACGCAGGCATTCGCCGGGAACGTAACTCGCCGAGCAATTGACGCCCCGCGGCCAGGTGGAAAGCGTCGCAGTTCTGCGACAGAGCCAACGACTTCACCGGTTGCCATATATTCGACGCGCCACGAGGTGATCTCTAGCGCTGCATTGTGGACACCGATGTCGTCAGCCGTCGGTGCAGCGCCGTGCGTGCACGAACGGCGTTGCACCGTGGAATGCTGCGCATCAATCGGAAAGCGGCCCGAGGGTAAGTAGCATAGGGCGGCAATTTACCGCCCTCGATGGTCCTATTGCTGACCGGGTGGTCTGTAGGCGCCGCGAATCTGTCGGGCCTTCTCACGAATGCCGGCAATCTCCTCCATCGTAAAGAGGCGCGCCAGCTCGACGTTCTGAATGGTGCCGGCGGATACAGCAACGCCGGTGATGGCGGGTGCCATGGCCGGGTCCGCCACGTCGAAAATCACCATCACGCCAGGACCATTGGCAGCCCTGCCGTACATCGCGACAAGCTTTCCGCCGGCAGCTGCGAGCAGTTGTTCCACTGCCGCCTGGCGGTTGGTGCTGGGATTGTCTCTCATCGCGTTGAGAGCTTGCGGCGTATAATCCGCCGTCAGACAGAACAGCATGTTCGTCATCCCCCCTGTATGTTGTTGTAGCGCGCGGAGAGTAAGTCAGAATTTGGTGAATATCAAATCCCGGCACCATGAAGCGGTCCTGCAAGCTTTCGTCCGGCGGCGCCAGGAAACGTGGCGGGAGTGCCGTGCCGGCGCGTTTCGTTTGTCGCTGTCTGATACGCCTCACCGATCGCTTCACCGGCAGCACGCGTTGCGGAGCTTGCCAAGCTCGCGCAGGTCCGGGATGTCGATGCACAAGTCTATCGTGCGAGCAACAGCTGTGGGGAGTGTGGTCAGCGTTCCCGCGACCATTGTCGCCGCCCTGCCCCCTGACCCCACGAGGCGACGAAGCTTGGCAGCTTTGGCCGTGCTGGCGTGCATCGCGCCGAGCCAGGCGGCAGCGGCAAGCTCAGCGCCTGGCTCGCACGCGACATGTCCGGGGACAGGTTGAGCCGGGTCATGGCAGCGGCGCTGGTCGCAACCGGTGTCGTCATGCTGCGAGCGAGCCTGATCACGTCCTGACAGGAGACCGTCTGAATTGGGGGTTGGAAATGAAGAACCGTCTTGTTGCCGCAGGCCTGGTCGGCGCAGCGCTGCTTACCGCGTGAGGCCTCGGTGCATTGCGTGCAACGGCCGACCAGGGGCCGCTGCAGTATCTCGGAAAATCGGTTCGCGGCGTGCCGCTGTCCCAGGCCGTGAGGGCAGGCAATCTGCTGTTCGTGTCCGGAACGCCGGGCTTCGACGCAGCCGGCAAGCTGGCGGCCGGCGATTTCGCGGCGCAGATGAAACAGGCGATGGACAATGTCACCGGCGTCCTGAAATCTGCCGGCACCGGGTGGGAACGGGTCGCAAAGGTCAATGTCATCCTCGTCCGCCAGGACGATTTTGCGGACATGAACCGTATCTACGCGAGCTACTTTCCGGACGGACGCTATCCTGCACGAACGACGACTGTCGTATCTGCATTGCCGCAGCCCGACTTCCTTGTCGAAATCGAGTGCGAGGCTGTTGTCGAGTAGGGGTTGATCGGGCGATCCGCTGCGCTCACCGAGCGCCGGGCCCCTCCCCGCCTCACTCGATCAACGCCTGGTAGACCAGCGCATTGATGAACGGCCGGTAGTGCCGACGCTGCTCGCCCGGCACCTGCGCCATGAACACCACCGCCAGGTCCTCCACCGGATCGGCCCACCACAGCGTCCCGTACGCGCCGTTCCAGTAGAACTCCCCAATGCTTCCCATCAGCGTGCCGGCTTGCTCGCGCACCGCGACCGTCAGGCCAAAGCCGTAACCCTCCGAGTTCGGATCGAGTGCGGCGATGTGGTTCTCGATGTCCGGCGTCATGCGGTTGGTGCGCATCGCCTCCACCGTCTTGCGGCCGAGGATGCGGGTATCGCCCAGCACGCCGCCGCCGAGCAGCATCTGCGCAAACCGCAGATAGTCGAGCGCGGTCGATGCCAGCCCGCCGCCGCCGCACTCGAACCGCAGCGCCGCGGCGCGATCCGGCACCTCTTGCGGCGCACCGGTGTCAGGGTCGAGCGGCAGCGGGCGCGCTAGGCGGGACACCTTGTCCGCGGGCACCTGGAAACTGGTGTCCGCCATGCCGAGAGGGCGGAACAACCGCTGCTGCAGGAATGCGCCGAGGCTCTGGCCGGACAGCGCCTCCACCACCATGCCGATGACGTCGATGGAGAGTCCGTAGTCCCAGACTGTGCCGGGCTGGAACAGCAGCGGCGCGGCGGCCAGTTGTTCCATGAAGGCCGCGGCATCCAGGCTGGCGCCCGCAGCGTTCGACGAAGCGGGATACAGTGCGTGCACCGCGGTGGTGCCGCGCCCGCCATAGGTCAGCCCGGAGGTGTGGCGCATCAGGTCCAGCATGGTGATCGAGCGCGAAGCCGGCACCGTCTCGATCGGTCCCTGCCCGGCACGCACGCGCTCGTTCAGTACCGCGACGCGGCGGTTGCCGAGTTGCGGCAGGAACCGCTCGACCGGATCGGCCAGGCCGAGGCGGCCTTCCTCCAGTAGCAGCAGCGCGGCCACGCCGGTGACGGGCTTTGTCATCGAGGCGATGGCGAACAGCGCATCGAGCGGCATCGGTGCGCGCCGGTCCGGGCCGAGATGGCCGACGGCTTCGTGGAACACCAGGCGCCCATGCCGGGCGATGGCGAGCACCGCGCCAGGCAACTGGCCGCGTTCGATCTCGGCGTTCAACGCCGGGATGATGCGGCCGAGGCGCGCGGCGGACATGCCGACCACTTCCGGTTCCGTGCGCGGCAGGGTGTGTTGGCTTGCTGTGGTTGCGGTCATGCTGCTCCTCCCGTTTCCGCTGGTGTGGCTTTCCGAAACCCGTCGCAAGCCTGTGGGACGGAGCGGGTGCCGGTCAATCCGGCGAGGGACTTGCCGCAAATGGACGAAACCAGCCTGATGCAGTAGCCCTGGAGCGCTGGTCGCCGGCACGGCAACTCATCAAGGTGGTATGAAATCGGATCATGACGAACTGGATCGAGACCTATCGCGGCGCGGTGCCGCCCTGGCAATGCGATGTGAC
The DNA here is from genome assembly GCA_036265005.1 of Acetobacteraceae bacterium. Classification (GTDB taxonomy): domain Bacteria; phylum Pseudomonadota; class Alphaproteobacteria; order Acetobacterales; family Acetobacteraceae; genus JAMXLO01. The sequence goes on along the minus strand of DATAPW010000237.1, from coordinate 8,749 downwards.
CGAACACTTCACCGTCGGCTATTACTTCGACCGGGTGGAAGAAGCCGAAGCCAACCTTGCCGATGAACTGGGTCTCGGCGATCTGCCACGCCGTGGCGATATTCCGCGCCAGCTCGATGCCCGCTTCGTCAGTGAACTGCGCGCCGGCGCCAGCTTCCACGTCGAGAGCGCGGCGCTGGGCGTGGAGAATGGATTGCGTGTCGGCCATCGCTTCGTTGATTCTGTGAACGGCGAGGTGGTGACCTGGTTCGACCAGCAATGGGATCTGTCCGCTCAGCCGCTGACGCCGCAACAGCGCGCGGCGATCGCAGGACGCGTGGCCGATTGGAACGGCCCGGCGGCCGAAGCGCGGCCCGAGCCGGTGGCGACCGCCGGTTTCATTCCCACCGCACGCGGGCGGGTCAAGGCTGGCGACGTCAATGCGGCGGGGAATTTCGCCCTTGGTGCGATGGTGCTCCGCTTCTCCAACTCATCCGGCCAGCTTGGCGCAGCGATCGGCATGGGCGCCGAGTTCATGCAACAGCAGCGGCGCGGGTTTTCGACGTTCGAGCTGATCCTGCGGATGACCGGCGTGTTGCCGCTCGACGCGCCGTATCTGGTCGAGACTGGCATCGGCCATCTCGGCAGTTCTTCTCTGCGTATGATCCATCGGATGACCGACGCGCGCACCGGCGCCGAGTTTGCGCGGCTCAGCCAGTTCGGCGTCAACCTCGATCTGGATGCGCGCCGTCCCGCGCGCTGGCCCGACGATATCCGCCAACGCGCCGCAGCGCTGGTCGTGCCGATGCCGTGAAGCAACGGCGCCGGGCGTCGACGGCTGAACCCTACTCCGCCGCGAGTTCGTACTGCTCCGGCTGCGCCACCGTCGGTGCATCGCCGCCGACCGTGGTGCGTTGCATCAGGCGCTTGTGGCGCACCGTGTCGTACGCGGTCGCCCGATGCAGCGTCGCGCGATTGTCCCAGATCACCAGGTCGCCTTGCCGCCATGCATACGAGAAGCAGAAGCGCGGCTGCGTCGCGAACGCGTTGAGCCACTGGATGAGCGCCCTGCCCTCCTCGCGCGGCCAGCCGATCACGTGCGAGGCATGCGCGCCGGCATAGACCGCCTTGCGTCCATTCACCGGATTGACCCGCAGCATGGCCTGCCAGGCGCCCGGCAGTTCGGCTTTCATGTCTGCCGTCAGCGCCTCGGTGGATACCGTGCCGCGCGAATAGACCAGGCTGTGCTCGGCAACGAGCCCTTCGAGCTTCTGCCTGATGTCGTCCGGCAACGCGTCATACGCCGCGCGCATCGAGGCGAATTCGGTGTTGCCGCCCTCCGGCGGCACGACGCGCGCCGACAACAGCGAACACAGCGATGGCACCGGCTTGAACGAACTATCCGAGTGCCACAGGTAGTTGCCCTTCTGGTAGATCATCCGGCGGTCCTCGGCCGGAATGACCTCGCCCGTGCGGATGTCGAGGTTCGATTGCCGTGCGAACAGCGTCCCGGTCGCCGGATTGGCCTTGCCCGCCATCTCGAGCGGACCGAAGCGACGGCTGAAGGCGATCTGCCTCTCGTCATCGAGGCTCTGGCCGCGAAACACCAGCACCGAGTATTCCTCGAATGCCGCACGGATCTCGGCGAAGGTCGCATCGTCCATCGGCTCGCCGGTATCGACGCCGCCGATCTCGGCGCAGAACATCGGATGCAATTGCCGGATCGTGATCGCCATTGCAGCGCTTCCTCCCGATGGTCGCGGTCAGCCGTCGAAGCGTATCGCCGGTCGTCGCGTTTTGGAACATGGGTCCCGTTCCTTGGCACGGCGCAGCGAATGGGTCAGGCTTGAGGCCATTCACGGGGAGGCAATCGGCCATGGAACCATCAGGCAGGATAGCGGTCATCACCGGCGCCGGCAGCGGTATCGGCCGGGCAACCGCACTGGCGCTATACGCGGACGGGTTCTCGGTGGTGCTGGCCGGACGCCGGCGCAACATGCTGGAAGAGACCGCCGCACTCGCCAAGGCGACGCCGCCGCGGATGCTGGTGGTGCCGACGGATGTCGCCGACCCGGCCGCGATCACGGCGCTGTTCGACACGGTGAAGGCGACCTACGGCCGGATCGACCTGCTGTTCAACAACGCAGGCATCAGCACGCGCAACATCCCGATCGACGATCTGACGCTCGAGCAGTGGTCGAATGTGGTTGCGGTGAACCTGACCGGCTCGTTCCTGTGCGCGCAGCATGCGTTCCGCATGATGAAGAACCAGACGCCGCGCGGTGGCCGCATCATCAACAACGGTTCGGTCTCCGCCCATGTGCCGCGACGGAATTCGACGCCCTACGCTGCGACCAAGCACGCGCTCACCGGATTGACCCGGTCGTTGTCGCTCGATGGGCGTGAATTCGATATCGCCTGCGGACAGATCGACATCGGCAATGCCGCGACCACGCGCAACGAGGATACCGCGCGCGGAAGGCTGCAGGCCAGCGGCAAGGTCGAACCGGAAGCGCGCATCGATGTCAACGACGTCGCGCGCGGCGTCGCCTATATGGCCAGCCTGTCGCTCGAGGCGAATGTGCAGTTCATGACGGTGATGGCAACGAAGATGCCGTATATCGGCCGCGGCTGACGCCAAGGCGATGCATGCCGCCGCCCTGCCGACGGCCCCGGTCTATGGATCATTCGATGATCCTGCGGTGCCATGGCAATCCACTTGCCGAACAAAACCGTAGGCCGTGTGGCTTCCGCTTTGCACTGAGACAGCAAGTTGCAACAGGTGCCTGTCCATCGAGACCCAGGCCTCGGCGGTGGATGCCCGAGTCGCACTCAGAGCTGGATAGCGTATGGACGTTTGCCAAAGCTGCCGTCCGTCACGGGGCGGCTCCGCTTCGGTGATCGTCAGGTCGATGCGTTTGTCTCTTTTGAAACCTGGCAGGAACACCGTTGCTCCCTGTCCGCCGGGAGGCATCCGCCGGCTCCAATAAAATGCCAACGCCAGAGGTGAGCGAAGATCCGGCCGCACCAATGAGCCGGGCAGGTCAAGATCGGCTCGCCGTTCGGGACCGGCAGACCGATAATCCTGAACCCAGGGCTGGCCAAAGTTTGCAGGGTCCCAGTGCCGGACGAACGCCGGGTGCTTGCGCCGGAGGTCATCCAGGGTTTTTCCCTGCAGCCGATACGCTTCAAGACCGTCCGCGCCTCGGTTGAACAGGTCCCATTCCTGTCGGACGACATGGCTGTCAACGATGTAGCGGCTATTCACCGCCACGCTCTGCAACTGATCGGATTTCCACGTACTGATCTCCTCCATCAGATAGTTCACATGGATGAAGAGCATGGGCGTGATTTTGATGCCGGCGGTTACATCAACTATGGTTGCGCCATCCGTGTCGCGAGTGTCGACTTTGGTGGTGACGGTCACCTGTCCCGAGTAGTCGCTGGTTCCCCTGAATTGGCAGAGCTCGCCGGCACGGGCAGCAGCGACCGTGGCCAGGTGTGCAGCGACAAGACATGCGAGCCATCGCCGCAACACAGCCCTGTTCGGGCGCGACTTCGGGGCGCCGTTTGGATCGGACGCCGGTGCCATGTTACCGAGTTCGGGATGCCCCAAGGGAGTGCTGTACATGCCGCGTGCACCTATTCTCGCCGTCCTCGTGATTGCTGCGTTCATGGTGCAGGTTGCTGATGCAAATGGCACTGATTGGTGGGGCCGCAAGCTGCCGAACGCACCCACGCAGTTCATTTTCGGCTACGGGTCTCTGATCAACACCGCATCCCGCAATTCGACTGCAGGCGCAGCGACGGTCGCCATACCGGTCCGTGTCTCGGCAGCCTTCGGCTATGTCCGGACGTGGAACGACCGTGCGCCTTCGGGCTTCACGGCGCTCGGGCTGCGCAAGCCGGGCGCCGGTGAAAGTGCCATGACCATCAATGGCGTACTCTACCCGGTCGAAGGCGATGACATGACAAAATTCGACGCGCGCGAAGCGGGCTACGCACGCCTGGAAGTGCCCCTCGCCGACATCGAGGCGGTTTCCTGGCAAAGTCTCCCGCACGAGGGCCATATCTGGGTCTACGTGCCTGCGCGTCCTGGGGGAGTGCCCGGCGAAGGGTTGCCCGCACCGGACGCCGCATTCCCCCTGTTGGAGTCCTACATCGACATTGTCATCGAAGGCGGCCTCGAGTACGGCCCGGATTTTGCCCGTGAACTGATCGAAACGACGATGGGCTGGAGCCAGTACTGGCTGAACGACCGCGAGCTTGCTCGCCGTCCCTGGGTACACGACGGCAAATACGCCATCGTTGACAAAATGCTTGCCGAGACCCTCCCCGCCGCATCCCGGTATGGCGACCGGATGTTTGCCGAACCGTACGCAGTGAAGTGGGAACACTGAGACGATGGGGCGGCCCAGGTTGTTGCGTGATTCCAAGGTCTGCAAGAACCTCTTCTGCGAAGCAAAGGGGGGTTCAGCGTGATTTTATGGATCGAATCGCAGCGTACCGAGGTCATCGCGGCCGTGACGTTCGGGCTGTCCTACCTGGTGGTCGTGCTCATTCTTCTCGCCTCGGCTGCCATCGCTCCCCGGCGCATTGCCGCGGATCTGAAGGCCACCACGCCGGTCATGCTCACGCCGCTGTCGGTCATCGCTGCCCTGCTCATCGCCTTTCTGGCCAACCGTGTCTGGACCAATCTTGATCGCGCCAACAGCTACGTCGCGCAGGAAGCGACCGCCATTCAAGAGGCGATTTCGTTGGCCGATGGGTTGCCCGCCGACATGCGTACCAAGCTGAGGGCATCCATTGGCGTGTATCTCCACTTTGTGGATTCCGAAGACTGGCCCGCGATGGCGGCAGGGCATGCAAACCTCAGGCAATCCCCACGCGGGCTCACCGAGGCACTCGACACCACGATGTCGATCAATCCGACGACGCGGACCCAGGAGATCGTGCAGGCAAGTGTCCTGGCCGCACTCGAGCGAGCCTTCGAAGGGCGTCGGAATCGTATCCTGCTCAGCCAGGGGGTCATCTCGCCGGTTCAATGGGTCGTCATCATTCTCCTCGATATGCTTTTGCTGACGACCATCGCGATGGTGCACATCGACCGACGCATAACGGCGGCCGTCAATACCTTCATCCTCTCGACAGCAATTGCCGCATGCCTCGTCCTGCTTATGATGCATGACAGGCCGTTCGCCGCTGGCGGCTTCACATTGGGACCCGGCGCTTTGCGCGAGATCAGAATTGGCGATTAGCGCCTCGCCCCACTCGGATGGGGAGCATGCGATCTTCAGGCCACCGGGCGTCGGAGCGAATGCCATTCCGTCGATCGCTCTATGCAGAGCAGCTTTCAGAACCAGGCGATCACGCAGCGAGTGGGCCGGCGTCCGTTGGCTGGGCGGATCCTTGATGCCGATGAAGCCGCGAGGATCGCGCGCAGGTAGATCTCCTGAAAGTCGTTGGACTGCTGCGGCGTTCCCGACGCATAAAGACCACCGCGCGACGAGGCAATGAACACCCCTTTGGCGCCGGCTTCGCTGGAGCTGCACGTCTTGCCGGCGATGATAATGCGGTCGAGCCATGCCTTGGGGATCGTGAAGCGACGCATGAAGATCGAGTCCCTCGGCGTCCCAAACTATAATCGAGCTTCTTCCGCGATTTGACGCAGCGCGGGCCGCCGCCGCGATTGAGCGATATGTCAAATTCGGCCCACGTAGTCGGGGAACCTGACTGGGATGCGACAGACCGGCCGGAAACGTGCACAACGAGTGTCCGTGCACGATATCGTGGCTGCCATCCAGGACCTGTCGACCGACGACACGCTTCACGCCAAACTCATTTGCGACGGCAACGTGCTGCGCACTAACAAGGCCCGATGACACTTCCGGACGTCAACGAAGTAGGCAGGGCCCGGGAAGGGCACCCCAACCAGCGGCCGCCGCCACGCCTCGTTGATGTCGGGCCACCGTCATGGCGCACCCGGTTCGCGCGATGGTCCAACCGAGCGCCAAGCGCCAGGCGAGGTAGCGTCGGCGTCTTCCTGTTCCTCGCAATGGGGGTTCTGACAATCGCTGGAGGCTCGCTCCTGATTGTGAGCCTCGCGACGTTGGAATAGCCCCGGAGCGTCGTAGCCCCGGCCGTCGACGGTCAGGGCGGCCAGGGCGCGCCTGCTCTCGACATCACGCATCCGTGAGCCCACGCGACCCTCGGTTAGGTCGTCGCTCATCCGGTCATGAGAGGGGCACGAGGAGCGTTCCAATGAACGACGTCACAGCTTTCCCTCCGCTGTGCGCATAAATCATATGCAGAAGGGCCGGATTATCCCGGAAAGGTCGAAGGCCTATTTCCCGACCATCGCAAATGGTGCGATGCAACAGAAAAAGGGCCCCAAAGCGAGGCCTTACCTCAGGAGAGAGACCATGAAGACCATGCTTCTTGCAGCCGCAGCAGCGCTCAGTCTTGGCGTCAGTTCGGCCTATGCCGACGGCGGCCAGGGTACGCTGCCCAACACCTACTTCACCGAGCTTCCTGGCGTGGTTGCCCACGCTCCGGTGCAGAATGCCCCGGCGGTCGCGACGGCGCGGAACGGCCAGGCGATCCAGACGTACGTGACCAACTCGAGCCGTGGCACGTGGCTGTTCGCGCCCAACCAGAACCAGGGCAACGGCAGCTAAGCGACACGCAATCACCCACGGACACGTCCGAGGGTAGCAAGGTCCGGCCGGTTGCCGGTGCCTTGCAAAAGCGAGAGAGAGGGCCGGCATCGCTGCCGGCCTTTCTCGTTTTGGCGTGACTTCCCCCAGTACCAGCGGCGTTGCCAGATCTGCCGTCGCAGGGACGGTTGTCCGGATCGGGCTGCAGGCGCGCCGGCGATCCCACCGCCAATCCTGGCGCTGACTGGCCAGGGGATCGCGATCAAGGAGATCGTGAGGCGAACCAGACGACTACGTGCAGCCGCCTGCTCATAACCAATCCGATCTCAGCAACAACTTCGCGACGAAGCCCAGATGTGATCCCGGGCTCCGTGGTTTTAACGAGCATCAAACGCAGATTTTGCTACCCATGCCGATGGGTAAGGTTGCCTACCAACGCGTATTGCGCCTTTGATTGCGCCAAGAACGGATCTCGACAAGCGCAGGTCGTGCACCCCCTCGGGGCGAGTAGCCATGGCCTGGACGCACCCGACATTTGGAGATCGTGACAATGGGAGACGTCCTGGCTGCCACGCCGAATGCAGACGCAGTCGCAGCAACCGGACCGCTGGAGGCGCAGCATCTCGCCTCACGTCTCTATCGCAATGTTGCCGATCCACGCCGGATCACCGCAACGCATTGGCATATCGCCTGGGCCAATGGCCTCGGTTGGGGCTTCGATGGCATGGATGGTGCGATCCTTGCCCTCGTGGCGCCGCTGCTGATGCGAGACTTCGCGATCGATCTCGGCACCTACCGCAGCGGCGTACAACTCTCTGCGCTGATCAGCATCGTCGGCCTCTATTTTTGGCCGTGGCTGGCCGACCGTTTTGGGCGGCGCAACATCCTCGCCATCAACATCGCGATATTCTCGCTGGCGATGCCGCTGGTGGCGTTGTCGCCGACCTGGGGCAGCTTCGTCGCCGCCTACAGCATCGTGCGTTTTGCGCTGAACGGAGAGTGGGCGGTCGGCTCCATGCTCGTTGCGGAGACCTGGCCAGCCCGACTGCGCGGCCTCGTCCTCAGCTTCGACCGCTCGGCCTGGGGGATCGGCGCTGCGCTCGCCGGAACCATCGTCACCTTCGTGGTGACGGTCTTTGGGTGGCGCGCGGCCTTCGTCCTGCCCATGGCGATCGCGTTCCTCGCGATCTATGTCCGGTTGATGTGCCCGGAATCGCCCTACTGGGTCCGCACACAGGACCGCAAGCATCGCATCACAGAACGCCTGGCTGCCAGGCTGGCATTGTCAGACGACGATCAGGCATGGATCGCGAAGACGCGAAGGCCCGGGTGGCGACAGTTGTTCCTGCCCGATCTCAGGCGCAACACCGTCATGGCGACCATTGTCGCCAGCCTGGCGCTGGTATCCTACAGCACGGTGGGCCTTTGGATGCCGCTCTTCCTCTCGCAGCAGCATCACTGGTCGACCGCCCAGTATGGCAGCTTCTACATTTGGTGGGCCCTGTTCGCGACAACAGGCTTCTGGGCGGGCGGCTGGATGATCGATCACCTCGGCCGGAGAATTGGCTTCGCGGTCCTGCTGATCGAGGCCGCGATCTTCATGACGATCTGGATCTTCGCAACAGACATCGTGGCCTTGTGGCTCCTCGGCATGGCGTGGTCGTGGGGGTTCATCGGCGTTTGGGGACCGGTGACCGCCTACACTGCAGAGATGTACCCGACCCGGATTCGCGGTGTCGGCAACGGCTTCTCGTGGGCGGTGGCGTTCCTGGTCGGTGCGGTGTTGTGGCCGTTCGTCTCGGTCTGGCTGCGCGAGGCGACAGGGTCGTTTGTTGCCGCGTTCCTGCTGATCCCGGTGATCCTGCTGATCATGGCAGCGATCATCTGGTTCTACAGCCCGGAGCACGCGCGCAAGGATCTTGACCAGATCGCTGTCTGATCGCGGTCACGTGGCTGACTGTGCTCATTTGTCGTTGCGAGCGACCGTCATGAGCGTCAACGGCGCTCGCTGCGACGTTTTGATTGTCGGCTGGTCCGCCACCGTGCTCAAGGCTGGGCCTGTCGGCCCCCCGCCTTCGGCGGCTTTCGGCCTTGACCGCGGCGGTGGACCAGCC
>DATAPW010000236.1:0-5262 GCA_036265005.1 Acetobacteraceae bacterium | reverse complement strand
GTAGAGAGCCTTATCTCGGAATCATCGGGGCGCCGCACATGTCGACAGTCAGCGATCACGCACCCGAGACCGGCGATCCGATTACAACTCGGAGCAGCCTCTCGGAGAGGATCTACGTGGATCTGCGGTTGGCCTTGATGTCAGGAACGTATGAACCGGGCGACAAAATCAATATCCGTAAGCTCAGCATCGCCAGCCAGACCTCGTCGACGCCGGTGCGTGAGGCGGTGATGCAGCTGGTGCGCGAGGGCGCGTTGGAGCTCAAACTCGGATACCAGCCGCGTGTGCCGACACTATCGGCCGAGCAATATATCAAGATCCGCGAGGTGCGTGCCCCGCTGGAGCGCTTGGCCACTGAGCTTGCGACCGTGCGTGTGAGCGATGCCATGCTCGCCCGGCTCGCCAGCCTCGACCAGCAGTTCATCGATGCTGAACGCCTTTGCAGCTGGAAGGAGGCGATGCGCGCGAACCAGGAGTACCACTTCCTGATTTACAAAGCCTCCGGCAACGATGTACTCGTGCGCACGATCGAGAATCTTTGGTTGCTTACCGGTCCTCTAGTGCACAAGCAGTATCTATCCGCCCGGCGCACGCCGTCCGAGACGACCTTGCATCGCCAGATCATCGATGCGCTGGCCCGCCGTGTTCCCAACGAAGCCGGCGACCTGATCGTGCAGGACATGCGACAGGGCTCGGCGGTGATCCTGGACCATCTGCGTCACCCTGAACCCCGAGGACGCGGACGGCGGGCGGCACCGAGCACGTCTCAGTAATTACGCCCGGTCTCAGCCTTGCTTCGGCAGTTGTGCCACCGTGCGCCCGACAGCCGGAACGCCGGTGGACAAACCGCCGTCCACCGCCAAGACGGCGCCAGTGATCATCGAGGCCCTGTCGGAGACAAGGAAGGCTACCGCGTTGGCGACATCGGGGGGCGTCGACAGGCGCGGCAGCGGACACAGAGCCTGGAGATCGTCGAACAAGCCCGGATTGGCCTCGTGCCGCGCCGTCCAGGCGCGGGTGCGCACACTACCAGGCGCGACGGCATTGACCCGCACCCCGTGCGGTCCGAGTTCCACCGCCAGCGACTTGGTCAGCTGGATCAGCCCCGCCTTGGCGACGCTGTAGCTGGGAAATCCGAACACGCCCATGCCGTTGACCGAAGCAATGCTGACGATGTTGCCCTGCCGTGCGATTAGTTGGTCCCGCAGCGCCTGGATGCACAGGAACGCCGAGTCGAGATTGACGGCGATGTCGGCGCGCCAGGTGGCGTAGTCCGTGGTGAAGATCGAGCGGCCGTTCGCCTTGCCGGCGGTGTTCACCAGGGAGGTAATCTTCCCGAGCGCGCTGGCCGCACGCACGGCGGCGTTCACCGAGGCAGGCTCGGTGACATCGGCCTGCAGCGCTACAGCCTGGCCGCCGGCGCGGCCGATCGCGGCACAGACCTCCTCGGCCCGATCCGCGTTGATGTCCACGCAGGCGATGCCGTAGCCGTCACGCGCCAGTGCCTGGCAGATGGCGCCACCGATATCACCGCCGCCGCCCGTCACAAAAGCCCAATCGCTCGCACTCATCATCCCTCGCCTCTTCAGATGGAAACGGAGGGCGGTGCTGCGCCCACGGGCGCGCGGCCTCGAACCGGGCGGCAAGCTGCAGAACGCCGAGATCGTCAAAGCGCCTTCCGACGATCTGCAGCCCCACGGGTAAGCCTTCGGGAGTGAAGCCGCAGGGAATGGAGGCGGCGGGATTGCCAGAAAGGTTGAACGGGTAGGAGAACTCCGCCCAGCTCAACCAATCCCACGCATGCTGCGGCCAGTGTGCCGGCTGTAGCTGATTGGCGGGAAATGCCGCCACCGAGACAGCTGGCGTGACCAGGAAATCCCAGTCTTGGAAGCTGCGATGAATATCGACGCAGTAGCCGTATTTCCATTGGCGCATGCGCTGGTAGTCGGCGAGGGTGAAATTCATGCCGGCCCGGATGCACGCGACGAAGCCCGGGTCCATCCTGGCTTCCCATTGCGGCAGCAACGCCGCATGGCGGGCGGCAAAATGCGCCGGCCAGAAGAAGCGTGCCAGCTCCGGTCCACTAGGTCCCCAGGCGGGTGTAACCTCCTCCACAGCAAGCCCCAGATCGCTCTCAAGCGCCTGCACGGCGCAGCGCACCAGGGCGGCTACCTCAGGGTCGACGCGGGCATGGCCGAGATCGGGGCTGAAGGCGATCCGCAGCGGTCGCGGAAAAGTCTCGTGCAGACGTTGGGAATACGCGGCCGGCGCGGCTTCCAGGCTGGTCTGATCCCATGTGTGCGGGCCAGCCATCGTCTCCAGCATCAGCGCGGCATCGGCCACGCTGCGCGTCATTGGGCCTAGATGCAGCGTGTTGTCGCCGGTCGAAGGCGGGTAGATCGGCACCCGTCCATAGCTCGGCTTCATCCCGAACGCCCCGCAGAAATGCGCCGGCATGCGGATGGAACCGGCGCCGTCGCCGGCCTGGTGCAGCGGGCCGTAGCCTGCCGCGGCCCCAACGCCAGCGCCGGAGGAGGAAGCGCCGGCATTGTAGCCATGCTTCCACGGGTTGTGCGTCATTCCGGTCAGCGGGCCGTCGCTGACGCCCTTCCAGCCAAATTCCGGCGTGGTTGTCTTGCCCAGGATGATCGCCCCCGCGTCGCGCAGGCGAGTGACCATGGGCGTAGTGAAATCCGGCGTGTCACCCTTGCAGGTGAAGCTGCCGAACTCGGTCGGCAGTCCGGCGATCGCTTCGTGGTCCTTGATCGTCACCGGAATGCCGTGCAGTGCGCCGAGTGCGCCGCCTTCCATCACCGCGCATTCCGCCGCGCGGGCCTGCGACAGTGCCGTCTCGGCGGTGAGCAGCGCCATGGCGTTCAATCTGGGTTCCAGCCGCTCGATGCGGTGCAGAACGGCTTCGATGAGTTCCACCGGCGACAATGACTGGCTGCGGATCTGCGACGCCAGAGTCGTGGCGGGCGCGAAGCAGATGTCCTCCGTGTCCATGACAAGCGTCAGCTTTTTCTCACGTTCCAGAAGACGGGCACGCCATCGATGATGCCTGTCAGGTTCGACCGGTAGGCGGTGGGCTGATAATAGAAACCGGTCGGAATATAGGGCACGTCCTGAAACGCCTGTATTTGCATGTCGCGGGTGATCTTCTTCTGTTCGGCAATGTCGGGCGTGCTCATGAAGGCATCGCGGTAGCGCTCCAGGGCTGGACTGGTTGGCCAGCCCGCCCCCGAGAAGCCATTGGCGCCGGTGCCCCGGAGGAAGGTGTGATTGACGGGATTGAGGGCCAATATGCCCCCCGTATAGTTGCACCAGACGCTCCAGCCACCGCGCTCGACGGGTTGCTGGGAGTTCAAGCGGGGCAGCACCGTGCCCCAGTCCAGCACCTGGTAGTCCAGGTTCACGCCGCTGCGCCGGAACATGTCGGCGGCGATCTCGCTCATGGCATTCAAGGAAGGGATGTCGCTCGGCACGAGGAACACCACCCTCTCGCTACTGTAGCCGGCGGCCTGGAGCTCCTTCTTGACCTTGTCGATGCTGCGCGGCTGCTTGAAGACATCCAGTCCTGCGTCGCTTGCGAATGGCGACCCCGGCAGGAAGTAGCCGACGTTATCCTGCCACAGCGACCGGTCGTCGCCCATCGTCGCCGTCATGTAGTCGGCCTGGTCCACACCGGCCAGGAAGGCACGGCGAATGGCCGGATTGTTGAACGGCGGCTGCAGATGGTTGAACTGCAGCAAGCCGAGATAGCCCCCCTTGTCCTTCACCTGGACGATGACGCCGTGCGAAGATCTGAGTTGGGGGAGCAGGTCGGGGGTCGGCTGCTCCCACCAGTCCATCTCGCCGGCGCGGAGCGCGGCCGCGGCGGTCGAGGGGTCCGGCAGGGTGTGCCATTCGACGCGGTCGACATTGACGGTCTTCGCGCCCGCCGTGAAGCTCGGCGCGCCCTGGCGCGGAACGTAGGCAGGGAACTTCTCGTAGACCGCGCGCTGGCCGGCCAGACGTTCATCGGCCAGGAAACGGAACGGACCGCTTCCGATCATCTCTGAGACCTGCTTGGAGATATCCGTCTGTGCAAGACGCTCCGGCATGATGAAGCAGCACCTGGACGTCTTGCCGAGCGCGAACGGCAAGGTCGGAAACGGCTGCTTCAGTCGGAACCGGATGGTGTTGTCGGTCGGCGCCGACAACTCGTCCGTGATCGCGGCAAGCTGTTTGCCGAGGACATCGAGGGCCCACCAGCGTTGGATGCTTGCGACGACATCCTTCGCCCGAACCGGGTTGCCGTCGTGGAACGTCAGCCCGTCCCGCAAGGTGATGGTCCAGCGACGGCCATCATCCTCCACAACATGGCCGGCAGCCATCTGCGGCTGGATGCTGAACGACTCATCCATTCCGTACAAGGTGTCGAACACCATCAGGCCGTGGTTGCGGCTGACCAGGGCTGGGCTCTGCACCGGGTCAAGCTGTGCCGGATCGGCCTGCGGAATGAACTTGATTACCGACGGCTTCTGCGCACGACCGACACTTGGCCGGAGCAGCGGCACGGCCGATGCGATTGCGACTTTCAGAACGGTTCTGCGATCGAGCATGGTGTTGCGTTTCCTTCGCTGGTGCAGAAAAGCACATCCCCGTTTTGATATACGAAATTAGGATTTGTCCCAGCGACTCATGGAAGCTACACGGGCATCACCCTTGGAAGCAAGGTCATTTTGATGCATCAGAATGGCACCCAGCTGAGCGACGAAGGTGCCATCATGCGACATATCGAGACGCAGACCCTGGTCCATCCGCTCTCCCTCGCGGAAGGTCCGGTGTGGGATGACCGGGAGCGTGTGCTGTGGTTCGTCGACATCACCGATCAGCAGGTGCTGCGGTTGGATCCCGGCAGCGGATCCTTGCGCCGCTTCCCGATGCCGGCGCAGGTCGCGAGCCTGGGTCTGGCGGCCAGTGGGCGGCTGGTCCTGGCGCTGCGCACCGGAATCCATCTGTTCGACCCCGCGACGGGGCAACTCGATTTCCTGGTGAACCCGGAGCCGGTGCCCGCCACCAACCGGATGAACGACGGCAAGGTGGGGCCGGACGGCGCTTTCTGGGTCGGCAGCCTGGATGATCGCCCGAAGCGGGCGGCGGTGGCAGCGCTGTTTCGGATAACCCCCGAGGGCAGCTGCACGCGCATCGTCGACGGCCTGTTCTGTTCCAACGGCCTCGCCTGGAGCCCGGACGGGCGGACCATGTACCATGCCGACA
>DATAPW010000235.1:0-9591 GCA_036265005.1 Acetobacteraceae bacterium | reverse complement strand
CGAGGCCGAGGCGGTCGGCGAGATCGAAGATGATATCGGTATCGGGGCGCGCCTCGCCGGGCGGTGGCACCACTGCCGGGCGGAACTGGACGAGCGACTGCGCGTCCGCGCTGATCTCGAAGCCGATCTTCAGTGCCTCCCGCTCGAAGCAGGAGGCAACCGGCAGTACCACGTCGGCGAGTTCGGCGGTCGGCGTCATGAACATGTCGGCGTGGGCGTAAAATTCCAGCGCCGCCAGGGCGTTGCGGCCATAGGCACCATCGGCGTGCGCCAGCAGCATGTTGGAGCCGAAGCCGAGCAGGCCGCGAACCGGATAGGACTGGGACTGCAGGATGGCCCGGTAGAGGTCGCCGGTGTTGATGCTGTTCCAGCGCGCCGGTCCCAGCGGGCGCTCCGCAATGCCCAGTGTCGGAGCAAGCCGTTGCGCGGCGGGCAGTTCCTCTCCGGTGATCGCCGCGGACGCCGGCGTCGGGAACAGCACGTTGCCGCCCGGCGCGTCGAAGCTGCCGGTGAGCGCATACAGCAGCGACATGGCGCGCGCGGTCTGTGTGACGTTGGCGTGCTGCTCGTGCCCGCTCCAGGCATAGTACGAGACCGGACGCGCCTGCCAGATCAGCCGCGCCGCTGCCTTGACCTGCGCGCCCGGTATCCAGCAGATCGCCTCGACTGCTTCGGGTGAGTAGCGCCGGCAGAGCCGCGCGTAGAGTTCGAACGCCGGATGGCAGACCACGTCGCCGGCCGGCGTGGCGATGCGGTATTCCCCTTCCAGCGCGAGGCTCGCGCTGTCTCCGTCATAGCGGCCGGCGGCGGTGTCATAGGGGACCGGCCTCCCGGCCGCAGCATCCCACGCCAGCAGGCGTCGCGTGTCGCCATCGGGTCCGAGGTCGCGTTCGGTCAGCAGGCGGCCGGTATCGGCGCGCACCAGCAACGGCCCGTTGCTCCAGGTGCGGATGAAGTCGCGGTCGTACCAGCCCTGCTGGATCATCAGGTTGGCGATGCCGAGGGCCAGTGCGCCATCGGTGCCGGGCCGCACCCGGAGCCAGACATCCGCCTTGTTGGCGAGCCCGACGTGGCGCGGATCGACCACGATCAGCCGCATGCCGCGCTTCTGCGCCTCGATCACCGCGGTGGCGTGGGTGATGCGGGTGAAGCTGGGGTTGTAGCCCCACAGGATCAGGCAGCCGCTGTTGGCGATGTCCGGCATCGCCCCGCCGCCGCCGGTCGCGACGCTGCCGACGCCGAACGTGAACCTTGTGGCGAAAGCCCGGCCCCAACCGCAGACATCCAGGCTGTTGACGGCATTCGGCGTGCCGAACGCATTCATCAGCCGCCGGATATAGGGCGTGGAGTCACCGATCGCCGTGGTCGAAGGCGAGGACAGGCTGAAGACGAAGGCCTCGGGTCCATGCCGGTCGGCAATGCCGCGCATTGCGGCGGCGGTCAGGTCCAAGGCCTGGTCCCAACCGATCCGCTCCCAGCCGGGATCGCGATCGCCCTTCGGACGGGTGCGGCGGAGCGGGTGGGTCAGCCGCTCCGGGTGATAGACCAGCTCCGGCGCCGCGCGGCCCTTGGCACAGATCGCCTGGCCGGTCGGGTGCGTCGGATCGGGATCCAGGCGGGTGAAGCGGCCGTCCTCCACCGTCGCAATCGTGCCGCAGCGGGCAATGCAGAGACCGCAGAACCCATGAACACGCTGCGGACCGGTGTGGTCAGCCATGACATTTTCCTCCTGAGTGCTGGCGTTATACCAACTCCCAGCGACCGCGCCCCATCGTTCCCGCTGTCATGGTCGGGCGTGGCCCGGCGATGACAGCCGGCGCGACGCATAGGTCATCATCAATGGGATCCGGTTATTACTCCTCCGCCGCCAGCAGCGCGGCCTGATCCTCGGCGGTCAGCGCATCGATGAATTCGTCGAGTTCCCCAGCCATCACCCGATCGATCTTGTACAGCGTCAGGTTGATGCGGTGGTCCGAAACGCGCCCCTGCGGAAAATTGTAGGTGCGGATACGCTCGGAACGGTCGCCGGTGCCGACTTGCGACTTCCGGTCCGCCGCACGCGTGGCATGCAGCGAGGCACGCTGCTGCTCGTACAGCCGTGCGCGCAGGATCTTCATCGCCTTGGCGCGGTTCTTGTGCTGGCTCTTTTCCTCCTGCATCGCCACCACGATGCCGGACGGCAGATGCGTGATCCGCACCGCACTTTCGGTCTTGTTGACGTGCTGGCCGCCGGCGCCCGACGCGCGATAGACGTCGATGCGCAGGTCGCCCTCGTCGATCTGCACGTCCACCTCCTCCGCCTCCGGCAACACCGCGACGGTGACGGTTGAGGTGTGGATGCGTCCCTGGCTTTCCGTTGTCGGCACGCGCTGCACGCGGTGCACGCCGGACTCGTATTTCAACCGGGCGAACACGCCGCGGCCGGTGATCTCGGCAATGCCCTCCTTCAGGCCGCCCAGCTCGGTGTCGTTGTATTCGAGAATCTCCCAGCGCCAGCCGCGGTTTTCCGCATAGCGTTGGTACATCCCGAACAGGTCCGCGGCGAACAGCGCCGCCTCGTCGCCGCCGGCGGCCGGGCGCACTTCCAATATCGCCGCGCGTTCGTCCGCCGCATCCTTCGGCAGCAATGCAATGCGGATCTCATGCTGCAGCGTCGGGATCTGCTCCTTCAATACACGCAGTTCGGCTTCCGCCAGCTCGCGCATTTCCGTATCGCCGAGCATGGCCTCGGCATCCTGCTGCGCGCGTTCGGCGGCGCGCAGGTCGCCGATGCGCGACACCACCGGCTCGATGTCCGACAATTCCTTCGAGGCTTTGACATAGGCTTCGCCGGACAGGCCCTGCGTCAGCAGGTCGCGCAGTTCCTCGGCGCGCGCGGTGATGCGGTCCAGCTTCGCTGCGAGGTTCATCTCAGATGCGCGGCGATCTCCGCCAGAGCCACCGCCTCCTGTTCGCCGGTCGCCAGGTTCTTCACCTGCGCCACGCCGCGGGAAATGTCATCGTCGCCGAGGATCACCGCGGCACGGGCGCCGATGCGATTGGCGCGCTCCATGCGGCGCCGCAGGTTGCCGCGATAGGCCATCTCGGCGCGGATGCCGGCATGGCGCAGGTTCTGCATTACGTCGAGCGCGGCCGCTTCGGCACTGTCGCCGACCGGCACCACCACCACGGTGGCCGGCGCCGGCGGCGGCGCGTCCAGCAGCATGGCCAGGCGCTCGATGCCGGCGGCCCAGCCGACCGCCGGGGTGGGCGGGCCGCCCATCTCCTCCACCAGCCCGTCGTAGCGGCCGCCGGCCATCACCGTGCCCTGCGCGCCCAGCTTGCCGGTGATGAACTCGAACGCGGTGTGGCCGTAGTAGTCGAGGCCGCGCACGATGCGGGGATTCTCGCGGAATGGCACGCCGAAGCGCTGCAGGTGGGTTTGCAGGCGGGCGTAGAACGCCGCGGCTTCCGCGGTCAGGTGGCCGGCGATAGTGGGGGCGTCGGCGACGATGCGGCGGTCGGCGTCGTCCTTGGAGTCCAGGATGCGCATCGGGTTGCGATCCAGCCGCGCCAGGCTGTCGGCGGACAGCGCGGCCTGGTGCTGGGTGAAATACGCCACCAGGGCGTCGCGATAGGCCTGGCGGGATGCCTTGTCGCCGAGGGTATTGATCTCCAGCACGGTGTCGCCGGCGACGCCGAGGGCCTGCAGGATGTCCCAGCCGCAGGCGATCACCTCGGCATCGGCGAGCGGCTCGGAGGGACCGACCAGCTCGATACCGATCTGGTGGAACTGGCGGTAGCGGCCCTTCTGCGGGCGCTCGTAGCGGAACATCGGGCCGGCGTAGAACACCTTCTGCGGGAGCGACTGGGTCAGGCCGTTGGTCACCAGGGCGCGGCAGACGCCGGCGGTGCCTTCGGGGCGCAGTGTGATCGGGTCGCCGCCGCGATCCTCGAAGCTGTACATCTCCTTCATCACCACGTCGGAGGTTTCCCCGAGGGTGCGGGAGAACACGCGGGTGTCCTCGAAGATGGGGGTGGTCCACTCGTCGAAGCCGTAGCCGGCGGCGACGCGGCGGGCGGTGTCCACCACATGGCTGTGGCGGCGCTGGTCCTCGCCGATCAGGTCGTGGGTGCCGCGGGCGGGCTGGAGTTCGCTTGCCATGGGCTTTCAGTCTTGCACGCCCGGATGGGCCGGCTGGTCATTGTAGGTTTCATGCCGGCGCGCGAGGGAACTCCCGATATCGTCTGGCGCAGCCTCGCCTCGACTGTCGCGGTCGAAGAAGCTGCGCTTTGCGGCGTCGGCGCGAAGCTGAGACATCAATCCATCTCCCTGGAACCGGGTCTTTGATATGGCCCCGGTCGGTGAATACCTCCACCTCACCGTGCAGGCTATCCCAGGCCGGCAGGTGCCTGCCGCTCCGGTTGCGCCAACCCCGCTGAAAACCGGCGCAACGGCGACGGTACCGACCCCCCGGTACAGGCTGGCCTTACCGTCGGAGGGGGTTTTCCACCGAGCCGGTCGCGGCCGCGGTCCCCGAGCGTCCTAGTTCGTCGCTTGCCGCTCGCCATTCCTGGCCTCCGTCAGCCATCCCAAGTGAGGTCCAGCCCACATCGGCAGAGCGGATCCGGGCGGTCAATGCGGACCGATTCCCTGCGAAGCGACACGCTCCGAGCCGCTCTTGTGGCGGAACAACAGCTCGCTGACCGGATAACTACCCGTTCCCTGCTCGGCTTCGACCGAGGCCGAGTACGACCAACCGCGACCGTCCAGGCCTTGAAAGTTTCGGGGCCCTCTGATCCAGTTCCTGCAGCCGAATTCGGAGGCTGAGATGCCGATTTCAGGAGTATCACGCTATCGGGGTGGAACAGTCGATGACGTGACGCGCCTGGCCAAAACGATGAAGGCGATCCTGCAGAAACACGGCGTGGCATACCGGGTCAGCCGCTTTCAAACAGGCCAAAATGTCGGGGACTGGATGGTCGTCGTGCAGTATGCCGATTGGATGGCCTATGCCAAGGCGCAGGAAAGCTTTGCCCAGGATCCCGATCACAAGAAGGCGGTCACAGAGATCTCGAAGGTCGTCACGCTGATCAGTCGCGAATTGGTCGTGGACCTCGATCTCTGATCCAGTCCGTGCATTGAACGCGTCGCTCGGGGACACGCCCAAGCGCTGCATCAGACCTGGTCGGCGGTCCTGAACGGACGGATACCCTTCGTCAACGCCAATCGCATTTCTCGCCTCGCTTCAGTCGCGACCTTGGCCAAGAACGCAGGTCCGAATTGACGGCGGCAACGTTCCGGGGCGGATATAGGCGGCGTCGGTCCCTATCAGCTTGTCGCGGGTGACGCCGTGGCTGCCGCGGCCAAGTCCAAGATCGGCGGCGTCGGCCAGCATGGCAGCAAGCAATGCATTGGCGTCGTCGCAGCGCTCACCCGTCCGCAGAGTGGTGAACGCGGAGGCAAAGCCGGTCACCGCGATCCACTTCGTGCAGCAGTTCCGTGATGCGTATGCGCGGCGTCATGGCCTCGATTCGAACCGCAAAGGCTCGAGCTTCGGGCGTGGTGGTTGCCTTGACCGGCGCTAGTGGGGCCGCTGCGGACGTTCGTCGGATCTGGTTATTCCCGGCAAAGCGATAGTCGCCAACTGCCAAAACCGTTAAGCCTGAGTATTCCGAGTCGTCGTGCTTCCCGGAGGGAGTTCCCGTCATGAGTGCCACATCGCCCGCGACGTTGCTGCAACCGCCATCGGTGGAGGAGGTCGTCAAACGCCGACGTCCTGTGCGCAATGTGCACCAGCAGGTTCTGCAGACCTTCAGCCCGTTGGACAGGCTGGCGCTCTCGATCACCGTCCGTGTCGGCTCGATGGGATTCTTCCTGGCGGTTTTGGGGTGGACGGTCTTTTGGTTGGGTTGGAATGTACTCGCCCCTCCGGCGTGGCAATTCGATCCGCCGATGGCCTTCGTGTTCTGGCTGTTTATTTCCAACGTGATTCAGATTCTGCTCATGCCGCTGATCATGGTTGGCCAGAACCTGATGGGCCGCCACGGGGAAGTGCGTGCCGAGCACGATCTGGACGTGAATGTCAGGGCTGAACGAGAGGTCGAGGTGATTCTGCGCCATCTCGAATACCAGAACACTATGCTGATCGCCATGGTTCAGAAGCTTGGCATCGATCCCAACGTAGGGCTCCACCACCGGACGAGGGTCGATCCAACATAAAACCCTCATCGCGGATTGGCATCGCGGAACCGTTGGTGTGCACGTCGGCTCACACTGACATCGGACTCAAACCCACCTTGGAGGAGCTTCGGTTGCTGGTTGAAAACAAGTACACGGCAATTGCTGCAGTCATGGGGTTCCTGCTGACGCTGTGGCTGAGGGACGGCAGCATGATCGCCGCGTTCGGCGTCCTGGCGCTTATCGCCGGAACGGGGTGGGCGGTGCGACGGCTCCTGGGATGATTCGCCGGATCGGCCAGCCCCACCGGACGGATAGCCGTACAACGTGGTTCGCGACGGTGGCATTTGGCGCGACAGCGCCGGGAGCGGGTTCACCGATTCGTCGACGCCTTGTAAACTTCGATCCGCGGGCAGCGCGGGGAGATACCGGCCAATGCGGATTGTTCGATTGAGGACCTTGGCGATCCTGCTGAGCTGTTCGGCTTTTCCGATCGCCGCGGCAGGGAATACCGTCACTCTGGCTTTGGACGACGCTTCGGTCGTCACGCCTCACAATGTGACCGTGAAGGCCGTGCGTCACGCCGGCAGCGATGCGCTGGAGGTCCGCCAGGCTGGACAAATCAAGGGCTTTGACCCCGATACATTCGCATACATTCCCGGTTTGGATTTCCATGACGGCACGATCGAGGTCGATGTCGCGGGTTCGCCGCTGCCGTCCGCGCTGCCCGCCGCCCGTGGCTTCGTCGGAGTTGCCTTCCGCATCGACGTGGCCGGCGGCACGTTCGCGAGCGAGGGCCTCTATGTCCGGCCAACCAACGGGCGGGCCGACGATCAGCTTCGGCGCAATCACTCGACCCAGTATTTCTCATATCCGGACTACGATTTCGATCGCCTGCGCCGCGAGGCTCCCGGCCAGTATGAGTCTTATGTCGACGTCGTGCCCGATGAATGGATCCATCTGCGGATCGAGGTGGCGGGCGCAACAGCGAAGTTCTATGTCAACGGCGCCACACAGCCGACGCTCATCGTGCGGGATCTGAAACATGGCACCGACGCGCATGGGACGGTGGGACTATGGGCAGGGAACGGAGCGAACTGCCACTTTCGCAATCTATCGATCCGCACAAGCTAACACCGACCACGGTGCGGAAGCAGTGGGAGGCGTCGCCCGTCAGCGTCACCGTCCGGGACACATTTGCCGCCTCATTCGGGCCGACCCTCGAGCAATCTCTGTGATGGCCTCGCGGGTGAAAACGGTCACTTGCTCGCGCCTGCCTTCGCCGACACGCAATCATGCTTCCGAAAAACAGCGCTTGGCGCAAGGCGCGACAGAACCCAGAGAGAGACTGAGAAAGAGCAAGGGTTTTGTCTTCATGATCGGCGTTTGTCTGGCAGCCGGCACCGGTTCACCAGCAAGTAGCACGCACAGGAAAGTGAGCAAAGACTGTAGTCAAAGGCGGGTAAGCTCTCGTAGTGGGAGATTGTCCCACAGCCGTGCCTAAGTCGCGAAATCATAATGGAGGCGACTCAATGAGCACGAATCTTCCTCGACGAAAACTTGGATTTGGCGCGCTCGGAGCAACCCTGCTGGGCTCTGCGGCAGCGGCACAGGACGACGACAACCCAAGAGAACGAAAACGCCAACTACTGTGGACCTTCGCGCCGGTTCCTGTAACCGCCGCACCGGGCAATTTCCTCCATGTCTTTGGCGGCCCTGGGGAAGACAACTCCACGATCAGCAACTTCAAGGGTTCTATCGGCAGCGCACTGATCAATGGAAATGTGATCCGGACCAAAACCAAGACCGGTCAACAAGACTACTTCCCGTTCATCAATGCCAATATGCGGTTTATGACGGGAATGTTTAAGGGAACGGACGGGCAAGAGCATCCCGGCACGTTTGCATTTGTTTGAGTGGATGTTTACCTGCCCGGTACGGGCGGCGCACAAATCCACGATCTGAACCCGACACAGTTCCCGCCGGTCGGCTTGTTCTGGACGGTCCCGATTCCCGTCGGTGGCGTCCATGTCGATCTCGACAACGGTAAAGCATCAATGCAGGCATCGAAGGTGCCGATCTTTGACTACGGCACGTTCCAAAACGCGACATCCATAGGCAGCAGCCCGCCACCGACTCCTGGCTGGGTGTCGTTCAAGGTGATCTGGCAGGGCGGAACAGCGAGTATGCCTGTCAACAGCACCGATCCGACCAAGGGAATCTTCTCGGGAACGTTCGCCTCGTGCATGGCGCAAATCGAGTGGCAGGCTCAAGCGGGCGATTTCTCCTTTGAGTCTGACCCGCTGGAAACCTCGTCGAGCACGTTTGCCGAAATCGGCCAAGAGATGAATGGTTCATACTTGACCGTATGATACTCGGAAGCAGCCCGCTACGGGCTGCTTCTCTCGCTTAACGGACAAGCGACACGAACGAGACGGTCCGGCATGGTAGACGTGCGCGCTGCGCGTGCGGTGACGCGCGGACCCTGGCGGCGTACGGCGCCCGGATACGCAACGATGCGGACACAGCCGTCGCTTCCCGCCTAGCCTAAGCCTATGGCGTTAATCGCCAGCGAGAGGCTGCCGACCACCACAAGGCTTGAGGCCCATATGGCATCCAGGTTGAACCAACTTCGTGCCACGAATCTCAGGCCCAGGTAGCGGTAGACCAGCCAGGCAAGGAGTCCGCTGGCGACAATGATAGCCGCCGCATGCACGGTTGAGACAACCACTGCCATGCCCAGATTGGCAGTCATGAGCGCTGCCGCGGCCCGATGGGCTCGGTCCATGTCGAAAGACCGGCAGAGCCCGAGATAGATCGGTACGAGCATCAGCCCCGCCCCATGCGCGATGGCGACAGCGAAGGACCAGAGCGCGAGCCGGGATGGCGGGATCCGGGCGAGCATCCGTGGGTGCCGTCTCCTGGTCAGCTGAACGGCGCCAAAACCAATGACCAGTACGCTCGCACCGATCTGAATTTCCCGCTGCCATTCGAGCAGAACCGCGAGCAGGGCGAAGGGCACGATCACCACAAACATCGCCAGCACGTGCCCGGCCGAGAGATAGCCAAGTGCGGCCCACAGTGCGCCGGCGCGTCGTTCCATCAGCCCGCTCGACACCGCGAGCGGCCATCCCATCGCCGGGTTTACCCCGTGATAGACACCGCTTGTCACGACCGCGAACCACAGGCCGATCTGCGACCAGCCGCTGCCGGTCAAAGATTCAGACCGAAGGGTAGCAGAATGAATCGGTCGAGCAGTCGCCGCCTTCGAGCCGGATCTGATCCGCCCGGTAGCCCTCGGGGAAGTCCACCCAGTAATCGTTGGCCAACGCCAGACCTCCGCCGGGTTCGGCCCGCGCCAGGACCTGCGCCGCAGGCACGCCGCTCGGGTAGAACTGGTTGTCCCAGGTCGAGTAGAGCGAGTTGGTCCA
>DATAPW010000234.1:0-29905 GCA_036265005.1 Acetobacteraceae bacterium | reverse complement strand
AACAGAGTGAATTTGACAGCCAGCGCGCCGAGACCGCCCTCGGCTTCCAGGTCGGCCACGAACGCGGGGACCAGTTGCCAGGGTAGCGCATTGTGGTGCCGCACCTTAGCCACGCGCCGGCTCGGCGGGAGTAGGTTGGATATGTGCCCACGCCAACGGGCGGGGTTGTCACCACTGCGCCAGCCGTGCGTCGCCGCATAGTTCAACACGACCTCAACGCGAGAGCGGATTCTGTCAGCGGTAATAGTCTTCGTGCCCCACATCGGGCGGATGCACCGCATGACGGCGGCGGTGTCCACACTGGCGACTGCCATCGTCATGATTGGCTTGGCGTGCTGGTCGAGCGCGGTGAGCCATTGCGCACTTGCCTTTGCCGACCGCCAGCCTGCCTTGTGTGCGTCATGAAATGCGCGAGCCACGTCACCGAACGTGTTGGGCCGCTCGGCAGATTCCAAACGCTTGGTCTCTCGGTGGATCAGGGGGTCGATACCCTGCCTCAGTAGCTTGCGCGCATTGGCCGCGTGCTCTCTTGCCTCGGCCAGTCCGCAATCAGGAAAGCTACCGAGACCCATGACACGGGGCCGGCCCTGTTGCTTCCATCGGAATATCCAACTGCGCCGTGTTGGTGAGCGGACTTGTAGGTAGAGTCCGTCGCCGTCACCATGCATTCCCGACTTCACTATGGCCTTTGCCTTCAGGTGATTCAGCTTTCCCATTGACGGTCTCCCTAGCGACACGCACCCCGACATACACCCCTTAGCGGGCGTGGGGGGCATCAGGAACACGTGTGGACAAGTTTGCAGTCAGGAACAAGCACTTTATCAGCTAGTGCGTGCTCTAGGAACCGCCTGAAACAGCCGTCAAGCGGTGAACCTCACTGCCGCAACGACCCAACCACCGCGGCGCGCCGTTCGGTGATGCGGATCATGATGTCGTGCAGCAGATAGGCAATGCGGTCTCGGCACCACGCCTGACCGGAGTCCGGATCGTACTCCGTCGGCATCGCCACGCCGTCCGGTGCACAGGCGTCGAAGCCGAGGCGGCGGCACGTGGCGACGCAGCGATACAGATGGTCAGCGAACGCGACGACGGCGACGCGTCCCAACGATGCGGGATCGCCGGCTTGCCGCGCGATCGCCTCGATCACGCCGGTGGTGCTGAGGTAGACCGGCTCGCCGCGTTCGTCGCGGCCGGGATTGATGGCGACCACCAGCGTGTCGGGCACGCGCCCTTGCAGCGCGGCGGCCACCTCCCATTGCGCGAACACGCGGGCGCCGGTGCGCCGATGCAGGTCGGCGACGATGTCGGCAAGCGCCAGGTTGACCGGCCCCGGCTCGCGGTTGCCGTTCGGCAGCATGCGGTTGCCGAAGGTGAAGGCGATGACGCTGGCAACCTGAGCCACGTCGATAACCGGTGCGCGCCAGGACAGTGTGTCAGCTTCGATGATGCCGGCCAGTGCTTCCGCGGTGGCAGCATCGCCGAGTTCCTGCCGCAGATGAGCGATGATCGCTGCCTGTCGTGTCATGGTTGAATTCTCCCTGCCGCCGGTTCGCTTGCCAAGCGTTATGCCGTCGCTCACTCTGGCCGCAAAGATCGACCGGGGAGGAGTCACATGGCCGAGTCCGCGCGTCCAGTTCGGCGTCGCCAGGTGCTGGCATCCGCCGCCGCGGGCGCTGCCCTGCTGGCACTGCCCGGCAAGGCGCCGGCCCAGGGCGGCGCGAAGAAGCTCGCTGGAGTCACGCTGAACATCTCGTGCTGGAGCGCGCCGTATCCGAAATACCTGGCGGACTACATCCCGGAATTCGAGCAGGCGACCGGCGCCAAGGTCAACTACGAGACCCCGTCATTCCCGATCTATAACCAGCGCATGGACATCGAATTGTCCACCAAGAGCGATGCGCACGACGTGATCAACGTCACCTTCATCTATTCCGGCCGCTGGATCGGCGCCGGCTGGGTCACGCCGCTGACGGATTTCCTCAGTGATCCGAAGCATACGCCGGCCGATTGGGGCGGCGACGACTTCCTGCCCGGCGCCACCGCCGCGTTCAAGGATTCGCAAGGCAGGCTCTGCGCTATTCCATGGATCGCCGATGTGCAGATGGCGGGTGCGTCGCGCTACGACCTGATCGAAAAGGCCGGCATGAAGCTGCCGGACACTTTCGATGAGATGGCGGCGATGCTGAAGGCGGTGAACAGGCAGGACAACACGTCGGCATTCCTGGTCGAGAACCACTATGGCTGGAGCTTCATCCCCTACCTGCAGGGCTTCGGCGGCGACGTGTTCCGCAAGCCGCCGAACGACCTGATGCCGCTGCTCGATACGCCGGAAGCGGTGGCGGCCGCGGATTTCTTTTGCAACATGTTGCGCGAATACGGGCCGGACGGCGTGCTGTCCTACACCTACGACCAGGTGGTGGAGACGTTGCGCCAGGCGCGTGCCAACTACTCCACCAACAACGAGACATTCCTGGTGCAGATGGGCTTGCCGGAGAGCAAGTCGGCGAAGACCTGCGCCCTGTCGCTGATGCCGGCCGGCCCGAAGGGGCGTTTCCCGAACGTCGCGGCGCACGGTTGGGGCATTCCGGTCGGCTCGCGCAACAAGGATGCCGCGTGGGAATTCATCACCTGGGCGATGTCGAAGGAACTCGGCCTGCGCATGTTTCGCGACCATGGCTTCAGTTCGGTCACCCGCCGCTCAATCATCGACATGCCGGAGTTCAGGCAGCGGATGATGATCAACGGTACTGACGTGGCGAAGCTCTATATCGATACGTTGAACCTGGGCGCCAAGGGCTACACGGTATATCGCACGGTGCCGCCGTATCCACCGGTCGATCGCGAGATCGATATCGCCATCCAGTCGATCGTTTCCCAACAGAAGACCGCGAAGCAGGCAATGGCGCAGGCGCAGCAGAACGCCCTGATGCAGTTGAAGCGCGCCGGCGTGAAGCTGTAGGCATCCGGCATGGCGGCCAGCAAGGCGGCCGGCTGGTCGGCCGAGAGGAATCGCGCGTTTCGCCTCGGTCTGGCGCCGGCACTGCTGGTGCTGGCGGTGGTCACTCTGGGGCCGGCGGTATACCTCATCGTCACCAGCCTGACGCCGCTGACGCCGGTAAATCCCGCCACCGCACTGGATTTTTCCGAGCCGCTGCAGAACTACAGCAGCGCGCTGACCACCGATGAGTTTCTGCATTCGGTCTGGGTGCAGGTCGAGCTGTCGGTCGTCACAGTGCTGACTCAGCTCGCCGCGGGCCTCGGCCTGGCGCTGCTGCTGGACCGGCCCTCACGCCTGCTCGAAGCGGTGCGCACCAGTTTCCTGATGCCGATGGTGCTGCCGCCCATCGTCGTGGCGATCATCTGGAAGGTGATCTACACGCCCGACATCAGCCCGCTGCACCATCTGCTGGCGTGGTTCGGCCTGCCGATCCATTCGCTGATCACCAACGCGAACACCGCGATCTGGGCGATCGCGGTGGCCGACACCTGGGAGTGGTTCCCGTTCACCATGCTGATGGTGCTGGCGGCGCTGCAGATGGTGCCGAAGGAACCGCAGGAGGCGGCGCGCATCGACGGCGCCGGCGCCGTGCAGTTGTTCTGGCATGTCCGCCTGCCGTACATCCGCTCGACACTGGTTGTCGCCGCATTGTTCCGCCTGATCGACAGCATCAAGGCTTTTCCGCTGATCTATGTGCTGACCGACGGCGGACCCGGCGGGGCGACGGAGGTCACCAACTACTATGCCTTCGTGCAGACCTTCAATTTTTCCTATTGGGGCTACGGCAGTGCGATCGCCGTGCTGATCGTCCTGGGCGTGCTGCTGTTGAGCCTTGCGGTCAACCGCATGGGTGGCGAAGCGATCGATGACTAAACGCCTGCCTGTGGTGGAAATCGTCGCGGTGGCGCTGCTGATCCTGGTGCTGTCGCCGGCGCTGTGGCTGCTGCTGATGTCGTTCCGCCACAACGCGGACATCATGGCCACCGACATCCGGTTCAATCCCACGCTGGAGAACTATGTCGCGCTGTGGACCGGCGGATTTCCGGCCTCGTTCCTCAACAGCCTGCTGGCGAGCGGCAGTTCCACGCTGGTGTCGCTGCTACTGGGCGTGCCGGCGGCGTACGTGATGGCGCGTCATCGGTTCCGCGGCCATCAGCAGATCGCGCTGTGGATCCTGGTCACTCGCATGGCGCCGCCGATCGCCTTCACCATCCCGTTCTTCCTGGCCTACACGTGGCTGGGCCTGCTCGACACGGTAATGGGTCTCGCCGTCATCTACGTGACGTTCAACCTGGCGCTGGTGATCTGGACGATGCGCGGCTTCTTCGCCGCGGTGCCGCGCTCGCTGGAGGAGGCGGCTTGGATCGACGGCTGCGGCGTGTGGAGCGCATTCCTGCGCATCACGCTGCCGCTGGCGGCGCCGGGTCTCGCGGCGACCGGCATCCTGTGCTTCATCCTGTCGTGGAACGACTTCTTCTTCGCGCTGATCCTGACGCGCACGCGCGCGATGACGGCGCCGGTGGCGATCGTCAATTTCATGCAGTACGCCGGCTGGGAGTGGGGCAAGATCGCTGCGGCCGGCACGCTGGTGATGCTGCCGGTGCTGCTGTTCACCTTCTTCGTGCGGTCCTACCTGGTGCGCGGGCTGATGGCGGGCGGCGTCAAGGAGTAGTGCTCCGCGCTCGCTTGTCCGTCATGGCCGGCCCTGTCCCGGCCATCGCAACCGGCACCCTGCCTCGACTGATGGCGGGGACAGGCCCGGCCACGACGGATGGGGACTATCGCAGCTCGAACCCCAGGTTGCGCAACGCCTCGCGCATGCGGTCGCGGCCGCGCAACGCCGCCGCATCCTTCACCCGGTTGAAGCATTGCTGCGTCCAGTCGATCGCCTTCATCCCCTGCTCGCGCTGGAAGTCGCGCATCGTCCGATTGTATCCGTCGATTGCGCCGTTGCCCGGTGCAACGGAGTACTGCTCGCGATGCAGCACCACCGATTGCGGCAGGCGCGGCTTGACATCCGCGGGTCGTGCCGGATCGGGATAGCCGACCGACATGCCGAACACCGCGAACACATGCGGCGGCAGCGCCAGTTCCGCGGCAATCTGCTCCGGCATGTTTCGCATCGCGCCGATATAGACCGCACCGAGCCCGAGCGATTCAGCGGCGATCAGCGCACTCTGCGCGGCCAGCGCGGCATCCACCACGCCGACGATAAATTCCTCGAGGTAGTGCGTGCCGTCCACCTGTGCCTGGTGCTCCGCGGCGATGCGGTCGAGCCGCGACAGGTCGGCCAGCCACACCAGCAGCAACGGGGCGTCGCGGATGAATTTCTGCTGGCCGGCGAGTTCCGCGAGGCGCGACCTGCGCTCGACCTCCTGCACCGCGACCACGCTCCAGAACTGCAGGTTGGACGAGGTGGAGGCGGATTGTGCAGCAGCGATCAGCATCTCGAGCGTGCCTTCAGGCAGCGCCCGTGGCAGGAAGGCGCGCACCGACCGGTGGTTCAGGATGGTGTCGAGCACTGCGTTCCACGCCGCCGGCGGTGCCAGCGCGCCGTCGCGGTTGCGCTGGCTCAGAACTGCGTGCGGGTCGGCTGCCGTTTCGCCTAAGGTGCTTGCGGATGACACTTCGTTCTCCAGATAGGGATAAAGCCGAGAGGATGGCGGATCATTCCCGAGCCATCCCGGTCATGCAACTCGGCTGCGGCTGCGTCCAGGAAGGAGTTGGTGAATGACAATCTACACGGGCCCGGTGTTCGACATGGCCCGCAGGCAGTTCCACGTGATCGCCGATCACCTGGAGATCCCCAGCGACGAACGGGACCGGCTGCTGTATCCGAAGCGCGCCATTGCCGTGTCCTGTCCGATCCATCGCGACGATGGCAGCCTGGCGGTCTACCAGGGCTACCGCGTACAGCACCACCTGACGCTCGGCCCGACCAAGGGCGGCACGCGGTTTTCGCTCAGCGTCGATATCGGCGAGGTGGCGGCGCTGGCGATCTGGATGAGCTGGAAATGCGCGCTGGCCGGCCTGCCGTATGGCGGCGCCAAGGGCGGCGTCACTGTCGATCCCCGCGCGCTGTCGCGCCACGAACTGGAGAACCTGTCGCGCCGCTACATGCAGGAGATGATCCCGTTCGTCGGGCCGCATACCGACGTGATGGCGCCGGACATGGGCACCAATGAGCAGGTCATGGCGTGGTTCATGGACACCTATTCGATGTACCAGGGCCGCACGGTGACCGAAATCGTCACCGGCAAGCCGGTCGCATCGGGCGGCACCGAGGGGCGGCGCGAGGCCACCGGCCGTGGCGTCGCGCATTTTGTCGGCCGCGCGCTGGAACGCATCGGCCTGCAGCCGAACGGGGCGACGGCGATCGTGCAGGGTTTCGGCAATGTCGGCAGCTACGCTGCCGAAACGCTGGCGCAGCGCGGATTGAAGATCATCGGCGTGTCGGACCATACCTCGTGCTATTTCGATCCGCGCGGCCTGGACGTGCCGGCACTGCTGAAGCATGCGGAGCAGCATGGCTCGCTGGTTGGCTTCTCCAATCAGTTGTCGCTCGATCCGCGCGAACTGCTGGTGCAGAAATGCGACGTGCTGGTGCCAGCCGCGGTGGAACGGGTGATCGACGCGTCGGTGGCCGGCAGGCTGCAATGCCGCGTGCTGGCCGAGGCCGCCAACGGCCCGACCACGCCGGATGCCGACGAAGTGCTGGACCAGCGGCGCGGCGAGATCTTCGTGATTCCGGATATCCTGTGCAATGCCGGCGGCGTGGTGGTCAGCTACTTCGAATGGGTGCAGGATTTGCAGCAGTTCTTCTGGGATGAGTCGGAGGTGATGGGCAAACTGTACCACGTGCTGGACCGGGCCTTCGCGCAGGTGATGAAGCGGGTCGAGCAGGATGGCGTCTCGCACCGCACGGCAGCGATGGCGATCGGCGTCGAGAAGGTGCGCAGCGCGAAGAACACGCGCGGGCTGTTCCCGTGACCCTGTCATTGCGAAGAGCGAAGCGACGAAGCAATCTCGGTCACGCGTGGCACGCATAGGCCAACCGGGATTGCCGCGTCGCTCGCGCTCCTCGCAATGACAATGGGTGGATGACGAGATGCCCAGACAGATCCGTCTCAACGCGTTCGACATGAACTGCGTCGGCCACATCCAGCACGGCATGTGGGCGCATCCGCGTGACCGATCCTCGCACTACACCGACCTCGATCATTGGGTGTCGCTGGCGCGCACGCTGGAGCGCGGGCTGTTCGACGGATTGTTCCTGGCCGACATCCTCGGCATTTACGACGTGTTCAACGGCTCGCCCGATGCATCGATCCGCAACGCCGTGCAGATCCCGGTGAACGATCCGCTGCTGCTGATCCCCGCCATGGCGTACGCCACGCGCGACCTCGGCTTCGGCGTCACTTGCAACCTGACCTACGAGCCGCCCTATACCTTCGCGCGCCGCATGTCCACGCTGGACCACCTGACCAAGGGGCGGATCGGCTGGAACGTCGTCACCGGCTACCTGGACAGCGCCGCACGCGGCATGGGACTGGTGCAGCAGCCGGAGCATGACAGCCGCTACGACGTGGCCGAGGAATACATGCAGGTGGTCTACCAGTTGTGGGAAGGCAGTTGGGAGGATACCGCCGTACTGCGCGACCGCGATGGCCGCGTGTTCGCCGATCCGGCGCGCATCCATCCGGTGCAGCACAACGGCCGCAACTACCAGGTGAATGCGATCCATCTGTCCGAGCCGTCGCCGCAGCGCACGCCGGTGCTGTACCAGGCCGGTGCGTCGGCACGCGGGCGGGAGTTCGCCGCTGCGCATGCCGAATGCGTGTTCGTGAACGGCCAGTTCAGGCACAACGTACGCGACATCGTCGCCGATATCCGGACGCGGGCGAAGGCGGCCGGCCGCGATCCGTACGACATCAAGGTATTCGTCGGGGCCACCGTGGTGGTGGCGCCGACCGAAGCCGAGGCAGCCGACAAGCTGGCGGAGTATCGGCAATACGCCAGTTCCGAGGGTGCGCTGGCGCATTACTCCGCGTCGGTCGGCGTGGATTTCTCGCAGTACGGGCCCGACGAACCGATCCGCTTCGTCAAGACCAACGCGGTGAGCTCCAACCTCGAGGCGATCACCACGCGCAGCCGCGACACCGAATGGACGCCGCGCAAGCTGCTGCAGATGATGGTGCTGGGCAGCCGCCAGGCGCCCATCGTCGGCTCGCCGCAGCACGTCGCGGACGAGTTGCAGGCCTGGGTCGATGCGGCCGATGTGGACGGCTTCAACCTGTCGCGCACTGTGGTGCCGGAATGCGTCGAGGACTTCGTGGCGCTGGTGGTGCCGGAACTGCAGTCGCGCGGGGTGATGAAGCGGGAATACGCCGCGGGCACCTTGCGGCAGAAGCTGTTCGGCGCCGACCGTGCCCGGCTGCCTGACAGCCACCCGGCGGCCGCCTATCGTCGATGATGTTATCGAAACGTGTGAGCTAGCTCACAGACTTGGGCATCCTGGCATGCGACACAGGAGGCCGTCGGCTGGCGCTGCCCCAACACCCGCGCTCGTCGATTGGGCCCATGGCCCAGGTCAACCCGGACCTTCCCTTGCGGCCCGGTCGCCTTCCGGCGACCGGGCCTTTTTTTGTGCGGGCGCGCAGGCAGCCCGCGGCAAACGAAGCGGTCACGGTGGCTCTCGATGCGCCATCGGCCGCCCTCGGTGTGGACCCTGCCTGAAATGCCGGTCAGTCGATCTCCTCATGCCAGGTGCGCCCCTCGCGCTCGATCAGCGCGATCGCGGCGGTGGGTCCCCAGCTTCCGGCGGGATACGGTCGCGGATGGTCGGGGCGGCTGCTCCACGC
Source organism: Acetobacteraceae bacterium (assembly GCA_036265005.1). Taxonomy (GTDB): domain Bacteria; phylum Pseudomonadota; class Alphaproteobacteria; order Acetobacterales; family Acetobacteraceae; genus JAMXLO01. The sequence goes on along the minus strand of DATAPW010000234.1, from coordinate 21,046 downwards.
CTCCAGGATCGGCTCGACCCACGCCCATGCCGCCTCCACCTCGTCGCGACGCATGAACAGCGTCGCGTTGCCGCGCACCACGTCCATCAGCAGCCGCTCATAGGCGTCGGGAAACCGCATGCCGAAGGTCTTCTCGAAGCGGATATCCAGCCCGGTCGCCGACAGGCGCAGACCGCCCGGGCCGGGGTCCTTGGTCATCATCTCCAGCCTCATGCCTTCCTCCGGCTGCAGCCGGATGATCAGCTTGTTGGGCGACCAGTCGGCGGCGTCCGGCGGAAAGATCGAGAATGGCGGGGCGCGATACTGGATGACGATTTCCGACACCTTCTGCGGCAGCCGTTTGCCGGTGCGCAGGTAGAACGGCACGTTCGCCCAACGCCACGTGCGCACGTCCGCCTTCAGCGCGACGAAGGTTTCGGTGTCGCTGGTCTCCGGCCCGTTCAGGTCGGCGATGTAGCCCGACACCGGCTGGCCGCCGATCGCGCCCTGGGTGTACTGGCCGCGCACCGTCAGCGTCGCCACCTCATGCGGCTCGAGCGGACGCAGCGCGCGCAGCACCTTCAGCTTTTCGTCGCGCACCCGGTCGGCTTCCAGCGACACCGGCGGTTCCATCGCGATCAGGCAGAGCAGTTGCAGGATGTGGTTCTGCACCATGTCGCGCAGCGCACCGGTGCCGTCGTAGTAGCCGCCGCGCTGCTCTACGCCGACCGTCTCGGCCACGGTGATCTGCACGTGGTCGATGACATCGGCATTCCACAGCCGCTCGAAGATCGTGTTGGCGAAGCGCAGCGCGAGCAGGTTCTGCACCGTCTCCTTGCCGAGGTAGTGGTCGATGCGGAAGATCTGCGGTTCGGTGAATACCTGGCCCACTTCGTCGTTGATCGCGCGGGCCGATGGCAGGTCGTGGCCGATCGGCTTTTCCAGCACCACGCGGGACTGCTCGGTGACCAGTTGGTGAGCACCGATGTTGCGGCAGATCGGGCCGTAGAGTTCCGGCGACGTCGCGAGGTAGAACACCCGCACCCGGTCGGGATCGAGCAAGTGTTCCAGCGTGCTCCAGCCGCTGTCGTCCGGCTTGGTGGCGTCCAGCCGCAGATAGCTGAGCCGTGAACAGAAACGATCGGCGACGCCGGGTTCGAGGTCCTCCTTGGCGACATGCTCCTGTAGCGCCTTGGTGGCGCGCTTGCGATAGTCCTCGTCGGTCAGGTCGGAGCGCGCCGCGGCAATGACGCGCGATTCAGGCGGCATCTGGCCATCGCGGAAGCGGTAGTACAGCGCCGGCAACAGCTTCCGCAGCGTCAGGTCGCCGGTGGCGCCGAACACCACGCAGTCAAAGGTCGCAACGGGGATGATCTTCGCCATGCTGCAACCTCACAAGTTCGTTGTCATCCCGTCGTAGTACCGCCGTAGGGCGGAAAAGTGCAGCACCTTCCCGCCCTACGGCATACGGCAATTCGTCGTCATGCGGCAGATGACCACAGACCAACGCGGATCAAGGGGAAGGCGCGGCCAACCGGTCATCCGCGTTCATCTGCAGGTCCAAATCCTTCACACCACAGGGCTGGCGCCGCCGTCCATGTTGATTGCCGTGCCGGTGGTGAAGCCTGCGTGATCGGAGCACAGGAAGCACGCCATGGCGGCGAACTCCTCCGCCTTGCCCATGCGGCCGACCGGGATGCCCTTGCCGACACTGGCGATGTAGTCGTCGAACGGCGTGTTGCTGCCTTCGCGGGCGTGGCGGCGGGCGACCTGATCGGAGACGATCTGGCCGACCAGCATGCCGTTCACCAGGATGCCGTGCGGCGCGCCCTCGCCGGCGAGCACCTTCATGAACGCCATGCCGGCGGCGCGCGACACCGCGGTCGGCGCACCGTTGGCGCGCGGGGCTTTCGCTCCGGTGTTGAGCACGTTGATGATGCGGCCCCATTTGCGCTGCTTCATGCCCGGCCAGACCAGCCGCGCCAGGCGGATCGCGGCGAACAGCTTGAGTTCCAGGTCGTCGCGCCAGATGTCGTCGGTGATCTGCTCGGACGGCATCGCCATCGATTGGCCGGCGTTGTTGATCAGGATATCGACCTTGCCGAACGCCTTGATCACGCCGTCATAGGTCTTCTGGATGTCGTCGGCCTTGGCGACGTCGCAGACGAAGGTGGCGACGCGGCCGCCCTGTGCGGTGGCTGACACGGTGGCCTTGGCCTGCTCCAGCACCTCCGGCCGGCGGGCAAGGATCGCGACGTCGGCGCCCGATGCGGCGAACTCCTTCGCCATGGCAAGGCCGAGCCCCATGCTGGCCCCGGTGATGATGGCGCTGCGGCCGTCGAGACGGACTTCCATCCTGGAATCTCCCCTTTGTGGTGTTCAGCGGCAACTTTGCGATGCGTGCCGGGAAAACGCCAGAGGTGGGGAAGGGAGGCAAGCGAAGGCTTCACACAGAGAACGCTGAGGGCCACCGAGAAGCGAAAGTTGCATGCGCTACGTGCGCAGCGCCATGGTTGCGCATGCCGGTGGCGCCCCAGTGCGGTCTCGGCGGCCTCGATGTGGATCCTTGCCTTACGCTCAGTCTGCGGTCGCCGATCCCATCTTCTCGGCCAGCGTGGGCATCCGGTGGCGCTTCGGCGACAGCCAGTGCTGCAGGCGATCCAGGTACAGGTAGATCACCGGCGTCGTATACAGCGTAAGCGCCTGGCTCAGCAGCAGGCCGCCGACCATGGCGCAGCCCAGCGGTCGCCGCAGCTCGGACCCCGCGCCGTTGCCCAGCATCAGCGGCAGGCCCGACAGCAGCGCGGCCATCGTGGTCATCATGATCGGCCGGAAGCGCAGCAGGCACGCATGGCGGATGGCGTTCAGCGGCGTCTCGCCGTCGCGGCGTTCGGCGTTAATGGCGAAGTCCACCATCATGATGCCGTTCTTCTTCACGATGCCGATCAGCAGGATCACGCCGATCAGCGCGATCACCGACAGGTCGTAGTGCAGGATCATCAGCATCAGCAGTGCACCCACGCCGGCGGAGGGCAGGGTGGACAGGATGGTCAGCGGCAGGATGTAGCTCTCGTACAGGATGCCAAGGATGATGTAGACGGTGATCAGCGCCGCGGCGATCAGGTAGGGCTGGGTGGACAGCGAGGACTGGAACGCCTGCGCGGTGCCCTGGAAGGAGCCCTGCACGGTGATCGGCACACCCATCTCGCGCACCGCCGCATTGATCGCGTCCACCGCCTCACCCAGGGCCGCGCCGGGCGCCAGGTTGAACGAGATCGTCACCGCCGGGAACTGACTCTGGTGGCTGATCGACAGCGGCTGCACCGGCACGGTCGTGACTTTGACGAAGGTGGACAGCGGTACCGCCTGCCCGGTGCTGGACTTCACGTAGAGCTTGTTCAGTGTGTCCACCGCGGTGAGCTGGTCGGGCATCACCTCGAGGATCAGGTGGTACGAGTTCACCTGCGAGAAATACTGGGTGATCTGCCGCTGGCCGAACGCGTCATACAGCGTGTCGTCGATCACCTGCGGCTGCACGCCGAAGCGCGCCGCCTGGTCGCGGTCGATGGTGAGCGTCGCGGTCGTGCCGCCGGCCTGCTGGTCGGTGGTGACGTCGCGCAGCATCGGCAGGCTTTTCAGCTTGTCGAGGATCTTCGGTGACCACTGGTAGAGTTCCGCCAGGTCGGCATCCTGCAGGGTGTACTGGAACTCGGTCTTGGTCAGCCTGCCGCCGACCCGGATGTCCTGCGCTGCCTGCATGTAAAGGGCGCCGCCCAGCACCGACTGCAGCTTCGGCCGCACCCGGTTGATGAAATTCTGCGCGGTGCCGCCGACCCGCTCGTTCCACGGCTTCAGCGCGATGTAGATGCGGCCGTTGTTGGTGGTCTGTCCGCCGATGCCGGCGCCGACCGTCGCGCCATAGGCTGACACGTCAGGGTCTTTGGCGACGATATCGTTCAGCGCCTGCTGGATGCGCGACATCTCCTTGAACGAGACGTCCTGCGCGCCCTCGGTCACCCCCAGCACCACGCCGGTGTCCTGCGGCGGGAAGAAGCCCTTTGGGATATAAATGTAGAGCACGACGGTCAGCGAAACGGTGCCGAGGAAGGTCAGCAGGGTGATGAACTGGTGACGCAGTGCGATGTCCAGCGTACGGCGGTAGCCGCCGACCAGCGCGTCGAAGAAGCCCTCGATGATGCGATAGAACCTGCCGTGCTCGCCGGTGTCATGGCGCAGGAAGCGCGAGCACATCATCGGCGTCAGCGTCAGCGAAACCACGCAGGACACCACTACCGCGACGGTGACCGTCATGGCGAACTCGCGGAACAGCCGGCCGACGATGCCGCCCATCAACAGCAGCGGGATGAACACCGCGATCAGCGAGCAACTGATCGAGACGATGGTAAAGCCGATCTCGCCAGCGCCCTTCAGCGCCGCCTCCATCGGCGTCATGCCCTCCTCGACGTGGCGGTAGATGTTCTCCAGCATCACGATGGCATCGTCCACCACGAAGCCGACCGCGATGGTCAGCGCCATCAGCGACAGGTTGTCCAGGCTGTAGCTGAGCAAATACATCACGGCGAAGGTACAGATCAGCGCCACCGGCACGGTGATCGACGGAATGATGGTGGCCCAGACGCTGCGCAGGAACAGGAAGATCACCATTACGACCAGGCTGATCGACAGCATCAGGGTGAACTGCACGTCGTGCACCGAGGCCCGGATGGTCAGCGTGCGATCCATGATGACGTTGACGTGGATCGCCGGCGGGATGGCCGCCTCGAGGCCCGGCAGGGCGGCCTTGATGCGGTCCACCGTGTCGATCACGTTGGCGCCGGGCTGCTTGAACACCACCAGGATGATGCCGCGCTGGCCGTTCTGCCAGCCGGCCAGCAGGGCGTTCTCCGGCCCGTCCACCGCCTGGCCGATGTCCTTGACGCGCACCGGCGCGCCGTTGCGATAGGACAGGATGACGTTGTTGTACTCGGCGCCCTTGGTAAGCTGATCGTTGGCATAGAGCGCGAACGATCGGTGCTCGGTATCAACGGTGCCCTTCGGCGAGTTTGCCGTGGAGTTGACCAGCGTGCCGCGGACATCCTCCATCGTCAGGCCCATGGCGGCGAGCTTGCCGGGGTCCACCTGCACGCGCACCGCGCGTTTCTGCTCGCCGCCGATGAACATCTGCGCGACGCCGGGGATCTGCGAGATCTGCTGCGACAGGATGTTGTCGGCGTAGTCGTCCACGTCGATCAGCGGCACCGCGTCGGATTGCACCGACAGTATCATGATCGGCGAGTCGGATGGATTGACCTTACGGTAGGTGGGTGGCGATGGCAGGTTCTTGGGCAATTGCCCGGATGCGGCGTTGATCGCCGCCTGCACATCACCCGCGGCGGCGTCGATATTGCGGTCGAGGTCGAACTGGATGGTGATCTGCGTGGTGCCCAGGACGCTCACCGAGGTGAGCTGCGAGACGCCGGCGATCTCGGCGAACTGATATTCCAGTGGCTGCGCGACCGTCGCTGCCATCGTGTCGGGACTGGCGCCGGGGAATTTCGCGGTCACCGAGATGGTGGGGAAATCGACGCGCGGCAGCGGGGCGACCGGTAGCAGCGGATAGGCGGCGATACCCACCAGCACGAACGCCGCCATCAGCAGTGATGTGGCGACCGGACGGCGGATGAAGGGGGTGGAGATGCTCATGCGCGCGCCGGTGCCCCTCTCTCAGCCGCCTGGCTTCGCCGGTGCGGCGGCCTGCTGCGACACATCGTTGGCCGCCACCTTGGAGCCGGCCTGCAGGCGGGACTGGCCATCGGTCACCACGGCCTGGCCCTCGGTCAGTCCCTTGGCGATCACGGCCAGTGTCCCGTCATCGCGGGCAACCTCGACCGGCTGCCGCGCCACCGAGGAATCCGGCGTGACGACATAGGCGTAGAGGCCAGACGGCCCATGCTGCACCGCGACAGAGGGCACGGTCAGCACGTTCTGGTCGATGCCGAGTTGCAGGCGCGCATTGACGAACTGCCCGGGCCACAGCGTGTTGTGCGGGTTCGGGAAATTGGCCTTCAGCTTGATCGTGCCGGTGGCGGGATCGATCGCATTGTCCGGCGTCAGCAGCGTGCCCTGGTCGAGCGCTGTCTTGTCATCGGGCGCGAAGGCGGTCACCGGCAGCTTGCCTGCCTCCATCGCCAGGCTGATGCGCGGCAGGCTGTCCTGCGGCAGCGTGAACAGCACCGAGATCGGATGGATCTGGGTGACAGTGACGATGCCGGTGGCGTCGGAGGCGTGCACCAGGTTGCCGGGATCCACCAGGCGCAGGCCGACACGGCCCTGGATCGGCGATGTGATGTAGCAATAGCTCAGGTTGAGCTGCGCTGTTTCGATGGCCGCGGTATCGCCGGCGATCATCGCGGTCGTGCGGTTCACCAGCGCATGCTGCGTATCGACCTGCTGGTGGGACGCAAAGTCCTTCTGCGCTAATGCCGAATAGCGCGCCATGTCCTGCTTGGCGTTGGCCATGTCGGCCTCGTCCTGCGCCTTCTTCGCCATCGCAGCATCGAGCGCGGCCTGGAACGGGCGCGGATCGATCACCGCCAGCAGGTCGCCCTGCTTGACCTCCTGGCCTTCGGTGACCGGGAACTGCATGAGCGTGCCGTCCACTCGCGCGCGCACCAGCACGGCACTGAACGCCTGCACCGAGCCGAGGCCGCGGGCGTAGACCGGAACGTCCTGCCGCGTGACGCGGGCGACGGAGACCGGAACCGGCGGCGGGTTGCCCGCGGGCTGAGCCTGCTGCGCAACGGAATGCCTGGCAATGCCCGCACCCACACCTATGGCGGCGACGATCGCCGCCAGAACGACGAGCGCAGGCTTGCGCCATCGGCCCTTTGACGAGGGCTCCTCGGTCACTTCAGTCATGGACCCGCATCTGAAACCCCGCTGTCACCCGTGCCTTGCATCGCACAATCCCATGCGAAAGCCTTCCCGACCCTTTCTTGGACATGACCAGCCGGTCATATCTTGTCCCAAGCTTTGCATTGTCGGCGAAATGGCCAGCGTCCGCCAGCGTCAAAATCAGAAATTGAGGTATTCAGTCGGATGGGCGATACAAAGCGATACAAATGACACGTTTCAGTCGTGCACTACTCCAATTGTACGCCGGAAACGATCGGCGAGGTAGGCACCATTGCGCGGCGGTAGATGGCGGCCCTCTTCGTTCGCAGAAATCCGGAACACCGCGAACAGCGCCTCGCGCCGCAGCCGCGGCGTCAGCGCCGCCACCTCGTCCATGTCGCGCGCGACGGCTGTGGCCGGCCAGCCGCACGCGGCGGCGACAGCCGCGAGGTCGGTGGTGAGGCCGGTATGGCTGCGCTGCGAGCCGGTCTCGCCGTAGCGTGCGTTGTCCAGCACAGCGATGGCGAGATTGGGGGGCGCGGCGGCGGCAATGGTGGCCAGCGCGCCGATGCCCATCAACATCTCGCCGTCGCCGGTCAGCACCAGCACGCGGCGCGACGGCTGCGCCAGGGCGATGCCGAGGCCGACCATCGCCGCGCCGCCCATGGCGCCCCACAAATAGAAGTTCAGCGGCCGCTCGCCTGCTGCAGCGGCGTCATAGCTGGGCGCACCCAGCCCGGTGACGACAAGCAGGTCGCCGGGGTCGCGTAGCAGCGCAGCGACCACGGCGCGGCGGTCCAGGGTACCGTCGTTCCTCATTTCACGAACGCCTTCGCGCCGATCAGCCGTTGTGACAGCAGCACCGCGACCGGCACCGCGCTATCGAACGCGAGCGCTGCCGATGCGGCGACGATCTCCGCCACATCGTCGGCGCTGTCGGCACGACGGACATGCACGCCGGCGGCGGTGAGCACCGTGGGCGTGGCGCTGCCCATCGGCACCTGCCACGGATTGAATTCGGCCCACTCGCCGCGCATCGTGACCAGGGTGAAGAACGGCATGCGGCAGTTCAGCGGCAGCGACAGCATGTTGATGCAGTTGCCGACGCCGGAGGACTGCATCAGCAGCGTAGCGCGCTGTCCACCGAGCCACGCGCCGGCGGCCAGCGCGATGCCCTCCTCCTCGGTGGTCAGCACGACGGCGCGCATGTCGGGATCGGCATGCGCCGCCTCGATCAGGTGCGCGTGGCCGGCGTCTGGGACGTAGCCGAGTTGCGCGATGCGCGCGGATTTCAGCGCAGCGTAAACCTGCGCCTGCCAGGATTGCTGTTGCATGCCGGTGGTTTACTTCAGAATGGCGAGCGCGGCGAGGCCGCAGGCACAGGCGGTCAGCAGCGCGGTCAGGCTGCCCCACATGCAGGCCTTGCCGGGCTGTTCCGAGAGTACGGCCTTCATGTCCGCTATCTCGCCGCGCCGTGATGCGATATCGGTTTTCCACTCGGCGCGGAATCCCGCCATATCCGTCTTCATCCCGGTCCGGAGTTCGGCCACCTCGGCTTTCGTCGCGAGATGCGGCAGCGCGGCTTCAAGGTCGCCCTGATCCCGACCACCAGCATCTCGAGCCGGCCCATCGTGGCCTTCACGTCCTGCGCATCACTCTCCGGCCGTGAAACGCGCATCGGCAGGTCGGGATGGTAGGGGGCGTCCGGTTTGGGCTCAACGGCGTATCGGGTATCGCAAGCTCTCCACGGCACCACTTGCGCGGTGCCGTGTGAGCCGCAAAGGCTCAAGGCTTCGTCGCTGCCCGGTCAGGCGGCGGCGTACTGGCCGCGACCGAACACCTTGTCGAGCGTGTCGGGCTGTGCCTTGTCGAACTGCGTAGTCTTCGCCCGCACGTCTTCCACGGCGGCAAGCGCCTTTTTCACAGCGGGACGTTCGCTGATCACGCCGACCCAGCGCATGACGTTGGGGTATTTCGCGGCGGCATCGGCGCCAAGCAGGACCGGGATGTTGCGCGCCCACGGATAGGTGGCGATGTCGGCGATGCCGTATTCGGCGCCGCCGAGAAACGGCTTCTCGGCGAGGCGCCGGTCGATCGCCTCGAACACGCGGTGCACCTGGGTGGCGTAGCGGCTCTTGGAGTAGTCGTTGCCGGCCGGCGCGAAGCGGACGAAGTGCACGTGCTGGCCGAACATCGGTCCGACGGTGGTCATCTGCACCATCATCCACTCGATGGCTTCATATTTCGCCGCCATGTCCCTGGGCAGCAGCTTGCCGCCCTTCTCGGCGAGTTAGAGCAGGATGGCGCCTGATTCGAACAACGTACAGGGCTTGCCGCCGGGTCCGTCGCTGTCGGTGATCACCGGCACCTTGGCCATCGGGTTGAGCTTCAGGAAGGCCGCGTCGAACTGCTTGCCGGTGAACACGTCCACCGGGTGGACGTTGTAGGGCAGGCCCAGTTCCTCGAGTGCGATGTAGATCTTCACCACATTCGGGCTGCCCATGCCGTAGAGCTCGATCATCGGTGACCTCCTTTTGGTGGGATTATCGGCGGCGACCATGGCACGCCCGGGATGGTGCGGAAAGCCGAGGCGCGCGCCGGATTCAGGCGTCCGCGGGCAGTGCATCCAGGATGAGCTGCCCGAACATGGTCATCTCCGGGCTGGTTTCCGCGTAGCGCGCGATCGCCGCGTGCACGCGTTGTGCCGCGGCTGCATCGGGCGCCGAAACTGGCGGCGGAGCGGGCAGGCGGCCGACGATGCCTGGCGCCGCGGCGCGTGCTGCCTGCTGTAACGCCGCGCGCGCCGCCTCGGTCTCGGGCGCGCCGAAGCGCGGCGCCAGTTCGTCACCCAGCCACGCCAATACTGCGGGCCAATGCGCCAGCTGACGATATAACGCAGGAATGAATGGCACGCCGTCCACCTCGGTGGCGAACCGCATCAGCACAGCGCACTGTTCCGTCGGCAGCGCGGCCGGATCGACGTTGCCCGGCATCGGCGGCAGCATCGCCGGCGGTATCCATCCGGTCGGCGGAAAGCCGCCACCCGACGGCGGGGTTTCGGTGAGCAGCCGGCCGAGGCAGGCGCCGGTGACGAGGTTCACCGGCGACACGCGCACGAAGTTGGCGGCGATGTTGCGGATCGCGGCAAGTGCGGCCGCATCGACGCCCCACCGCAGCAGGGTTGCCGGCGGGACCACTTGCGCCGCCGGCAGGCGCAAATCCGCTGCCAGGCGCCAGCCGGTTTCGGGAATGACACCCGACGCCATCGCCGGCCGCAATGTCGCCCAGGCCCATTCGAGCACGCCCGGCAGCGTCGCGAGGTAGCGCTGCAGCGACGACACATAGGGCACGCCGGAGAACCGCCGGATGTCGTCGTAGATCTCGGCGATCCGGCCGGTGGCCTGGGATTCGTGCAGTTCGGGCAACAGCGGCGAGCGATCCGGGATCGCTCCGTTCGCGCCGATGTCGATCGGCGCCGTGGTCCGGCCGGGAATGGGCACACCGGGACCATAACCCGGAACGCCGATCAAGCCCAGGCTCACATCTCCCGGCGGAAGCCGCGATGGGTGCGTCCCGCTCCTTCATCGTCATGCTTGCGACGGCGAGCATCCAGGCCCGCATCCGCGACTTCCACAGGCGGGTAGGGCAATTCAGCTAAGCATTGACAGTTATCACAACTAACGTCATGGTGCCGCCATGACGCAGTTCGATCCAGTCCCGCGGAGGCTGCCCCGCTGCAACCTCGCATGCCCACCGCTCTCACCCCGCGCGCCGCTGTCTCCGCCATAGAGCAACGAGACGGTCTCGAGACGCCCAGCCGAATGCTCGCGCGAAAATTCGGTCGACCTCCGCCGGATGCACGTCTTCCCCGCATGAGCCCGCCCCCGACAGGGAACCACGAACCGCATCCGCGTGCATTCGTGTTCATCTGCGGTTGGAATTCCTCTCTCACCCCACGCGCCAGTGTCTCCGCCACCGGGCAGCGAGACGCCCCCGAGACAATCCTCCTCGCTTGCACGCCCGGACGCAGGCGCTTAAGCAGCCGAAGCGACCCGCGGGAGACACGCGATGGACCAGTCCCTTCCCACCGATCCGCACGCCGAGATCCGCGCCGAGGTGGCGAAGCTCTGCGCCCGATTTCCCGGCGAATACTGGCGCAAGCTGGACCGCGACCGGGGCTATCCCACCGAGTTCGTCAACGCCCTGACCGAAGCCGGCTACCTCGCCGCGCTGATACCCGAGGAATACGGCGGCGCCGGCCTGCCGCTGTCCGCCGCCGCCGCGATCCTTGAGACCATCCACGCGGAAGGCTGCAACGGCGCCGCCTGCCACGCCCAGATGTACATCATGGGCACCATCCTGCGGCATGGCTCGCCGAAGCAGAAGCAGGACTACCTGCCGAAGATCGCCACCGGCGAACTGCGCCTCCAGGCATTCGGCGTCACCGAGCCGACCAGCGGCACCGACACCACCTCATTGCGCACCTTCGCCAAGCGCGACGGCGACCACTACGTGGTGAACGGCCAGAAAGTGTGGACCAGCCGCGCGGAACACTCGGACCTGATGTTGCTGCTCGCCCGCACCACGCCGCGCGACGAGGCGAAGCGGCGCACCGACGGGCTCTCCACGTTCATCGTCGATATGCGCGCCGCAGTCGGCCATGGCATGACCATCCGGCCGATCCGCACGATGATGAACCACAACTCGACCGAGATCTTCTTCGACAACATGATCGTGCCGGCGGAGAACCTGCTGGGCGAAGAGGGCAGGGGGTTCCGCTACATCATCGACGGCATGAACGCCGAGCGCCTGCTGATCGCGGCGGAATGCATTGGCGATTCGAAGTGGTTCCTCAAGAAGGCCACCGACTACGCGCGCGACCGCACAGTGTTCCAGCGGCCGATTGGACAGAACCAGGGCATCCAGTTCCCGCTCGCCCGCGCCTACGCACAGATGCGTGCCGCCGAACTGATGGTGCATGAGGGCTGCAGCAAGTTCGAAGCCGGCCTGACGCCGGGCGAGGAAGCCAACATGGCCAAGCTGCTCGGCGCCGATGCGGCCTGGGCGGCGGCCGAGGCGTGTATACAAACGCATGGCGGGTTCGGTTTCGCCGAGGAATACGACGTGGAGCGCAAGTTCCGCGAAACCCGGCTGTACCAGGTGGCGCCGATCAGCACCAACCTGATCCTGTCGTACATCGCCGAACACGTACTCGGCCTGCCGCGCAGCTATTGATCCTGCTGCGACCGGCGCTAGGCACTGCCGCAACGTCCGGTCGGCAACGGCTGCTGCTGTTGATCGGCTATGCCGTGCTGGTGGCAGCCCGCATCCCGAGCGTCTGGCCGCATGGCCGTCTCTGGGCCGAGGAAGGCTGGACCTACCTGTCGAGCGCGTGGTCGGCGCCATGGTATGTCGGGCTGACGACGATCCATACCGGCTACATGAACCTGCCGGCGAGCGGTGCGACGACGCTCGCCGTGCATCTGGTGCCGCTGGAGTACGCGCCGCTGGTCACCATGGCGGTGGCGCTGCTGATCCAGGTCACGCCCGCCATCCTGCTGGCGGTGAGCGGCATCGAGTGGCTGCGCGACTGGCGCTCACTGGCGCTGGCCCTGCTGATCGTCGCGCTGCCGCCGTTCGCCGAGGAAGTGTGGCTGAACACGATCACCAGCCAGTTCCACATCCAGCTCGCGGTGGCGATCATCCTGGCAGCGCCGCCGGGCCGCGGGGCGGCGCGCTGGTTCCAGGCGGCAGTGCTGCTGCTGGCGCCATTGAGCGGACCCGGCGGAGCGATGCTGATGCCGCTGTTCATGCTGCGCGCCTGGCTCGACCGGTCGCCTCCCCGGCTGGTGCAGGCGTTGCTGCTGCTGCCCGGCGCGCTGGTGCAACTCGCCCTTGTCGTGACGCATCCGGAGCCGGCGCGGGGGATCGGGCTGAACCTGCCTGTCGTCCTGGCGGCGATCGCCGGCAAGCACCTGCTGCTGCCGCTGCTCGGACCGAGGACGGCGATGTGGCTCACGCGCGACCTGCCGGCGGCGTTTGCCGCAGGGCATGGCGCGGTATTGCTGGAGATCGCGCCTGTCGCGGCGTTCGGCGCCCTGGGAGCGGTCGTCTGGCGTGGCAACAATGCGGAGACGCGATGGCTGTTCGGGGCAGCCATGGTCATCATGACCGTGTCGTACCTGGCGGCCCTGACGCCGCGTGGTCCGTTCGAACTGCTGATCGTCGGGTTCGGCGCCCGCTACTATGTCGCGCCGACGGTGCTGATCGGCCTGAGCGTACTGGGCGTCGCGCTGACCGGACCGGGAACCGCGCGGATCTGTGCCGGAGCCGTGGTCGCGTGGCTGCTGGTGGTCGGCCTGGCCAACTATCCGCATGTGGATCGCGCGATGGCGCGCGGGCCGCAGTGGCGCGACGAGGTGGCAGCATGGCGCGCCGACCCCGCGCATCCGATTGCACTCTGGCCGACCGGCTGGACCATGCAGCTGACGCCACAGCCGCCCTAGATGGCGTAGCGGGCTGGCCGGCGTTTGCTTGCATGGCCCAGGGCTTCGTGCTGTTCAGGCGAGATGACAGGTTCCCAACCGCTTGCAGGTCTGCTCGTCGTCTCGCTGGAACAGGCAGTGGCGGCGCCGTATTGCAGCTCCCGCCTGGCCGACGCCGGCGCGCGGGTAATCAAGATCGAACGCGCCGAGGGCGATTTCGCGCGCGGCTACGACAAGGCGGCGAAAGGCCTGTCGAGCTACTTCGTCTGGCTGAACCGCGGCAAGCAGAGCCTGGTGGCCGACATCAAGCAGCCGGCCGACGCCACGCTGCTGCGACGTATCGTCGCCCGCGCCGACGTGTTCATCCAGAACCTGGCGCCGGGCGCTGCGGCTCGCGCCGGGTTCGGGTCCGATGCGCTGCGCGAACGCCACGAGCGTCTGATCACCGTCGATATCTCGGGCTACGGCGACAGCGGCGACTACGCCACGATGAAGGCTTACGACCTGCTGGTGCAGGCGGAATCCGGGCTGGCCTCGATAACCGGCCATCCGGTCGGGCCGGGCCGCGTCGGCGTGTCCGCCTGCGACATCGCCTGCGGGATGTCGGCACATGCCGGTGTGCTGGAAGCGCTGATCGAGCGCGGCATGACCGGGCGCGGCAAGGGACTGAAAGTGAGCCTGTTCGACGGCATGGCAGACTGGATGAACGTGCCGCTGCTGTTCCACGAGGGTACCGGCAAGGCCCCCGAGCGCATCGGCCTGGCGCATCCATCGATTTGCCCGTACGGGGCGTTTCCCACCTCGGACGGCGCGCTGGTGCTGATCGCGATCCAGAACGAGCGGGAATGGGCGGAGTTCTGCGCCCGCTTCATGGACGAACCGGACCTGCCGCAACGCGCCGGCTTCGAGACCAACGTGTCGCGCGTCGCCAACCGGTCGGTGGTGGACGGCCACATTGCCGCGGTATTCGCCCGCCTGACCCGTGCGGAGGCTGCGACGAAGCTGCGTGCCGCCAATACCGCCTATGGTTTCGTCAACGACGTCGCGGCGCTTTCGCATCACCCAGCGCTGCGGCGGGCGACCGTGCAGATTCCAGGCGGCGAGGTGGCGTTGGCCGCGCCGCCGGTGCTGTTCAGTGACGGCGTGCGGGCGCTCGGCCCGGTTCCGGCGATCGGCGAGCACTCGGTCGCGATCCGCGCCGAATTCACCGCCTGAGGCTAGCCGCCGAAGCGGCGTGGCGGCGGCTGGAAGGCGAGGCCGATCGGCGCCGCCCGATAGGCGTCCAGGCCGCGCCCGGGCGGAGTAGCGCCGCCTACCGTCGGCAGCATGATGATCCGCGGCGCCGGGCCCAGCCCCGGCGATGATCGCATCACCGGCGTGACGCCGGTCGCGCCGGCGTTCAGGGTGGCGCCCCAGGCTCGGGCGAGCGGTGACGCAGGGGGCAGGCCGGCAAGCTGTTGCTCCTCCGGCCAGACTGCCAGCACCTTGCGCTGGTAGTCGGCGCCGAGATCGGGGGTCGCCGAGTGGTACAACGCCGCCGCCTTCGTCCAATCACCCGTCTGGCCGTAGAGTTCCTTCAGAAACCGCGCAGCATAGGCGGCATTGACCTGCGGTTCGAACGCCACGTCCAGGCTGGCGAAGGCGGCGGGATGGTGCATCAGGTTGACCTGCATGCAGCCAACGTCGATCGACTGCACCCCACGCTCCTGCATGGCGCGCACCGCGGCGACTGCCTGCGCCTTGGTGTCATAAAAGAATCCCTGGCCCTCGGCATTCACCGTCCAGGGCCAGGGATGCGAAGCGCCGGTGGCAGGATCGCGTCGACCGCTCTCGACCCGGCCGATGGCGGCCAGCAGATGGGCCGGGATTGCGCTGCCGCGTTCTGCCTCGGCAATTGCCATCCGGCACAGCAGGCCCTGGGAGATCGCTGGCTGCAGGACCGGTTCAGCCCTGGTCGGCGCGGTCAACGTCAGCAAGGCCAGTGTCATGAGGCCGAGGCGCCACATGGGGCCGACCATAGAACCCAGGCCTTAGCAAAGGGTTAGCGGCCATCCCTGGGGCCGTCCTCGGGGCCATTGGGGGCAATCGGCAGAAAGCAATGCTGCGTTGCAAAATATCGCTTGCAGGCGAATGATCGATCGCCTAGATTGTGCATCGCAGCAATGCGGTCCTTGACCGCGCTGTCTGCTTTCTTGGACGTTTCCTCCCTAAACTTGGCGGCCCCACAAGGGTCGCCATTTTTTTGTCCGGTGCAACGGCGGCGGTCGGGTTGCCGTCAGGGCGGGGTCAGTCCGCGCCCAGGTCCGCCATTCCCTGGGCGAGCCCGACAATGAACTGGGTGATCGCCTTCTGGATGGTGGGAAAGCACAGCAGGCGCTCGATGCGGCCTTCGTCCATATAGAGGTCGCGAGCGATTTCGATCTGCAGCGCGTGTACGCCCTCGCGCGGCCGGCCGTAGTGCCGGGTGATGTAGCCGCCGGCGTAGGGGTCGTTGCGCCGCACTGTGTAGCCCAGCCCGGACAGCTGGCCCTCGACCAGGCGGGACATACGTGGCGCGCTGGCAGTGCCGTGGGCGTCGCCGAGGACGAAATCAGCCGCCTTGGCCCCGGCGCGCGTGACATGTCCATGCGACGGCATCGAGTGGCAGTCGATCAACAGGCAATATCCGAACTCGGCACGGGTTAGCGCGATTAGTTCACCGAGCGCGTCATGGAATGGCTGCCAGCAGGTGTTCACCCGCCGCTCCGCATCGGCGAATGACAGCTTGCCGCGATAGATCGCCTCGCCGGACGCCACGACGCGGGCGATTGTGCCGAGTCCCGCGCCGACGCGGGCACTGGTGGTGTTCACCCAGGCCGGCAGCTTGTCGGCGAACATCGCCGGATCCAGCTCCCACGGCTCCCGGTTGGCGTCGCAGTAGGCGCGCGGGAAGGTCGCGGCGAGCAGGGGGGCGCCGTGATCCGGCGCCGCGGCGAACAGTTCGTCGACAAAGCTGTCCTCGCTGCGGCGTAGGCTCAGCGCATCGAGCCGTGCGGCCGCGAGCAAGTCGTCCGGGTAGCTGCGTCCGGAATGCGGCGAGGCGAAGATGACGGGGATGGTCTGCTGTGCCGGGCGCAGCACCACGACTGGGGCAGGCTGGGTAACCGTTGCGGCGACTGGCACATCCATCGCCACATTGAAGCCCGCACGGAGCGCGCTGTCACGACCCAAGCTTGCCTGCAGCCGCGAGAGCGCGTTATTTCTCGTCGCGGATGGGCGCGTAGCTCAGCGGGAGAGCACTGCCTTGACATGGCAGGGGCCACAGGTTCAATCCCTGTCGCGCCCACCATCCAGCCTCAATGGACCTTCCGGGCCTCATCGAACACACTGCAGGCCAGCGTTACCAGCCGCTCCGCTGTGGTCGTGTAGCCGGCACGGTCGGCATCCTGGGCCAGTGCGATCAGGCGATCCGACAGGATGAGTTCACTGTAAGTCGGCGTCGGCCTCGCAGCGATATCCGTTGCATGCATCATGGGATTTTCCCTTCGTCGCATCGTTATAGCTCTCGCAAAAAATGCAACCTATGGTTTAGGAACGGGTTAATCCCGCTGGAAAAAACTCCCGCAGTGCGAGCACCCGCAATGCCGACGCCAATGGCCGCCCGGTCCCGCGGTCGGCATCCGCCATAGCCACCAATGCCGTCATTGTCTGGCGCCGCTCGGCGGCTATGTGTGCGAGCGCCATCCAGAACTCCTCCTCCAGCGCAACGCTGGTGCGATGGCCGGCAAGGGAGAAACTTCGCTTGATCAGGCCACTCAGCCGCCGCCTCCCCGCAGCGTTGCACCCGGCACGGTCATCGCCGCCGGGACAACCCAGCGATCGAAATCCTCGGGCCGAACAAAGCCGAGTTGTTCCGCCGCCTGCTCCAAGGTGATGTTCTCCGCAAGAGCGAACTTGCCGATCTTCACTGCGATGTCATAGCCGATCCGAGGATTGAAAGCGGTCACGAGCACGAAAGATTTCGCCTGATTCTCAGCTATTCGTTGATGGTTCAGAATTAATATTTCGGCCGCATTGATCGCGAACCTGATCGCGGAATCCGCCAGAAGCCGGCAGGATTGCAGCACATTCTGGATGTTCACCGGCTTGAAAATGTTGAGTTCGAGGCGGCCCTGCGCACCGGCTATTGTCACCGCAACGTGATTGCCATGACCTGTGCTGCGACCGTCGTCAGAGCCTCCACCGGGTCGGGTTGGTCTTGCCGGGTATAATCGAACTGACAGTCCGATGATCGGTTCGGCATCGTCTGGTCATGCCTGGCTCGTACCAGCCCCCGCTGAGTGCGGCTCATCCCGTCATCGCCGGCGAATTGGAGTTGGCATCAACTGTTCAGTCGGTCGCAGGCCCAGGAAGCAGCTTCGGCGACGACTGGATTGGCGTCGCCGGTCAACCGTGCGGCGACCGGTCGCAATGTAGCATCGCCGGAGTTGCCAATGGCGATCAGCACGTTGCGCACGAAGCGGTCGCGACCGATCCGCTTGATCGGCGACCCGACGAACAGGGTGCGGAAGCCGGCGTCGTCCAAGCCTGCCAATTCCGCCAGGCGCGGCGCGGTGAGGTCGGCGCGGGGCCGCAATTTGTCGTGCGGCGTGGCATGCGCGAAGCGGTTCCACGGGCAGACTGCCAGGCAGTCGTCGCAGCCGTAAATACGATTGCCCATCAGTGGGCGCAGGTCGTGGGGGATCGGCCCGTGGTGCTCGATGGTCAGGTAGGAGATGCAGCGTGTCGCATCGAGCCGGTACGGTGCGGGGAATGCATCGGTCGGGCAGACATCCAGGCAGCGCGTGCAGGTGCCGCAATGATCCGTGTGCGGTTCATCGGCGGGAATCTCAAGCGACGTGTAGATCTCGCCGAGGAACAGCCACGAGCCATGTGCGCGCGACACCAGGTTGGTGTGCTTGCCCTGCCAGCCAAGTCCAGCACGTTCCGCCAGTGGTTTCTCCATCACCGGCGCGGTATCGACGAACACTTTCACATCCGGCCCGAAGCGCGACGCGATGAACTGTGCGACGTGCTTCAGCATGCCTTTGACCACGTCGTGGTAGTCGCGGTTGCGCGCATAGACCGAGATGGTTCCGCGATCCGCCATCGCCAGCGCCGCCAGCGGGTCGTCGTCCGGCGCATAGGACAGACCCAGCGCGACGACGCTGCGTGCGGCGGGCCACAGCGATTGCGGATGCGACCGTTGATCGGCGCGATGCGCCAGCCATCCCATGTCGCCATGCTGGCCAGCCGCGAGGAAGTCCGCCAGCCGCTCGCGTGCTTCGGCGCCGAGTTCGGCGCGGCAGAAGCCGACGGCGTCGAAGCCGACGGCCAGCGCGCGATCGCGGATCAACGGGCGCGGATCGGGCGTGACTGAAGCCTGGGTTGTCAGCCGTCCACCTCGCATCGGAAGGCCTCGACGAAGCGCTGCATCACCGCCGCCCGATCGGCTGCCATCGCCCGACCGGCCGGCGTTCGAAACCCCGTCGCCACCGGGAACAGCTTGGCCCTGAAGTGATCGATCGCATACCGCCGGTCATCGACCTGGCGCCCGGTCGCATCGAAGTCGCCCGGATCGTACAGCGCGGACCCCATGCGGCCGGCGACGTAGAAGCAGCGGGCGATGCCGATGGCACCGATCGCGTCGAGCCGGTCGGCGTCCTGCAGGATGCGCGCTTCCAGCGTTTCCGGTTCGATCCCGGCAGAGAAGCTGTGCGCCTCGATGGCGTGGGCGAGTGCCTGTGTGCGATCGGGGTTCCAGCCGAGGTCCCGGACGATGTCGCGGGCGCGCGCCGCGGCGAGGCGCGATGCCTGGGCTCGCAGTGGCGAGTTCTTCTCCACCGCAACGCAGTCATGCAGCAGCACCGCCGCGACGAGGAGCTCGACGTCGCAGGCCGGTTCGCTGCGCGCGATGGCGGCGGCGTTGTGCCAGACGCGCAGGATATGCGACAGGTCGTGCGAACCGTCCGACGTGGCATCGTGGCCCGACGCGGCAACTAGTTGCGACGCCAGCGCCGCATGGGGTCCAAACACCGCCGCTATGCGATCCGGCGTCATGCCTCAGCCGCGACCACGGTACGGCGGAACATCCTGTGGCGGTATCCAGGCATCGTCCGGTGGCGCGCCGGTCTGCCAGAACACATCGATCGGGATGCCGCCGCGCGGATACCAATAGCCACCGATCCGCAGCCACACCGGATCGAGCAGCGTCACCAGCCGTTCCGCGATGCCCATTGTGCAGGCCTCGTGGAATGCCCCATGGTTGCGGAACGACGTGAGGTACAGCTTCAGCGACTTGCTCTCGACGATCCAGTCGCGCGGGATGGTGTCGATGACGATGTGGGCGAAGTCCGGTTGGCCGGTGATCGGGCACAGCGCGGTGAACTCCGGACAGGTGAAGCGCACGACATAGTTCCTGCCGCGCGACGGGTTCGCCACGCGTTCCAGCTTCGCCGTGTCGGGGCTGGCGGGCTGCTCGACGTGATGGCCGAGTTGGGTCAGGCCGCTGTAGTTCTCGTCGGTCATGTCGGGTCCTCCCGCGCCCAGCCGGCACGGACGGCGGCGGCGTGTGCGTCCAACCGGCGCTCGGTGATGGCGGCGCGCAGGCCGTGCATCAGGTCCTGATAGTAGCTCACATTGTGCCAGGTGAGCAGCATCGGCCCCAGCATCTCCTCGGCCTTGAACAGGTGGTGCAGATAGGCGCGGCTGTGCCGCGTGCAGGCCGGGCAGCCGCAGGCAGGATCGAGCGGGGCCGGGTCATCGGCGAACCGCGCGTTGCGCAGGTTGAACACGCCCTCGGAGGTATAGGCGCGCGCGGTGCGGCCGGCGCGCGTGGGGATCACGCAGTCGAACATGTCCACGCCGCGCCGCACCGCGCCGATCAAATCGTCCGGTGTGCCGACCCCCATCAGGTAGCGCGGTGCATCGGGCGGCAGATGCGGTACCGTGGCGTCGAGCACGGCAAAGGTCGTGGCCTGGCCTTCACCGATCGCCAGGCCGCCGATTGCGTAGCCGTCGAAACCGATCGTGGTGAGCGCGCCGGCGGATGCTGCCCGGAGGTCCGGATAGACGCTGCCCTGCACGATTCCGAACAGGCCGTAGCCGGTACGCGGAATGAAGGCGTCGCGCGAGAGTGCGGCCCACCGCATGGTCAATTCCATGGACTCGCGCGCCTGCTGCGGCGTCGCCGGGAATGCTGTGCATTCATCCAGCGCCATGGTGATCGTGGCATCCAGCTTGTGTTGGATTTCGATCGACCGTGCCGGTGTCAGGCGGTGTTGCGAACCATCCAGATGCGACTGGAAGGTTACGCCGTCCTCGTCAAGTTTGCGCAGCTTGGCCAGCGACATGACCTGGAACCCGCCGGAGTCGGTGAGGATCGGGCCGGGCCAGTCCATGAAGCGATGCAGCCCGCCGAGGTGTTCGACGCGGTCGGCGCCGGGGCGCAGCATTAGGTGGTAGGTGTTGCCGAGTACGATGTCGGCGCCGGTGGCGCGCACCGAATCCGCGGTCATCGCCTTGACTGTTCCGGCAGTGCCGACCGGCATGAACGCTGGTGTGGCGATGTCGCCGTGCGCCGTGGCCAGAACGCCGGTGCGCGCGGCGCCGTCGGTGGCGGTGATGCGGTGGGAGAATGTCGGCACGATTCAGCTGCCCGTCATGGCCGG
>DATAPW010000233.1:0-7228 GCA_036265005.1 Acetobacteraceae bacterium | reverse complement strand
GCAATTGCTCGAGATTGCGGTGCGAGTAGATGGTGATGCCCAACACCTCGCTGCCGATGCGGCCATTGAAGCGTTCGACCATGCCATTTGTTTGCGGTGTACGGGGTCTGGTGTGCCGATAGGCCGCACCGAGTTGTGCGCAGGCCTTCTCAAAAGCTGGTGTAAAGCAACTACCGTTATCAGTCAGCACGTGAGTGAGCCGGAAAGGAAAGGCTGCTGCGGCTTCCAGCAGGAAGGCAATGGCACTCTTCTCGGTTTCATCATCCTTGACCGCCAGATGCACGGAACGGGAGCACCGGTCGATGGCAACAAAGAGGTAGCGCTTGCGTCGCTCGCCATCAGCGGTCTGCAGCTTGGGTAGATGCTTGATATCGATGTGAATGAAGCCGAGATCATAGTCCCTGAAGACGCCCTGGCCTCGGGTCGGCTGAGAGGCAACCGGCGGCCGTCGCCGACTGAGACCTTCGCTTCTGAGAATGCGCCAGATGCTGTCACGGTTGAGATGTGGCAGGAAGTGCGTCACCACAAAGGTCAAGTCGTCGAGCGGAAAGTTCGTGCTTTGTCGCACGGCGCAGACCACTGCTCGCTCCTCCTCCGTCGCCCTCCAGGGGAGGTGATGAGGGCGAGCGGAGTGGTCCTGACAGTCAGCAACTCCACGTTTGCGCCATTTGCGGATGGTCTCGGTGCTGACCCCATAGCGTTTGGCGAGAGCGCCGCTTTGTTCAGACGATCGGGCGATTTCCGCGCGGGTAACGGGTGTAGTGCGGGCATTCGGGTGGATCTGGAGCATGGTTCACCTCCGTCCCGGGATGGCGCCCCGTAGGCGCTCAAATCGGTAGCCATACGTAACCATAGCATGGCCAACAGGGTCCCAACAATGTTCCGCGACCGACACAGGGGGCTGATCGCGAAGGATTGTGTGGGCTGTGGCTCGGCAGCGGTGACCGAGCGGTCTGACCGGACGGCACAAGGATATCGCCGGTTCCGGTGCCGGCAGACAATCCAACGAACGCAGTAATGGCGTCCGCAATCGAGCGACGTTGCCGAGCGACATCATCGCTTTCGCGGTGTTCTGCCGGTTGCGCTACAGGCTGACACGGCGGGATCTCAGTGAGATCATGCTGCTGCGCGGTTTCACTGTCAGCCCTGGATGCATCCGCCAGGGGGAGGCGCACTGCATGCCCGACCGGTCGTATCGCTACCAGCGCTATTCCCCCAGTTTTTGGACAGTCTCGTTCGCGACGGCTCCAGCACAGAATTTCGAGCAGGCAGGCCTCTACCGATGGCTGCGCATGACTTGGCCCTGCAATTTGTTCTGTTTGCTGCGTCGGATGTGTTCGCTAACGAGCGCCTCGAGCATTCCTGTGAGCCGCGCGGAAAGCCCTTCCGATCCAACACTTTGGGCGGTGACGCGGGCGCCCTCGAAGATCAGAAAGACTTCATCGGCGAGATGCTCTGGATCAGCGAGCTTGGCAGCGCGGCACAAGTGAATGAGCCGTTCGCGGGCCGCGGTCTTGTGTTCGCGGATGAGACGCCGCGCCGGATGATCCTTGTCCGGCAACTCGACCGCGGCGTTAGCAAGTGCGCAGCCACGTTCGGCCTCGTATTCCTTGAAGTCACAGATATGACGTAGCCAGGCAGAGAGCTGGCCTTTCGGATCGCCCACGTGGGCGGCGGCAATGGCATCCCAGGCAACGTCAAACTCCTGCTTGAGCGCGGCGAGACATGCGGCGACCAGCGCATCCTTCGATGCGAAGTGGCGATAGAGCGTCATCTTGTTGGTGCCGGCGGCCTCGGCGATTGCATCAACCCCGACGGCATGGATGCCGCGTCGATAGAAGAGCTCGCGGGCGGCGGCGAGGATGCGCTCGCGCGGCGGCGGGCCGATGCGCTGCCGATCGGCGGCCAGGCTTGCGGTTGGAGCGATCATGGCCATCTTTACCCTTGATCTGTTACCGACCGGTCAGTATCTTTCAGGTGTTACCGGTCAGTACCGCCGAATATAGCGCGTGCACGAACCGATTTCCACCCCTGTCCGAAAGGGCGTCCGATGGGTTACCGCGAACTCACCATGGCCGAGCTTCTGGCCGATCCAGTGACGTTGGCCGTGATGGCAGCCGATCGGGTGGATCCTGCGACGCTCGAAGCGATGTTGTGTGAGCTGGCTCGCCGGCTTCAGCTCACCCGACAGGCAGAACCAATTCGGGACTATATCGGGCGGGACGATCGGCGGTGGTGAACTTCTTCATCCATCGTCCGGTCTTCGCCTCGGTCATCGCGGTTATCATGGTATTGACGGGCGTGATCGCGTACAGCCTGCTACCGGTCGCGCAATTTCCGGACATCACGCCACCGCAGGTGGTCGTCACCGCAACCTACCCGGGCGCCAGCTCGCAGGTCGTCGCTGATACCGTGACCACCCCGCTCGAGCAGCAGATCAACGGCGTGCCGGGCATGGCTTACATCTCGTCGGTCAGCGCCAATGACGGCAGCTCAAGCATCACCATCACGTTCAATGTCGGCTATCCCATCGACACGGCTGCGGTCGATGTTCAGAACCGCGTCTCCCAGGCGGCGGCACAACTTCCTGCCATCGTCAACCAGGCCGGCATTATCATTACCAAGAAGAACCCGAACATCCTGCTGGGGATCAACATCTATTCGCCGGATGGATCGGTCGATCTCGTCACCCTCAGCAACTACGCGTATCTGCAACTCGTCGATCCGTTGAAGCGGCTTCCGGGCATCGGCGACGTGAGCATCTTCGGTGAGCGGCGCTACTCGATGCGCGTGTGGCTGAATCCGGACAAGCTCGCCACACTCGGCGTCACAGCGACAGACGTTCAGGCCGCGATTGCAGAGCAGAATATCCAGGTGGCCGCCGGCAGACTGGGGCAGACACCGGCCCCACCTGGCACGGCATTCGAGTTCCAGGTCAATGCGGTCGGCCGGCTCAGCGATCCGCAACAATTCGGCGACATCGTCATCCGTGCCGGTACGGGGAGCCAGGCCGTCGTGCGGTTGCGTGACGTCGCCCGTATCGAACTCGGCGCCATGCAGTACACGTCGAGCGCGCGACTGAACGAGAAGCCGACGGTCTTCATCGCGGTTTATCAGACACCAGGATCCAATGCGCTTCAGGTTGACCAGGAAATCCGGACCAGGATGGCCGAACTCTCGAAGCGGTTCCCGACGGGCATTGCTTGGGGAATTAACTATGACACGACGACCTTCGTCTCAGCGTCGATGCACGACGTGGTCATCACTCTTGGCGAGGCGTTGGCGCTGGTCATCGCCGTGGTGTTCGTGTTCCTGCAGAGCTGGCGCAGCACGGTCATCCCTGCCATAGCCATTCCGGTCTCGCTGGTTGGTACACTGGCGGTGATGCTGGCGCTCGGCTTCTCGCTCAATACGGTGAGTATGCTAGGCATGGTGCTGGCGATCGGGCTGGTTGTCGACGATGCAATCGTGGTGGTCGAGAACGTGGAGCGGCAGCTCGAGCAGGGGCTGCCACCGATTGAAGCTGCCGTCGCAGCGATGCGGGAGGTCACTGGCCCGATCATCGCCACGACCGCCGTGCTGCTGGCAGTGTTCGTGCCGGTCGCCTTTTTGCCCGGCGTTACCGGCCGGCTGTACAACCAGTTCGCGCTAACGATCGCGATCTCGGTCGCCATCTCAGCTTTCAACTCACTCACTCTCAGCCCGGCTTTGTGTGCCGTGCTGCTGCGGCATCGACCACCTTCACGATGGCTGGCGTTCCGTGCCTTCAATGCTGGCTTTACCTTCGCGGCGAATGCGTACGCAAATGGCATTCGGCGTGTCATCGACGCACGCTGGGCTGCGCTGGCACTGTTCGCCGCCGGCTTGGTGCTCACATACGGGATCTATTCACGCATTCCAGCGGGCTTCCTGCCAGTTGAAGATCAGGGTTACTTGTTCGCGGTGATCCAGCTTCCGGACGGCGCTTCGCTGCAACGGACCGAGGCCGTTGCCGAGAAAGTTCGAGCGATCCTGTCGGCACAGGATGGTGTGAAGGATGTTATCCCGGTCACCGGCACGAATTTCCTAACCGGCGCCAATCAATCGAATTCGGCGGTGGAATTCGCGCTGCTCAAGCCGTGGTCCGAGCGCGGCGCAACGCTCACGGCCTCGCGTATACTCGAAGCGGTGCGCCCCAAGCTTCTGTCCATACCGGACGCGGTCGCGCTCAGCTTCGACCCACCTTCGATCCCGGGAATCGCCACCACCGGCGGCTTTGAGTTCCAGGTTGAGGACCTCACCGGACAGGGCGCCAAGGCGCTGAACGATGCGACCCAGGCACTGCTTGCCGAGGCCCGAAAGCAGCCGGAGCTCAATGCACGGCAACTGTTCAGCACTTTCAGTACCTCGACACCGCAATACACCTACGATCTCGACAGGACGAAGGCCAAGTTACTCGGCCTAAGCCTGCCAAACGTGTTCAACACGTTGCAGATCGAACTCGGCTCGCTCTACGTGAACGACTTCACGCTGTTCGGCCGCACCTTCCGCGTGATCATGCAGGCCGAGACCGGGGCACGGGCCGATCCGACCAACGTCACGAGCCTCTATGTCCGCAACGCAGCCGGAGGAATGATACCGCTCAGCACGCTCGGACAGCTTCGCCCGACGGTCGGACCCGAATTCGTGTCGCACTACAACATCTATGGTTCGGCCTTGATCAATGGCGCGCCGGCCGCGGGCTACAGTTCGGGGCAGGCGATCACCGCCATGCAACGGGCTGCGACCCGGGTCCTTCCGGCCGACTTCAGCTATGAGTGGACCGGCATCACTTATCAGCAGCTCAAGGCGGGCGCGGTCGCAGGAATCGTGTTCGTCCTCGCGATGATCTTCGTGTTCCTGTTCCTGGCGGCCCAGTACGAGAGCTGGACGATGCCCTTCATGGTCATCCTGGCGGTACCGCTTGCCATGTTCGGCGCGGTGACGGCGCTGTGGGCGCGCGGCATGCAGTTCGACGTCTATTCGCAGATCGGCCTGGTCATGCTGATCGGCCTGGCGGCCAAAAACGCGATCCTGATCGTGGAGTTCGCCAAGCAGCGACGGGAGCACGGGTTGAGCATCGTCGCTGCCGCTATGGAGGCGGGACGACTGCGGCTGCGCCCGATCCTGATGACCGCGTTCGCCTTCATTCTGGGTGTGATCCCGCTGATGCTCGCCTCCGGCGCTGGTGCGGCGAGCCGCCAGTCGATCGGCACCACTGTGTTCGGCGGCATGCTGGGGGCGACGATCCTCAGCCTCGTGCTGGTCCCGGTGTTCTACGCGGTGATCGAGCGACTGCGCGAAGGTGCCACGGTGAGTCACAGCACTGCATCAAGCGATAACAACAGTCTTGAGACCGCCGCCGGCGAATAACCATTGGAGCAGGCTACCATGCGTTTATCAGTGACCACTGTGGGCTTCACGGTTAGTGCCGTTGCAGCCGCCGCCGTCGGCCTCGTTCTGCTCGGCGCTTCCGGCCACGGCGCGCCAAGCGCCGGGGCGGCGCAAGCGATGGCCATGCCGGTGCCGGTGGCATCCGTCGTCAAGCGGACGGTTCCTGTTTATCTCGACTATATCGGGACGACCGAAGCGATCCGCAGCGTCACGCTGCAGGCGCAAGCGACCGGCTATCTTGCTGCGCGCGGCGCTCCGGACGGTGCCGATGTCAAGCAGGGCGAATTGCTCTACCAAATCGACCCGCGGGATTATCAGGCCGCGCTCAACCAGGTGAAGGCGCAGATGCAGCACGATGTGGCCGCTCACGACTATGCGGGCGCATCGCAACACCGCAATTCGGTGCTGAGCAAGGATGGATGGGTCGCAAAAGACACGTTCGACCAGACGACGAGCAACTTCCACCAATCGGAAGCCACACTCGCGGCGGATGCGGCAGCAATACAGACCGCCGAGTTGAAGCTGGGTTACACCGAGATCCGCGCGCCATTCGCTGGCCGGCTTGGCAAAAGTCTGGTGCATGAAGGCGCGCTGATCAATGCGGCGGGCACGCAATTCAATACGCTGGTCGAGCTCGATCCAATTTATGCAACCTTCAACCCGAGCGAGTCGGAGCTCGCCGCCATCACGAAATCACGGGCCAAGGGCCAGATCCCGGTGGACGTTCAGGCGTCGGATGACGCACAGCAGCGCTTCAGCGGCACGCTCTCGTTTCTTGACAACGCGGTCGACCGAAGCACTGGAACGATCACCGCACGCGCGACCATTAGCAATCCGGATCACACGCTGCTGCCGGGCGAGTTCGTCCATGTGCGTGTCCACATCGCAGACCAGCCCGACGCGCTGCTGGTGCCACAGATCGCGCTGGGCTCGAGCCAGCTTGGCAGGTTCATTTATGTCGTCGGCAAGGACGGCAAGGCCGAGCAACGCATTGTCGCGACCGGTGCCATTTATGGCAGCCTGATTGTAATAGACAAGGGCGTGAACGAGGGTGACAGGATCATCGTGGGCAACCTGCAGAAGATCGCCGCCGGAGCGTCGGTGCAGCCGGAGCCAACGAGGGACGGAACGACATAGCGTTTGGTGCGGCTTCGCTCACCATGCGAAAGAATGCTCGTGAAACCCCCGCACTTTGCGCGGCCATGGCGACCGCAACGCGCATGATATGCTGCCCGCCTGACCAGTGCTCTCCTCGACCCAGCGGCGGGTCGTGAACAGCGGAGCCTCGTTTCACGCGGTCCATTGCTCCAGGAGCTCTTTGCGGGCTCAATCAGGCATGAAGCGGCGCAGCCGCCAGCGATGCTGCGGCAGGTCGTCGTGGCGGAGTTCGCACAATTCCGTCTTCAATGCAGTCTTCCCGCGCCGTGATGAGCGCGGCAATTCGCCGGCAAGGAACCGCCAAACGCGGTGGTATGAGTTCCACCACATGTCCCGCTCCCGGATCGTGGAGGCTTGCGATGTCCGGGTTACTGGATACTGTCTAGTAGACTAAGCTGCAGTGATGTTCGTGCGTCGGTGGATCAGGGTTATCCGCTGCAGCCGGCGGCAGCCCAGTCTCTTCGCGTCATACGCGTTCGTGCTCTGCGCGAGGATCACCCCCTGCCGAGCCATCATCGGCGCCTGGCGATACACCAGAAATTCCGATGGCGATCGCGCAAGATCAGGAAGGAAGAACGATCGCGTAGAAGAACGCCAATGTCGTACCGATGAGGATCTGGGTCATGGTGTGCCGAACATGGTCAGCCGTAGTTGAAGC
>DATAPW010000232.1:0-33188 GCA_036265005.1 Acetobacteraceae bacterium | reverse complement strand
GGAAGCCAGCTTCACCCCTGCGCGGATTGGCCGCCATCGGTTCACCGTCGAGGCATGGTGGGATCAGTGGGCCACCTTCCGCCACGATCTCTCGGCCAAGCATATGGCTGGCCAGACTGTCACGCTGGAGATCGAGGAAGGCCGTCGCCTCCTCCAGGCAGCTGCAGAACATGTGCAGGACCCAGAACAGACCGTGCTGTCGGGCATGGCACGGCGTTTGCCGACGTTGGACGCTCCCGACCAGATAGCCCTGTTGCTTGCTGCCGAGACAGCGGAGGCAATGCATGTCGCCGATGATCGACCATTCTTGGCCCGGCATAAGCCGGCAGGTCAGATCGATGTCGATCGGCCGCAGGCTGCCTTCGCCAGCTGGTATGAAATGTTCCCACGCTCCGTGACCGACGATCCGGCGCGGCATGGCACGTTTGGCGACGTCATCCAGCGTCTTCCGGGAATCCGGGCGATGGGTTTCGACGTGCTGTATTTCCCGCCGATCCATCCAATCGGCACGACCAATCGCAAAGGTCGCAACAATGCATTGCGTGCCGAACCAGGCGATGTCGGCAGCCCATACGCGATCGGTGGTCGCGATGGCGGCCACGACGCAATCCATCCACTACTCGGAAATTTGGAGGATTTCCGTGGACTCGTGCGTGCTGCAAAGAACAACGGCCTTGAGCTAGCGCTTGACTTCGCCATCCAGTGTTCTCCCGACCACCCGTGGCTGCGCGACCATCACGATTGGTTCCGATGGCGTCCCGACGGCTCCATGCGCTACGCCGAGAATCCGCCAAAGAAATACGAGGACATCGTCAATCCCGACTTTTTCGCGGAAGCGGCAATGCCCGCGTTATGGTTGGCGTTGCGCGACGTCGTTCAGTTCTGGGTGGATCAGGGTGTTCGCATCTTTCGCGTGGACAACCCGCACACCAAGCCGCTGCCATTTTGGCAGTGGATGATCGCGGATATCCGCGGGCGGCATCCCGATGTGATCTTCCTTGCCGAGGCCTTCACGCGGCCGAAGATGATGTACCGGCTGGCGAAGATCGGCTTCACCCAGTCTTACACCTACTTCACCTGGCGCAACACAAAAGCAGAAATCGTCGAGTACCTGACCGAATTGAATGCGCCGCCGGTGCGCGATTTCTTCCGGCCGAACTTCTTCGTCAATACGCCCGACATCAACCCGCCATTTCTGCAGACATCGGGACGTGCCGGCTTCCTCATCCGTGCGGCGCTGGCGTGCACGCTATCCGGCCTGTGGGGACTGTATTCGGGGTTCGAGATCTGTGAGGCCAAACCGCTGCCTGGACGCGAGGAGTACCTCGATTCGGAGAAGTATGAGATCCGGGTGCGTGATTTCTCGGCGCCCGGCAATATCGTTGCAGAAATCTCAATGCTCAATCACATCCGCAGGGCACAGCCCGCTTTGCAGAGCCATCTTGGAGTGAGCTTCTATCCGGCCTTAAATGACCAGATCCTGCTGTATGGCAAGCGAGCACCAGGCGCGCGCGACATGGTGCTGGTTGCGGTCAGCCTCGACCCACACAATGTTCAGGAGGCGGCTGTGGAAATCCCCCTTTGGGAATGGGGACTGCCGGACGACGCGGCGCTGAGCGCTACGGACCTGGCGCGCGGGCACCAATTCGTCTGGACCGGCAAAAACCAGCGCATTCGCCTCGATCCCGGTGATTTGCCATTCGCCATCTGGCAGATCGCACCACCAGGAGATGTGTGATGGAGATCGCTCTTGCTCGTCCCCGCCTGGTGCGACCGCCGGTGACCGAAGACCGACTGTGGTACAAGGACGCGATCATCTATCAACTCCACATCAAGTCGTTCTTTGACTCGAACAACGACGGTATTGGCGACTTTGCTGGCCTGATCTCCAAGCTGGACTACATCGCCGACCTTGGCGTCAATACGATTTGGTTGCTGCCGTTCTATCCGTCACCACGGCTGGACGACGGCTACGACATCAGCGATTACCGCGGCGTGCACCCCGATTATGGCACGCTCGCAGATGCCAAGCGCTTCATCGCCGCGGCGCATGCACGAGGCATGCGGGTGATTACCGAACTGGTTGTCAATCACACGTCTGATCAGCATCCGTGGTTTCAGCGGGCGCGGCGTTCCAAGCCTGGCTCGGTGTATCGCGACTTCTACGTTTGGTCGAACGACGATCATAAATACGCCGGCACACGGGTCATCTTTGTTGACACGATGCGGTCCAACTGGACGTGGGACGAAGTGGCTGGTGCCTATTACTGGCACCGCTTCTATTCGCATCAACCTGATCTCAATTTCGATAACCCACGCGTCCTGAAGGAGGTGCTGTCCGTTCTACGATACTGGGTGGGGCTTGGTGTCGATGGGCTACGGCTGGACGCCGTCCCGTATCTGGTGGAACGCGAAGGTACCAACAACGAAAACCTGCCGGAGACTCATGCGGTCCTGAAGCAAATCCGTGGCGAACTCGATGAGCATTATCCGGACCGCGTGCTGCTCGCGGAGGCCAACCAATGGCCAGAGGACGCCAAGGATTATTTCGGCGACGATGATGAATGCCACATGGCATTCCACTTCCCGCTGATGCCGCGCATGTACATGGCAATTGCGCGCGAAGATCGCTTCCCGATCACCGACATCCTGCGCCAGACACCGGAAATTCCGCCTAACAGCCAGTGGGCGATTTTTCTGCGCAACCACGATGAACTGACGTTGGAAATGGTCACCACCAGCGAGCGCGACTTTCTGTGGGAGACTTACGCCGCCGACCGCCGCGCCCGTCTCAATCTCGGCATTCGCCGTCGGCTTCTGCCATTGCTGGAGCATGACCGCAGGCGCGTCGAGCTATTGAACCACCTGCTGTTCTCCATGCCCGGCACGCCGGTAATCTACTACGGCGACGAAATCGGCATGGGTGACAACATTCACCTGGGTGATCGTGACGGCGTCCGCACGCCAATGCAGTGGTCACCCGATCGCAACGGTGGCTTCTCGCGCGCCGATCCTTCGCGGCTTGTGCTGCCACCGATCATGGACGCGCTCTACGGCTACGAGGCGGTGAACGTCGAAGCGCAGAGCGGCGATCAGCATTCCCTGCTGCAATGGATGCGCCGAGCGCTTGCAGTTCGCCGCCAGCACCAGGCGTTCGGACGGGGCAGCTTCCGTCTGCTGTATCCGAAGAACCGCAAGGTGCTCGCTTATCTGCGCGAGTACGAGGGTCGCAGTATCTTGTGTGTGGCCAATCTGGCGCGCACGCCGCAGGCGGTAGAGCTCGATCTATCGGAGTTCAGCGGACGTGCTCCGATCGAACTCGATGGCGGCTCGGTGTTTCCGCCGATCGGCCAACTTACCTACCTGCTCACGTTGTCACCATTTGGTTTCTACTGGTTCCTGCTTGCAGAAGAGGAGGCGGGCTGGCCAACAGCCCATACGCCCGCACCAGAACCCATGCCAGAATACCAGACAATTGTCCTGCGCGGTCGGCTGGCCGATGGATTGCTTGCTGGTCGTAAGATTGTTGAGCGCGAGATTCTGCCGGCCTATCTCGCGAAGCGCCGCTGGTTTGCCCTGAAAGACCAGACGTTGCAGGCTGTGCGGCTTGCATCGCTTGAACTGTTGCCGCAATCCGACAACGAGATGCTGCTGGCTGAAATCGAGACAGAGACTGCAAGTGGAACGGCGCGTTGGCTGCTGCCTTTGGCTATTGCCTGGGACGATCGTCCGACTGGGCCGCTGCCGACGCAGCTTGCGCTCGCAAGAGCACGTCGTGGCGGCCGCGTAGGTCTGCTGACGGATGGTTTTGCGCTGCCTGAGCTTGCGCAGGCGGTCATGTCTGCCCTGGCAAATTCGGCCAAGGTGAAAACCAACAACGGCGAGATTCGCTTCGAGCCAACGTCGCGGATGGCCGAGATAAGCGTTTCGCCTGACGCCGAAATCAGCTGGCTGTCGGCAGAGCAATCGAATTCCTCGCTGATCGTTGGCGATGTCGCCATGTTGAAGTTGTTCCGCCGGGTCACTGTCGGACCACATCCCGAGGCCGAAATGGGCCGTTATTTGACAGAGCAGGGCTTCGCCAACACGGCACCTCTGCTGGGCGAAATCGTCAGGCTTGATACAGAAGGCATCCGCCACTCGCTGGCAATTGCGCAAGGCTTCATTCGTAACCAGGGCGATGCCTGGACGTGGATGTTGGATCTCCTGTTGCGCGGGTTGTCCGATCTGGCGTCAACTGCTGAAGGTACACCAGAGGAGAGTGAGCAGCACGAAGACTACAATGCCATTGCTACGCTGCTTGGGCGACGCCTTGGCGAGATGCATGCGATCCTGGCGCGTGCCTCGGATGATCCGGCGTTTGCACCGGCGAGGGCCGATGCCGCTACAGCGGGTGAGTGGCGGTCACAGGCCGAGCGGCAACTCACAGCAGCGTTCGATGCGTTGGCTCAGCAGACCCAGTGGGACGCAAGTGCCGAGGAAGCTGTGGTGGGTCTGTTGTCTGCCCGTGATAGCCTTATCGCCGCAGTTCGGTCACTCGCGCAGTCCGGCGTCGGTTCGATGCTCACGCGGATTCATGGTGATCTGCATCTCGGCCAGGTGCTGGTGGCGAACGGCGATGTCTATATCATCGATTTTGAGGGCGAGCCGGCTAAGCCAATTGAACAGCGGCGGGCGAAGAATCATCGATTGCGTGATGTCGCTGGCATGATTCGCTCGTTCGACTATGCAGCCGCCGTGGTCCAGAGGAAGAGCGTGGCGAGCCACGCCCACGTTGCTGATCCAAGCCGCGATACATTCCTGCAAACCTTCGTCGAACAGGCAACCCGCTCTTTCCTGGCAGGTTATCGTGATGTCCTGGCCCCCGAACATGAAGTGGCTGAGCAGGATTTGCTGCGGCTATTCCTCGTGGAGAAGGCAGCCTACGAGATCGCCTACGAAGCGGCGAACCGTCCAACGTGGTTGGACGTGCCGCTGCACGGATTGGCGCGACTGACCGAACAGATACTTGGCACGAAGGCGAATTCATGAATGACATGCCCGAATTGCCAGGCTTGCCGGAAGGTGCAGCCGAGGCTCTGGCGAGCGGCACGGTACGAGATCCATTCGCATTGCTGGGACCGCGCAGCACTGCCGGAGGCCGCATCGTTCGTGCATTCCTGCCGGGGGCGCTGGAAGTCGAAGTGCTGCCGCGCTTCGGGGGGCATTCGCTAGGCCGGCTTGCCCCGACGGTACCCCAAGGTTTGTTCGTGGGACCGGTTACCAGTGATGAGGCGTACCTGCTGCGTGTCGCCTGGCCGGACGCCGTGCAGGAAACCGAGGACCCGTATTCCTTTGGTCCGCTGTTGGGCGAGCTTGATCTGCATCTGTTCAATGAGGGGCGGCATTTTGAACTTGCCGAGCATCTTGGTGCCGGCGTTGGCACGATCGACGGCGTGCCAGGTGTGCGCTTCGCGGTCTGGGCACCCAATGCGCGCTCTGTCTCGGTCGTCGGCGATTTCAACACCTGGGATCCGCGACGGCACCCGATGCGCCTGCGTTATCCGGCTGGCGTCTGGGAGTTGTTCGTTCCGCGGATCACCACGGGTGCACGATATAAATTTTCTATCGTGGGCTCGGATGGTTGGCGCCTGCCGTTGAAGGCCGACCCGCTGGCGCGTGCGACGGAGGCGCCACCGGCGACAGCCTCCGTCGTCGCCGATCCGACACCGCATGTATGGCACGATGAAGTCTGGATGCAGGAACGTGGGCGCAGACAGGACGCGGACGCGCCACTGTCTTTCTATGAACTCCATGCGGCATCGTGGATTCACCCAGACGGACGCATCCCTACCTGGGACGAACTCGCCGAACGACTGGTCCCTTATGTCAAAGGGATGGGCTTCACGCATATCGAACTGATGCCAGTGACCGAGCATCCATTTGGTGGTTCATGGGGCTACCAACCGCTTAGCCTGTTTGCACCAAGCGCGCGGTTCGGGCCGCCCGAAGGTTTTTCCCGTTTCGTGGATGCCTGCCATCGCGCCAATATCGGCGTCATCGTGGATTGGGTACCAGCGCATTTCCCGACGGACGCCCACGGCATGGCGCGGTTCGATGGAACGGCGCTGTACGAACATCAGGACCCGCGCGAAGGCTATCATCAAGACTGGAACACGTACATTTACAATTTCGGTCGTCGGGAAGTGCAGGGGTTCCTGATCGCTTCGGGGCTTTATTGGCTCGAGCACTTCCATGTCGACGGCTTGCGCGTCGATGCCGTTGCGTCGATGCTGTACCGTGACTACTCACGCGCCGAGGGGCAATGGATACCCAACGTCTATGGAGGACGCGAGAACTTGGAGGCAATCGGCTTCCTGCGTCACTTCAATGCTGTCGTGGGCGAGCGCTGTGCGGGCGCCATCACGATCGCCGAGGAGTCGACTGCGTGGCCGGGCGTATCTCGGCCCATCAGCGAGGGCGGGCTTGGTTTCGCCTATAAGTGGAATATGGGGTGGATGCATGACACGCTTCGCTACATGGAGGAGGATCCGGTCCATCGTTTCTGGCACCACAACGACATGACTTTTGGCCTCCTGTATGCGTTCTCCGAGCGGTTCGTGCTGCCGCTGTCACACGATGAGGTGGTGTACGGGAAGCGTTCGCTCATTGCCAAGATGCCAGGCGACAACTGGCAGCGGTATGCCAATCTGCGGGCTTATCTTGGTTTCATGTGGGGACATCCCGGCAAGAAGCTGCTGTTCATGGGGGGCGAGATCGCCCAGGAACATGAGTGGAGCCATGACAGCGAGCTCGACTGGGGTGGTCTCACTGATCCGATGCGGCTCGGGGTACAGCGGGTTGTGCGCGACCTGAACCGCCACTATGGAGAACAGGCTGCGTTGCACCAGCGTGACTCGGTGTCCACCGGATTCCGTTGGGTGATCGGCGACGACAGGGCGAATTCGGTATTCGCATTCCTGCGTCTGGGCCACGAGTCGACTCCGCCGGTCCTGGTTGTCTGCAACATGACGCCGGTGCCGCGTGCTGGCTATGGCATTGGCGTGCCAAATGCAGGAACATGGCAAGAGTTGCTCAATACAGATGCTGCGGTCTACGGCGGATCCAACATGGGCAATGGCGGCAGCTTGAGGACCGTGCCGGTGCAACGCCATGGCGAGGCGCAGTCGCTGGAGCTAACAGTGCCGCCGCTTGCGACACTGTATCTCCGGTTCGGGGACTGAAGGGGTGCACAGCGTTCCGCGCCGCTTTTGCTCTCACGCCCAACCATGACGCGATCGATGCCGCCGTGGACCCTACCGATAGGGGACCATGCAGCCCCTTTCTGATCGGCTACTGCCGGGCCGGTCATTCCCCCTCGGCGCAACGTGGGATGGGCTCGGTATCAACTTCGCGGTTTTTTCGACGCATGCGGACCGCGTCGACCTTTGCCTGTTCGAACCATCGGGCCGGCGTGAAATCGCAAGATATACATTGCCAGAATATACCGACGAGGTGTGGCACGGCTATCTGCCTGATGCGACCGCAGGGCTACTATACGGGTATCGCGTCCTGGGGCCTTACGACCCGGAGCGCGGTCATCGCTTCAATCACCATAAGCTACTGCTCGATCCCTATGCGCGCGCACTGGCTGGGCAATTGCACTGGACCGATGCACTGTACGGCTTTCGACTGAACTCGTCGCGTGGTGACCTGTCATTCGATCGCCGCGACAGTGCGCCGGCCATGCCTAAGGGGATCGTCACTGACGATTCTTTCAATTGGGGTGACGACCATCCACCCAACGTGCCGTGGTCGGAAACCGTGATCTATGAGGCGCATCTGCGTGGACTGACGATGTTGCGCGACGATATCCGCCCGCATGAACGCGGGAAATTCGCCGCCTTGGCGCATCCGCCGGTGATCGATTACCTGCGTCGCCTTGGCATTACCACAATTGAACTCATGCCGGTGCACGCATTCGTGCAGGATCGTGCCCTGCAGCGTCGGGGCCTGCGCAACTACTGGGGCTACAACACACTTGGCTATTTCGCGCCAGAGCCGTCCTATTTGTCGGACCACTCGCCAAATGAAATGCGAGTAGCAGTGCGTCGACTACATGCGGCTGGCATCGAAGTGATCCTTGACGTCGTTTACAACCACACGGCGGAAAGCGACGAAAAGGGCCCCACCCTGTCCTTCCGCGGCCTCGACAATGCCAGCTACTATCGACTGGAGTCAGATGACCCCCGACGCACCGTCAATGATACGGGTACTGGCAACACGGTGAACCTGTCGCATCCGCGCGTGCTGCAATTGGTGATGGACTCACTGCGCTACTGGGTCACCTCGTTCCATGTCGACGGATTCCGCTTCGACCTCAGTGCCACGCTGGGTCGTGAGCCTAACGGCTTCGATCCGGGCTCTGGCTTCTTTGACGCGCTCCGTCAGGATCCGATCCTGTCTGGCGTGAAGTTGATCGCTGAGCCATGGGACGTGGGCCCCGGTGGCTACCAGCTTGGCAATCATCCGCCCGGATTCGCGGAATGGAATGACCGGTTCCGTGATGGCGTGCGCCGTTTCTGGCGTAACGATCCAGGTCTGCGTCCGGAGATCGCCGCGCGGCTCGCTGGTTCGGCCGATATCTTCGCACGCCAGGGCAGGCGACCGTGGGCTTCGGTGAATTTTGCCGCGTCGCATGACGGATTTACGCTGTATGATGCGGTAAGCTATGTCGACCGCCACAACGAGGCGAATGGCGAGGATAACCGCGACGGGCACCCGGCTAACTTCACCAGCAATTGGGGCGTGGAGGGGCCGAGCGACGATCCCGTGATTAACACCGCGCGGGACCGCGTCCGGCGGGCCGTGCTGGCTACCGTGTTCCTGGCTGCGGGTACCCCGATGTTGCTCGCCGGCGACGAGTTCGGCCGCACTCAGCGGGGCAACAACAACGCCTATTGCCAGGATAATGAAATGTCCTGGCTGGACTGGTCGATGACGGGTACTCCTGCGGGCTCCTCTCTCATCAAATTTGTGACGCGGCTGATCGCACTGAGGCGTGAGCATCCTGTGCTGCGCACCCCTGTCTTCCTACATGGCAATGCGCATCCTGCACCGGATATCGCCGATATCGACTGGTTCGATCAGGACGGAGGAACAATTCCTGCCGAGGCGTGGAACGACCTCGAGCAGCGAACGTTGGTTCTGCGCCGTGCCATGCAAAGTCGGGAAGGGGGAGTCACGATTCTGACGCTGCTATTCAACCCGACTGATCGGCCATGCGACTATCGGCTGCCATTGCCACAGTTCCCGAGCCGGATCCTGCTCGATAGTGCCGAGCCGGAGGCGGACGAACGTGTCATCGAAGGCTCCGAGGTTGAGGTTGCAGCACATTGCGCTGTGCTGCTTCACTCCGAGAGTGCCAGGGGCGCCTAATGAGCGATTTCTTCGCACGCGACCTTGGCTTCGGTGCCAATGTGATAGCGGGGGGCCAGACGCGGTTCCGTCTTTGGGCGCCGGCGCAGGAAACTGTCGGCGTGGCCCTGGCGGATGGCCCGACCGTTCCCATGGTGCCACAGGCCGACGGTTGGTTCGAGGCAATCGTGGCATGCGGAGCCGGTACGCGCTATCACTATCAATTGGCCAATGGTGCGCTGGTTCCTGATCCGGCATCGCGCGCACAGTCAGCCGACGTCCATGGTCCGAGCGTGGTCATCGATCCCGAGCGCTACAAATGGCGCCATTCCGCCTGGCGGGGGCGCCCCTGGCGCGAGACCGTCCTGTACGAGTTGCATGTGGGTCTGCTCGGCGGATTCTGCGGCGTAGCGAAGCAATTGCCGCGGCTTGCCGCACTTGGCGTCACTGCGGTCGAGCTGATGCCGGTGAACGAATTCCCTGGCCGCCGCAATTGGGGTTACGACGGCGTGCTGCCCTATGCGCCTGACGCAACGTACGGGTCACCCGACCAGTTGAAAGCCCTGGTCGATACCGCTCACGACCTCGGCCTGATGATTTTCCTCGACGTGGTCTATAACCATTTCGGCCCCGATGGGAACTACCTATCGCTCTATGCTCCACAGTTCTTTCGCGCCGACCACCATACTCCGTGGGGACCTGCGATCGATTTTCGCCAGCCGGCAGTGCGCAATTTCTTCACCGGCAACGTATTGTACTGGTTGATGGAGTACCGTTTCGACGGTCTGCGTTTCGATGCGGTCCATGCAATCGAGGAACAGGATTGGGTGGATGAGATGGCTGCGACGGTACGCGCAACCACAGAGCCGGGACGGCATGTGCATCTGGTCCTCGAACATCACAATGACTCATTGCACCTGGCGAAGGATATCGATGCACAGTGGAACGATGATGGCCACAATGTGCTGCATGTCCTTCTCACCGGCGAAGACGCCGGCTACTACGCTGATTATGCCCACCGCCCGGTGGAGCAGCTGGCACGATGCTTGGCCGAAGGATTCATTTATCAGGGCGAGCATTCGAGTTATCTCGGTGGCCCGCGAGGGATGCCAAGCGCCCATCTGCCGCCGACAGCCTTCGTGCTGTTCCTGCAGAACCATGACCAGGTTGGCAATCGCGCATTTGGCGAGCGGCTGACCACACTGGTCGAGCATTCGGCGCTGGAAGCGGCCATCGCATTGCTGATGCTGTGCCCGCAGATTCCCTTACTCTTCATGGGCGAGGAAACGGCGAGCCGCACGCCGTTCTTGTTCTTTACCGACCATCGCCCGGAACTGGCAGATGCCGTGCGCGAGGGCAGGCGCAATGAGTTCGCCCGGTTCCCAGCGTTTGCGGATCCTGCAAAGCGGCAGCGTATCCCTGATCCGAATGCCACTACGACCTTCGATGCCTCGGTCCCACATGGCGACGAAGTTTTCGGCTCTGAGCGCGAAGCGCTCTACCGGCAGCTGATCTCGCTGCGCCAGAAGGAAATTGTGCCGCGTCTGGATACCGCACGAACAGTCGAGGCTTATGCGGTCGGGCCGAAATCGGTTTTTGCGCGATGGCGGTTTGGCGACGGTGCGGTGCTGGCCGTCGCAACCAACTTTGGCGCTGAACCAACGTCGATGACGCCTCCTCCCGGTCGCCTCCTGTATGCGAACGCAACCGATGCGATACAGTTGGCGCGCTCCGGCTGGCTGCCAGGACACTGCACTTTCGCGTTTCTCGATACGGGTCTGGCGGACGATGAATGACGAAGCGATCCAGGATCTGGCACGCCGGGCCGGAATTGCTGTCGAATGGCAAGACTTCGCCGGTCGGCCCCAGGTCGTGGAATCCTCCGTGCTGCGCCGCATCCTCGGGACGCTCGGCTTGCCATGCGCGACACGTGGTGATCTGCTTGCCAGTCGCAAAATCCTCGGGCGCAAGTCCAACATCCAGGCACTCCCGCCGCTGATCACGGCCACGGCAGGCAGGCCGACGCGGCTCGATGTTGGAGCGAGTGAGGCCCGCCGTGCGCGGCTGAAACTCGAGACCGGTGAAGAGCGAGACGTTTCGTTGCTGCCCGTGCGCGGCCGGTTGCGCGTGCCAGCAATCGGCGAGACTGGTTATCATCGACTGCTGATCGATGATCGTGATCTGGTCCTGGCAGTAGCACCCAGCCGTTGCCATACGATCGATGATGCCGTACCCGACGCGCGCCTGTGGGGTATCGCTGCGCAGGTGTATTCGTTGCGGCACCGAGGCGATGGCGGCATCGGCGACGCCAGCGGTATTGCCGCGTTAGCCGAAGCAGCAGGTTCCCGTGGCGCCGATGCCTTGGCCCTCAGTCCGTTGCACGCGCTCTTCACTGCCGATCCTGCGCGGTTCGGCCCGTATTCGCCGTCCACCCGGTTGTTCCTCAACCCGTTGCACGCATCGCCGGCGTTGGTGCTCGGTGAGCAGCAGGTCGCCCGTACGCTGGCGGCGGTAGAACTGGCCGACACGTTTGCCGAGCTGGAAGCATTGAACCTCATCGATTGGCAGGCGGCGGCGCGCGCCAAGCTCCGCATGCTGCGCGCGCTATTCGACAGCGTTGTACTGGGGAGAGACGCCGACGGTGCAATTCTGGCGGATTTCGCGCGGTTTCGGGCCGATGGTGGTGAACTATTGGTGCAGCACGCGGTATTTGAGGCGCTGCATGCCGAACAGTTCGCCGCGGGCATTGGAGATTGGCGACATTGGCCTTTGGATCTTCGCAATCCGACCAGTGCAAGTGTCGCGGTATTCGCCGACTCGCATGAAGGCGAAGTACTGTTTCATGTTTTCTTGCAATGGCTCGCTGATCGCTCGCTCGGTATAGCGCAAGAGCGGGCTCGCCTGGCAGGAATGCGCGTCGGGCTGATCGGTGATCTGGCCGTTGGGATGGACCCAATGGGTAGCCATGCATGGAGCCGACAGAGCGACATTTTGGGTGGCTTGTCGATCGGTGCGCCACCTGATCTGTTCAATCCAGGAGGTCAGGATTGGGGCCTCACCGGATTTTCTCCGCGATCACTGATCAATGGCGGATTCGCGCCATTCCTTGCGACGGTGCGGGCTGCACTGCGTAACACCGGCGGTCTGCGCATCGACCATGCGATGGGGCTGGCGCGATTATGGCTGGTGCCGGAAGGCGCGACGCCGGCGGACGGCGCTTACCTTGCGTATCCGGTTACCGATCTCTTGCGTTTGCTCGCTCTGGAATCGCAGCGGCATCAGGCAATTGTGGTTGGTGAGGATTTGGGGACATTACCAAATGGCTTCCGTGACTTGCTGGAGACTGCCGGGTTGCATGGCATGCGAGTGTTATGGTTCGAGCGGACTGGAGAGGCATTCACCCCGCCTGGTGCGTGGGATCGATCTGCCGTCGCGATGACTTCCACTCACGATCTGCCCACTGTCGCCGGTTGGTGGCACGGTAAGGACATCACCATGCGTGCCGCCTGCGGCCGCCTTGGCGTCGGTGTTGACGAGGCGAGCGTCGCAGCCGAACGTACCAGGGATCGTGTTGCTCTCTGGCAGTCCTTTGTCGACGCCGGCGTGGCCAGCAGCCCCGCACCGTCGCCTGAAGATTCGGCGCCGGTCGTGGATGCGGCACTGACCTTCGTTTGCCGTACTAATTCGCCGCTTTGCCTGCTGCCGATTGAAGATGTGGTTGGGCAGGAGGAGCAACCAAATCTACCCGGGACCACGGCGGAACATCCAAACTGGCGCCGGCGGCTCAACGGCGAGACCGAATCGCTCCTTGATGAACCACGCGCCGCAGCCCGAGTGGAGCGGGTAGCGACAAAACGGCCGCGACAATGAGTCAACCCCGTGCAACCATGCGCCTGCAGTTGCACCGCGCCTTTGGCTTCGCGGATGCTGAGCGGCTCGTCCCATACTTTGCATCATTGGGCATCAGCCATTTATACGTGTCGCCGATACTGACTGCACGCGCCGGTTCGATGCACGGCTATGACGTGGTCGATCCGACAAGAGTCAACCCGGAGCTTGGCGGCGAAGCTGGCTTGCGAAGCCTGGTTGCGACACTGCGCAGGGCAGGGCTTGGCATCATTGTCGACATCGTGCCGAACCATATGGCGGCAGGTGGCATGGAGAACCCTTGGTGGGGTGATGTTCTGCGGCATGGGAGGGCCAGCCGCTATGCCAATTTCTTCGATATAGACTGGAACAATTCGGACCCCTGCCTGCGTGGCAAGGTACTGGCACCGTTTCTTGGCGATCCGTACGGTGAGGCGTTGCAATCCGGTGCAATTACATTGGCGCGCAACAATGATTTGCCATCGCCGGTCATCCGTTATTTCGATAACCGGTTCCCAATACGGCCAGAGGATGATGCCGAGGTCGCCGCATTCCCCGCCAGTGCCTTCGAACCTGCAACGGAGGCAGGGAGGGAACGACTGCATCAGTTGCTTGAGCGACAACATTATCGGCTCGCATGGTGGCGCACCGCCGGCGACCAGATCAATTGGCGGCGCTTCTTCGACATCAACGGCCTGGCTGCCTTGCGGATCGAAGACGACGAGGTATTCGAGGCGACACATGCGACATTGCTGCGCCTCTACGAG
The DNA here is from genome assembly GCA_036265005.1 of Acetobacteraceae bacterium. Classification (GTDB taxonomy): domain Bacteria; phylum Pseudomonadota; class Alphaproteobacteria; order Acetobacterales; family Acetobacteraceae; genus JAMXLO01. Next base: position 19,158 of record DATAPW010000232.1, on the reverse strand, counting down.
CAAGGGCTGATCGACGGAGTGCGCGTGGATCACGTCGATGGCTTGTCCGACCCAGCCGGTTATTGCCGCCTGCTACGCGCATGGTTGCGCAAATTGGAGACTCGTCGTCCAGCTGATGCGCCGTCCGGCCCTGGCTGGCTCGTTGTCGAGAAGATCCTTGGTGCCGGCGAACGGTTACCAACCGACTGGGAAGTCGACGGAACCAGCGGTTACGATTTTATGGATGAGGTAAACGCGCTGCTGCACGATCCGGCAGGCGAAGTTCTACTGAAGCTACTCTGGAACTCGGTGAGTGGCCGCTCCGCTGACTTTGCCGTTGAAGAGGTTGCTGCGCGACATGATGTGCTGAGCAGCAGCTTCACCGCGCAACTTGACGCTGTGGCAGAATCTTTGCATCGCATTGCACTTGCGCGGCTCGAGACACGGGACACGACACGTCCTGCCATCCGCCGTTCGCTGGTGGCACTGCTGGCGCACTTCCCGGCATATCGCAGCTACGGCAGTGGCCGGCGGTCTGCATCGGACGATGCCGCATTCGCCAAGGCGGTGGCGGGTGCCATGACGGAATGTCGCGCGGCCGATCGTCCGGTAATCGCATTGCTGGATCGTTGGCTTGGTGGCGATACGGTGGATGCGTCGGAGCAGGCACACTGTGTCGCCACTGTCCGCTTCCAGCAACTCAGCGCCCCACTGGCGGCCAAAGCCGTGGAGGACACAGCTTTCTATCGCTACGGTGTGCTGCTGTCCCGCAACGAGGTTGGTGCCGACATCGCGCGCTTCAGCATGAGTGTTGATGCATTCCACGCGGCAAACACCTCACGCCAGCGACATTTTCCCGCGGCGATGCTGGCAACCGCAACGCATGACCACAAGCGTGGCGAAGATGTGCGGGCACGGCTCGCTGTACTCAGTGAGGCACCAGACGAATGGGACGCAGCAGCCCGCCGGTGGCTGACCCTTAACGCGCAGCATGGGCGACTGGCCGGTGCGCGAAGCCCCTCGCTCGGCGACGAGTTGATGCTGTACCAAATGATCGTGGGAGCCTGGCCGACTGAGCTGGATGCGACGGATGCTGCCGGTGTAGAGAGATACACTGAACGGTTGGCCAGCTGGCAGCTCAAGGCGATGCGTGAGGCCAAGCTGGCGACCGACTGGACTGCACCCAATCTGGAATATGAAGAGGCAGCGCAGTCTTTTCTTTACACGATCATGGCGGATACCGGAGGATTTGTTACCGAGGCTGCAAATGTCGCGCATCGCATGGGACCCGCCGGTGCGGTAAATGGTCTGGCGCAGACGGTGTTGAAACTTACGGTGCCGGGTGTGCCGGATTTCTATCAGGGTTGTGAGTTCTGGGATCTCAGCCTTGTCGATCCTGATAATCGCAGTCCAGTAGATTTTACCCGACGGGTTGCTACCTTGCAGTCCGGTGAAGCGCCGACTGCGCTGGCATCATGCTGGCGCGACGGACGAGTGAAGCAGGCTCTGATTGTGCAGATCCTCGCAAAGCGCAGCCTGATGCCGGACGTGTTTGGCCTTGGAGACTATCACGCGATTGAAGTGGATGGGCCTGCAGCGCAGCACGTTGTTGCTTTTGTTCGCAGCGCGGGGAGGCTCAGTGCAGTCACCATCGTGCCACGACTGCCGGGACGGCTGCTTGGAAGTGGTGACTCACTGATGATTCCAGCATTATCATGGCAGAATTCGGCGTTGCGCCTGCCTTCATTGCTGCATGGTTTGGCGGTGCGCGACGTCATTTCAGGCAATCGGATCGGCCCATTGGGTAAAACATTGCCGGTGGCACAGGCGCTCGCGTCATTTCCGGTGGCCCTGCTGACGACGGAATGATGGCGGAATACGCTGCGCTTTTCTGCCCTGCAATACGCGCTGTTTTCCAGGCGATTCGGTATGGTGTGCGCCCGCGCTAAGTAGCGGCGGCCGGCAGAGATCTCTCCCGCCGGCGGATTGCCGCCGCTGCAGCGTAGCTTGGCACCTCCACGTCGATCTCCAGCGTGGATACCGGATCGCCGCGATCCAGCTTGATCTGTACTTTCTCGCGCTCAATCGTCACGTGCTTGGCGATGACGGCTATGATCTCCTCCTGCAGCACGGCTAGCAGATCGGATTGGCCGACAAACGCGCGCTCATGCGCCAACAGCACTTGCAGCCGCTCGCGGGCGACCGGCGCAGAATTGTTGCGGCGGAACAGGCTCAGCAGGTTCATGCGACAGCCCTCCGACCGAACAGGCGACCCACGAAGCTCCGCCGCTCAGTGGGAACTGTGACCACCAGCGTCTCGCCCTTGAGTCGCCGGGCCGCCTCGAAGTAGGCGCGTGCCGGGGCGCTGTTCGGATTTCCCAGGGTCACTGGCGTGCCCAGATTGGACGAACGCAATACCTCCTCGCTTTCCGGAATGATGCCAAGCAGCGGGATGGACAGAATCTCCAGGACGTCCTCGGTGTTCAACATTTCACCGCGCGCCGCACGCGCTGGATCATATCGCGTCAGCAGCAGATGCTTTTCCAGGCGCTCGCCCTTTTCGGCCTTCACGGTCTTGGAATCGAGCATGCCGATAATGCGATCCGAATCGCGCACCGACGAAACTTCAGGATTGGTCACTACGACAGCCATGTCCGCATGGCGCATTGCGAGCATGGCACCGCGTTCGATCCCGGCCGGGCTGTCGCATATCACCCAATCGAATTTCTCACGCAACTCACCAATCACCCGGGTGACACCTTCGGCCGTCAATGCGTCCTTGTCGCGCGTCTGCGACGCCGGCAACAACGACAGCGTATCGAGCCGCTTGTCGCGGATCAGAGCCTGCGGGAGTTTCGCATCGCCCTGCACAACATTGATCAGGTCGAAGACGACGCGCCGCTCGGCACCCATTACAAGGTCCAGATTGCGCAGCCCGACATCGAAATCGACCACGACGACATTCTGGCCGGTCTGCGCCAGTGCGGCGCCGAGGGCGGCCGTCGATGTCGTCTTGCCGACACCGCCCTTACCGGATGTCACGACGAGAACCGTGGCCATCTCATTCTCCCCTGTCAGTCGAGCGTTGCCAACATCATCGCCTCGCCGGTGAGCCAGGCCTGCACCGGCTTGCCGCGCAGCGTCGTATTCATGTCGTCAGCGGTCTGGTAGACGCCGTCGATCGCCAGCAATTCGGCTTCGAGCTTGCGGCAGAAGATCCGCGCGCGATTGTTGCCGGTGAGGCCGGCAATAGCGCGACCACGCAGCGCGCCGTAGACATGAATGGAACCACCGGCAATCACCTCAGCCCCGGATGCAACCGAGCCGATGATGGTCACGTCACCCTGGTCATAGACCACGGACTGCCCGGACCGCACCGGATGATCGATCAGCAGCGCGTTGGCTTCCTGCTGGGCGATTGTCGCTGAAGCCGTGCTGCGCCGCTCATCCGGAACCTCGACCGGACGCGCAGGACGCGTGGTATTCGCGTGGAGCGGTGCCCAGGCTTCGAGGCCCTGCCACGATGGATGCGCACCCTCAGTGCCAATGATGCGGACGCCGCGCGCACCGAGGCCTAGCAGCAGGCCCGCGACATCGGGTTGCTCGCGGGGCAGCGCTGCGAGATCGAGCACCACCGGCCGCCCTTCGAAGAAAGACGGCGAGCGCGCGATTTGTCCATCAAGCGCGTCGAGCCAGGCTTGCACCGGCGGTTCCGGCGCAAGCACCAGCGCCATGAAAGAACGGCCCCGGACCTTGATGAATGGCTGCGAATCGACTGTTGGCACATATCAGGCGTACCGACGCGCGCGCGTCCGGTCAACCAGAACTGCAGCAGATTACGTTTCAATAAGAATGGTCTGTGGATATTTCATCAGATGCTGTGGAAAACTCGGCGGTTGCCGAGTCGCTGATGCGAATCGCCGCCGAGTCGCCATGGATCACTGCCAAGAGCACAGCGACGCGGGCCATCTCATGCCCGTAGCAGGTGGGCAAGATTGCGGCGGCTCCGAGCTTCGCAATCCGGGTAGTGAAGGCGACCGGCTCCCGCTCAGCCTGGCGCCAATACGTGGATTACACGGTTTGCGATCATCTCGCGGGTTTTGGCGGCGTAAGCCGCCATATGCGGCGAGGCGGCATGGGCCTTCAGCGCCTCAGGGCTTTCCCATTTCTCAATCACCACAAAGGTGTCATCGCCGAATTTCGTCGGGAAGCCCTCGGCATCGATCGCCGGCCCGTACTCGATGCAGCCGTTTTCGGCATGCACCGCAGGTATATTGGCGTGGAACTCCTTGAGGATCGCGCTGCGCATTCCAGGCTTGGCGGTAATGATAGCGAGGACATGGATCATGGCTTTCTGCTCCCGAGGGCCGCTGGTTTTTCGGTGACCGTCATCCGACCCCAGTCTGGCGGTTTCAGCAAGCGTCCCTGGTTTGGTTAAATTTTGGTCAGGGGACGTCAGTCTGCCTCCATAACCTGCAATCGCTGTCCAACGGATGGCACTTGCCCCAGGTGCGAACTCACGAATTTGTGGCATGGGGGTTGCACTGACCCTGGCCGGTGTCGCGAGACCTGCCAGTCTCGCCACGAAACAGAACGGACAGGGAACAGACTTTATGGAACCAAACAAAAACGCAATCACGCGTCGCGGCCTCGGCGGACTCGGCGCCGCAACCGTGACGCTGGCCGCACTGGGCGTCGCCAAGACAACAATGATTGCACCGGCCAATGCGGCTGAGACCGGCCCTATCAAGGTCGGTATCCTGCATTCGCTCTCCGGCACCATGGCGATCAGCGAGACCACGCTGAAGGACGTCATGCTGATGCTAATCGAACAGCAGAACGCCAAGGGCGGAGTGCTCGGGCGGAAGTTGGAAGCCGTGGTGGTCGATCCGGCGTCCAACTGGCCGCTCTTCGCCGAGAAGGCGAGAGGACTGCTGTCAGTCGATAAATGCGCAGCGGTGTTTGGTTGCTGGACGTCGGTGTCGCGCAAATCCGTCCTGCCGGTCTTCGAGGAACTCAACGGCATCCTGTTCTATCCGGTGCAGTATGAAGGCCAGGAGTGCAGCCGCAACGTGTTCTACACCGGCGCGGCGCCGAACCAGCAGGCCATCCCGGCGGTTGACTACTTGATGTCGGAAGAGAAGGTGCAGCGCTGGGTGCTGGCCGGAACCGATTATGTCTATCCGCGCACCACCAACCAGATCCTGGAGGCTTACCTCAAGGTGAAGGGCGTGAAGCAGGAAGATATCCTGATCAACTACACACCATTCGGCCATTCCGATTGGCAGAACATCGTGGCCTCGATCAAGAAGTTTGGTTCCTCCGGCAAGAAGACCGCCGTGGTATCTACCATCAATGGTGACGCCAACGTGCCATTCTACAAAGAACTGGGCAACCAGGGCATCAAGGCGACCGACATCCCGGTGGTTGCATTCAGCGTCGGCGAAGAGGAACTCGCAGGCATCGACACAAAGCCGCTGGTCGGTCATCTCGCGGCGTGGAATTATTTCGAAAGTGTCGACAACGCCGACAACAAGAGGTTCATCGAGGCCTGGAAGCAGTTCACCAAGAATCCGAAGCGCACCACCAACGATCCAATGGAGGCGCATGTCATTGGGTTCAATATGTGGGTAAAGGGCGTCGAGAAGGCCGGGACGACGGCGCCTGACGCTGTCATCGATGCGCTGATTGGCGTGTCGGTGCCCAATCTGTCTGGTGGCTATTCAGCCATGATGCCAAACCATCACATCACCAAGCCCGTGTTGATTGGCGAAATCCAGGGTGATGGTCAGTTCAACATCGTCTCGCAGACCCCTGGCCTGGTGGTTGCGCAGGAATGGTCACCATATGTTGAGGACACCAAGGATCTGATCGGCGACTGGCGCGAACCGTTGCACTGCGGCGCCTTCAACGTCAAAACCGGCAAGTGCGGTTCGGGCGGCGGCAAGAAGGCCTGATGGTCTGAGCTGATCGCCCCCATGGGGGTGACCCGACTCCTCCCCGGGTCACCCCCGACGGTTTCTGAAGGCGCGCGGATGCAATTCTTCGTCTGGCTGTTGCTGACTGTCGTACTGTCGCTCGCGTCGCCCGGAGCGCACGCGCAATCGGCCGACGAAGGTCTTACCGCATTGGCGTCGCCGAGCTTCGATACCATCCGCCATGGCGTTGAACTACTAGCCTTCTCGGGCGATCCGCGTGCTGCGACCATTCTATCGGCAATGCAAGATGGCAATCTTTACGCCCGCACCTCCGACCACACGTTGTTTATCAAGAGCGATGGCGCGATCCTGGATGCTGTGACCGGCAATCCTGCACCCGATGTGATGGCCAGTGGTCTCAAGCAGGTGCGGATGAATAACCCAGTGCGCGGCGCGGTGGAAGCTGCTCTTGGCAGCCTCCGTCTGTTCGCTCCAGATGCATCGATCCGCATGGCGGCAGCTGAAGCAGTGTTTCACTCGCACGATCCCGCCGCATTGCCCGCACTGGAGCGCGCGCTCGCTCACGAGGCTGACGCCGGCATCAAACTGCGTCTCGAACAGGCCCGTGCCGCGGCAACATTGTCGTCCGCTGACAGCAAGGAGGCCGACAGGCTCGCAGCTGTCGAAATACTGCGCGCGCGCGGCGACATGGACAGCCGCAGCCTGCTGGATTCCCTGTCCGGCCAACCACCCGCGGTATCCATTGCGGTGGCCGCGGCAATTGTGGCGATCGATCGCAATCTGCAAATCTGGAGCATCCTGCAGAGCGTGTATTACGGCCTGTCACTGGGTTCGGTGCTGTTGCTGGCTGCGGCTGGCCTCGCCATTACGTTTGGCGTCATGGGAGTGATCAATATGGCGCATGGCGAGATGGTGATGATCGGCGCCTATGTCACATTCGTGGTACAGCAGGTCATTCGCGACAGTGCTCCAGGACTGTTTGGCGCCAGCCTGCTGATCGCAGTGCCGCTCGCCTTCGCCGTAGCCGGGCTAATTGGCATCGCCATCGAGCGCACCTTGATCCGCTGGTTGTACGGACGACCATTGGAGACTTTGCTGGCGACCTGGGGACTGTCACTCGTATTGCAGCAGGCGGTGCGCTCGATCTTCGGCGCCAACAATCGCGATGTCGGTACGCCTGACTGGATGAGCGGGCTGACCCAGGTCGGTGGCCTCATCATCACCTATAATCGGCTTTACATCATCGTGTTTGCCTTCCTTGTGCTTGCAGCGCTGATGGCCGCGCTGCGCTTTACATCGCTTGGCCTGGCGATGCGTGCGGTGACGCAGAACCGGCAAATGGCTGCGGCGATGGGCATCCGGACGCCCTGGATCGACGCACTGACCTTCGGCCTGGGCTCCGGCGTCGCCGGCATGGCCGGCGTGGCGTTGAGCCAGATCGACAACGTCTCGCCTAACCTTGGCCAGAGCTACATTATCGACAGCTTCATGGTCGTGGTGTTTGGTGGGGTTGGCAATCTGTGGGGCACCGTAATGGGAGCTCTCACGCTGGGCATCCTCAACAAATTCCTCGAGCCTGTCGCGGGGGCGGTGCTGGGAAAGATCGCCGTGTTGGTGATGCTGATCCTGTTCATCCAGCGGCGTCCACGGGGTATGTTCCCGCTCAAGGGGCGTGCGGCAGAGGCATGACCCTCGATCGCACATCGACGCTGACTTTGGTGTTCGTACTGGGCGGTGCCATCACTCTTGCCATGTTGAACCTTGGCACCGAGCCATCGGCCGCCGCGCACGTGCCGACCTACGCCATCGCATTGATCGGCAAGTACCTGTGCTTTGCGATGTTGGCCCTGGCGGTCGACCTGGTCTGGGGATTTGCCGGAATTCTCTCGTTGGGCCATGCGGCGTTCTTCGCACTCGGCGGTTACGCCATGGGCATGCACCTGATGCGCCAGATCGGCGCGCGCGGCGTGTACGGTAACGCCAACCTGCCGGACTTCATGGTGTTCCTAGGCTGGCACGAACTGCCCTGGTACTGGCACGGCTTCGAGTGGTTCGGCTTCGCCGTGCTGATGGTCGTGCTGGTGCCTGGTCTGCTGGCTCTTGTGTTCGGCTGGCTGGCATTTCGCTCACGTGTCACCGGCGTATATCTGTCGATCATCACCCAGGCGCTGACCTACGCTCTGTTGCTGGCGTTCTTCCGCAACGATATGGGTTTCGGCGGCAACAACGGCATGACCGACTTCAAGGATCTGCTTGGTTTTCCAGTGCAGGCAGAAGCCACGCGATGCGCCTTGCTGGTGATTACCGCCGTGTTTCTGTCCGGACAGTTCCTGATGGCGCGTTACTTGGTCACCTCGCGTTTCGGCAAGGTATTGATCGCAGTGCGCGATGCGGAATCGCGCACGCGTTTCCTAGGGTATCGCCCGGAGTCGTACAAGCTTGTCGTTTGGGTGCTGTCGGCCGTGATGGCAGGCATTGGTGGAGCGCTTTACGTGCCGCAGGTCGGCATTATCAATCCATCCGAGTTCTCGCCTGCCAATTCGATCGAGGCCGTGATCTGGGTCGCAGTTGGCGGCCGTGGCACCTTGTCGGGCGCGATCCTCGGCGCAGTACTGGTCAACCTGGGTAAGACCTATTTCACCAGTGCGCTGCCGTCACTCTGGTTGTACGCGCTCGGTGCGATGTTCATATTCGTGACGCTGTTCCTGCCACGCGGCATTATGGGCTTGCTTCGGCGACGCAAGCCGACTGACGTACCCGAACCGACACCAGCCCACGCTGCGGTGGGGGAGGTCACCGGATGAGCGACGTCAGCGCGGAACTGCACGATACGCTGCTTTACCTTGACGGCGTCACCGTCAGTTTCGATGGCTTCCGCGCGTTGAACGCCCTGTCGTTGGTCCTCGAGGCCGGCGAGATGCGCGCGGTGATCGGACCGAACGGCGCCGGCAAGACCACCATGATGGACGTGATTACCGGCAAGACACGGCCTGATCAAGGCAAGGTGGTTTTTGGCAAGGACACCGATCTGACACGTCTCGATGAACCGGCAATCGCGTCGCTGGGAATAGGCCGCAAGTTCCAGAAGCCGACTGTGTTCGAGCCGCACACGGTGTGGGATAATCTGCTGTTATCACTGGCCGAGGACCGCAGGCCCCGATTTGCCCTCTGGGCGCGCGAGACGCCGGCGGAACGGCAGCGTATCGAGGAAATTCTTGTCACTACGCGGTTGACTGACCATCGGCGCAGGACTGCAGCCGATTTGTCGCATGGCCAGAAGCAATGGCTGGAAATTGGCATGCTTCTGGCACAGGAACCGCAGCTGCTACTGGTCGATGAACCGGTGGCAGGCATGACGGACGCCGAGACCGAGCAGACTGCCGAGTTGCTGCGGGAAATCAACCTTACGCGCAGCGTGGTTGTGGTGGAGCACGACATGGCGTTCGTTCGTGCGTTGGATGTGAAGGTGACGGTGTTGCACGAGGGCTCGGTGCTGTCGGAGGGTTCGATCGACCACGTCAGCAATGACCCGCGCGTTATCGAAGTATATCTGGGCCGATGACGGTCGACCGGCACACCGGGAAGTCCGCAACATATGCTTGATGTAGACCATGTCGACCTGCACTATGGCGCCGCCATCGCTCTGCGCCAGGTGTCCCTGACAGCAGAAGTCGGCGCTGTAACCTGTCTGCTTGGCCGTAACGGTGTCGGCAAGACGAGCCTGCTGAGGGCGATCACCGGTGCTCATCCGATCAGCGCCGGTACCATCAAATGGGAAGGCGAGGAGATTTCGCGCTTGCCGATCCATGATAGGGCGCGGCGCGGCATCGCCTGGGTGCCGCAGGGTCGTGACATCTTCCCGCTGCTGACAGTGCGGGAGAACCTGGAGACCGGATTTGCCGTGTTGCCGCGCGGCCAGCGCCGTGTACCGGACGAGGTGTTCGAGTTGTTCCCCGTGCTGAATACTATGTTGCGCCGGCGCGGCGGCGATCTCTCGGGCGGCCAGCAGCAGCAGTTGGCGATCGCCCGGGCGCTGGTGATGAAGCCGCGACTGTTGGTGCTGGATGAGCCCACCGAGGGGATCCAGCCCAGCATCATCAAAGATATCGGTCGGGTGATTGCGCTGTTGCGGTCGAAGGGCGAAATGGCCATCTTGCTGGTCGAGCAGTATTTCGATTTCGCCCAGGAGCTTGCTCAGAGGATTGTCGTGATGGATCGCGGCGACGTTGTGCTGTCTGGGCGACGGGAGGAGCTGGACGGGGAGGATGTACGACGCCGCCTCTCGGTCTGACGGTCCCATGCTGCAGCGCGCGGTCGGTGAACTGCGCGTCGATCTATGCGCTCGCGACGAACTCACCGTACTGGACGGTCTGCGCCAGGCCGGTTGCCTGAAGGCACGGTTTCCGCGCCCTGTCGATACTGGGTGGTCTACTGTTGTGACGTTGAACACATCAGGCGGCATTGCCGCCGGTGACGCGCTGGACAGCGCATTTTCATTGCGCACCGGTGCACGCGCCACGATAGCGGCCCAGGCGGCGGAACGCTTCTATCGAGCATTGCCGGGCAGTGCTCCGTCGCGCGTGCGAACCCGAATCGCGGTGGCGACTGGCGCCGCAGCCGAATGGCTGCCGCAGGAGACCATTCTATTCGACAATTGTGCGCTTGACCGGCGCTTGGAGATTGACCTCGCGCCCGACGCCTGGTTCCTCGGCGTGGAGTGCCTGGTATTCGGCCGCGCCGCGATGGGCGAAAGCGTGGAGCATGCGTCCCTGCATGATGTGATCCAAGCGCGCCGTGGCGGCCGCTTGCTGATTCACGATGCGATCCGGTTGAATGGCGAAGTTGCCGCCACCTTGCAGCGCCCGGCGATCGCCGCCGGCGCCCGTGCCGTGGCGACGCTGGTGCATGTTGCGCCGGATGCGGAAAGCGCGTTGGAGCCCATGCGGGATGCGGTACCACAGGGAGGCGTCAGCGCGTGGGACGATCTTCTGGTTGCACGGATCGTTGCGGCCGATGGTGCCTCTTTGCGCGCGGCGGTGATCGCTGCACTGCAGGTGCTCCGTGCCGGACGCCAACTGCCCCGCGTTTGGCTTTGTTGAGAGAAAGCGCATGAACCTGACGCCGCGAGAGAAGGACAAGCTGTTGATTTCCATGGCGGCGATCGTTGCGCGACGCAGGCTGGAACGCGGCGTCAAGCTGAACCACCCGGAAGCGGTGGCGTTGATCACCGACTTCGTCGTCGAGGGCGCGCGCGACGGGCGCAGCGTTGCGGACCTGATGGAGGCGGGCGGCAAGGTGATTACGCGCGCGCAGGTGATGGATGGTATCGCCGAGATGATCCATGACGTACAGGTTGAGGCGACGTTCCCCGATGGCACGAAGCTGGTCACCGTGCACGAGCCGATCCGATGATGGCGCACGCGCAACAGGGGCGACCGTCATCCACTCATGCGTCGACTGCCCCTCCTATTCGTCGCTCCTGCTCCATCCGTCATCCCAGCGATGACGGATGACTGGGAACGAGAATGAAAATCGACGGAAACAGACACCATGATACCTGGTGAAATCCTCCCGGCCAGCGGCGACATAGAGCTGAACGCCGGACTTGCTCGCACCACACTTGTTGTGGCCAATACCGGTGACCGTCCAATCCAGGTCGGCAGCCACTACCACTTTGCCGAGACCAATCCAGCACTCTCGTTCGACCGCGTTGCCGCGCGCGGTATGAGGCTGGACATACCCGCTGGCACTGCGGTCCGATTCGAGCCAGGCCAGACACGCGAAATCGCGCTAGTGCCCTACCGCGGCCGCCGCGTGGTGCTGGGCTTTCGCGGCGCCGTGATGGGAGCACTCGATTGATGGCACATATTCCCCGTGCCGCCTATGCCGACATGTTCGGTCCTACCACCGGTGATCGTGTTCGCCTGGCCGATACCGATCTGATCGTCGAAGTGGAACGCGACCTCACCATCTACGGCGAGGAAGTGAAGTTTGGCGGTGGGAAGGTAATCCGCGACGGCATGGGCCAGTCGCAGGCTTCGCAGGCCGAAGGCGCGGTTGATACAGTGATCACCAATGCGCTGATCATCGATCACTGTGGGATCATCAAGGCCGATGTGGGCATCACCAACGGGCGCATCACAAAGCTTGGCAAAGCCGGGAATCCCGATGTGCAGCCGAACGTCGATATCATTATCGGTCCGGGCACCGAGGTGATTGCCGGCGAGGGTAAGATCCTCACCGCTGGAGGCGTTGACAGCCACATCCATTTCATCTGTCCGCAGCAGGTCGAGGATGCGATCGCCGCAGGGATGACCACGCTGATCGGCGGCGGGACAGGGCCTGCCACAGGCACTGCTGCAACCACCTGCACCCCCGGTCCATGGCATCTTGCGCGCATGCTGCAGGCGGCCGAGGGACTGCCGGTGAATCTGGCATTTGCCGCAAAGGGCAATGCGTCGCGTCCTGCCGCACTGGAGGAAATGATCCGGGCCGGCGCTTCCTGTCTGAAATTGCACGAGGATTGGGGCACCACGCCCGCGGCAATCGACTGCGCACTATCGGTCGCGGACCAGTTCGACGTGCAGGTGATGATCCACACCGACACATTGAACGAATCAGGCTTCGTCGAGGACACTATCGCCGCTTTCAAGGGCCGCACTATTCACGCGTTCCATACCGAAGGCGCCGGCGGCGGACATGCGCCCGACATCATCAAAGTTGCGGGTTTGGCCAATGTACTGCCGAGTTCAACCAACCCAACGCGTCCCTACAGCGCGAACACGCTGGACGAACATCTCGACATGCTGATGGTGTGTCATCATCTGGACAGCTCGATCCCGGAGGATGTCGCGTTCGCCGAAAGCCGCATTCGCAAGGAGACTATCGCGGCCGAAGACATCCTGCATGACATCGGTGCGCTTTCGATGATGTCGTCGGATAGCCAGGCCATGGGCCGCGTCGGAGAGGTCACTATCCGTACCTGGCAGACCGCACATAAGATGAAACAGCAACGCGGAGCCTTACCTGGTGACGGCGAAGGCAACGACAATGCGCGAGTGAAACGCTACATTGCGAAATACACCATCAACCCGGCAATTGCGCAGGGGCTGGCGAATGAGGTCGGCTCGATAGAGGTCGGGAAGCTTGCGGACCTTGTGCTGTGGTCGCCGGCATTCTTTGCTGTGAAGCCGGATCTGGTGATCAAAGGCGGCAGCATCGCCTGTGCGCTGATGGGCGATCCCAACGCCTCCATTCCGACGCCGCAGCCAGTGCATTACCGGCCGATGTTCGGCGTATTCGGCCGCGCGCTGGCTGAACACTGCGTTACGTTCGTGTCTGCCGCTGCGCTGGATGCCGGCATCGGCAAAGCATTGAAGCTGCAGCGCCGGATTGTGCCGGTTGCCAAAACGCGAGGCAGCATCGGCAAGAAGTCGATGATCCACAATGATGCAACCCCGGTGATCGAGGTGGATGCCGAAACCTACGAAGTGCGCGCCGATGGTATTCTGCTGACCTGCGAGCCAGCGACCGTGCTGCCGATGGCCCAGCGCTACTTCCTGTTCTGATGCGCGCCGGAACGGTTCTTCCGTCGGGTACCTGGGACGCGGCGCACGAAGTTGATCGCGTGTTGATCGACTTCGACCGTCGGCACCGTCGTCGCATCCTGTTGCGGACGGAGCAGGGCAGGGACGTCCTGCTGGACCTGCCGCAGGCGGTGCGGTTGCGCCACGGCGACGGGCTTGCGGTGGATGGCGGCGTGGTGCGGGTCTGCGCCAGGCCGGAACCGCTGCTGGAGATCCATACGCACGACGAGGGCGAGATGGTTCGTATCGCCTGGCACCTTGGCAACCGCCATCTGCCGGTGCAGTTGCTGGACGACCGGATTCGCATCCGGGTGGATCATGTTATCAGGGAGATGGTCGAGAGCCTTGGCGGTCACGTAGACGAGATCGAGGCGCCGTTCGACCCGGAGGCCGGCGCCTATACCGTGCGGCATCACCATGACCATAGCCATGACCATGACCGTGACCGTGACCGTGACCGTGACCGTGATGAGTAATCCGCTGCGCCATCGTCGTTGCAAGATATGCCGGCGGCGCGCGCCGCCATGAACGACGACTCTTTGCTTCGCTTGCTCGCCTGGCTCTCTCCGGCATTCCCCACCGGGGCCTACGCGTATTCGCACGGCCTGGAATGGGCGGTGGAGTCAGGTGACGTGACCGATGAAGCAAGCCTGCATGCCTGGGTTGCTGATGTGCTCGTGCACGGTTCTGGATACAATGATGCGGTCTTGCTGCGTCATGCACACCGTGTCAGCAGCCAGTCCGCAGCACTCAACGAACTTGCGGACCTCGCCACCGCCATTGCACCGTCACGCGAACGACGCAGTGAAACGTTAGACCAGGGCACTGCCTTCATTGCTGCCGCCGCTGCATGGTATCCTCCCAACCTGCCGGCACGCGTACCGTACCCCATCGCAGTCGGTGCTCTCGCCGGTACTCATGGCATCGCGGAAGGTGCAACCGCCGCAGCCTATCTCCAGGCGTTCGCGGCAAACCTGATTTCCGCCGCTGTCCGCCTGGTACCACTCGGCCAGAGCACGGGCCTGCGCGTCCTTGCCGCACTGGAACCAGTCATCCTGCGGATCGCCCACGCGACCCGGTCCGCCACGCTCGATGATCTCGGCGGCTGCGCATTCCGATCCGACATCGCCGCCATGCGTCACGAAACCCAATACACGAGGCTTTTCCGTTCATGACCACATCCCCTAACGGCCCGCTGCGCGTCGGTGTGGGCGGCCCGGTCGGCACTGGCAAGACCGCTCTTATGGACGCACTCTGCAAGCAGCTTCGCGCCCGCTATGACATCGCGGCAATCACCAACGACATCTACACCAAGGAGGATGCGGAATTCCTCACCCGAGCCGGATCTCTGCCGCCGGAGCGAATCCTCGGCATCGAAACCGGCGGCTGTCCACACACTGCGATCCGCGAGGACGCTTCGATCAACCTGGCAGGAGTCGCGGAACTGAATCGCCGCTTTCCGTCGCTGGACATCATTCTGATTGAATCAGGCGGTGACAATCTCGCCGCCACGTTCAGCCCTGAATTAGCCGACCTGACGATTTATGTGATCGATGTCTCTGCCGGCGACAAGATACCCCGCAAGGGCGGACCGGGCATTACGCGCAGCGACCTGCTGGTGATCAACAAGATCGACCTTGCGCCGTTCGTTGGCGCAAACCTGGAAGTGATGGACCGGGACGCCAAGAAGATGCGTGGGGACCGACCGTTCGTGTTCGCCAATATCCGCGGCGGCAAAGGCGTCGCGGAAATTGCCGCCTTTGTCGAGACTGAAGGCGGCTTGCGCTCACGCCGGCTGGGTTAGCGACACGCGCCAATACCCGCCGCCAGCCGACTTCACCTCGCGCATCGCATGGCCTGCGCGGCGCACCAGGTCGGCAAAGCTCTCACCGGTCTTGCGCGTCGCGATCCCAATCGAAAAGCTTACGTCCGGCAGCGACGCCTGCCGAGGGCCGGCCGCCTTTCCGGGCGCGTCCAGGCACAGATCGTCAGCACGCTCCGCTGCGGTCAAATGATCCGCTCCACTCAGCCAGACGGCGAATTCAGCGTCCCCGGTGCGCGCTACCAGATCGGTCGGACGCACCGCAGCCTGCAACAGCATTGCGGCGCGGCGCAGGACCTGGTCACTGCCATCCGGACCGAACAAGAGACAGACATTCTCCAGATTATCCACCTCGGCCAGCATCAATGTGCCGGGCAAATCGTCACGGTCCAGCCGTACCATGTGCCGCGTCGCCTCGGCGACGAACGATCGCTGATTGAGCAGGGCCGTCAGCGGATCAGTCCGGATTGAACGGTACAGGTCGCGCTGGACGGGATCCCGGTCCATCAGCAGCCAGATGATGCCCCCAATCGCATCCACCAACGGCACATCGTCGCTCGCCCAGGCTCGGCCACCGCGGCGGCGCCAAAGCACCAAGCCGATTTTCTCGCTGTTGCTCGCACGGCAGATCGACACGGCGATCGGGCGGCCATTCGGTTCCTGCGACAGTGCCGGCGTGCCGACTTCCGCCCGCCATAACAACATGCCCGCGGTCGTTGCCGGCAGCCCGATCATGCCAGCGCGATGCAATACCTCCGGTTCTTCGGATACCGAGCTAGCCGCGCCACGGATCACTGCGGCGCCTTCCGCGCCGAGGGCCGCCAGGATGGAGTCCAATCCGGCGGTCATCATCTGCGGTGCTCTGGCTTCGCGACGCAGGCAGCGGAGAACGCCGGCCAACTCATCATTCATGCGGCCAATTGCCGCCCGCTGCTGTTGTGTCGCCATGCTACGAAATGCCTATCGGTCGTGTGAAACATCAGCCAGGGTGTCCTCGACGCGCAACGGCGCAGTGGCAATCTGGGCGTCGGGATCGTTGCGGTGGGAACGGATGGTGTTCAATGCTTCCGGCAAGGTGCGAAATCGCCCAAGGTCGGCGCCGGTGCGACCGCAGGTGAGGGTCCAGGCATTTTCACCCACTGGGCGGTGAACCAAAAAGCCGATATCGGTCTGGTCCAGTTCGGCAACGATAATCATGTTCCGCAGCCTGGGATCATCCCGACTCCGTTCACTGACATAAGCCGCCGCTACCGCCTGCTCCCCGGTTCGTTCTGTCCCGGCAAACCACTGCGCCAGCACGGCACGCTCCCATTGCGAGACGGAGCGCGTGGGGGAGGCGCCAGCGCTCTGCGTCGTATCAGGCTGCATTCTGCGAGGTCCCCTGAAGTCGGCGGCGATTGCTATCGTGAAGGGGGTTGCAGCAGCGTTTCGACTGTCAGAGTCGCGTCTGGCGCAGACGCAGCGCATTGGTGATTACGGAAACCGAGCTGAGTGACATGGCCAGCGCCGCGACCACCGGGCTAAGCAGGATGCCAAAGGCCGGGTACAGCACGCCGGCCGCAATCGGAACACCGATAGCATTGTAAACAAAGGCGAAAAACAAATTCTGGCGGATATTTCGCATGGTGGCACGGCTCAGCGTGATCGACCGTACAATGCCGATGAGGTTACCCTTCACCAGGGTGACGCCGGCGCTCGCCATCGCAACTTCGGTGCCGGTGCCCATCGCGATGCCGATATCCGCCGCGGCCAGTGCGGGGGCGTCGTTGATGCCGTCGCCTGCCATAGCGACGATTCGCCCTTCGGCTTTCAGACGACGTATGACAGCGTGCTTGTCTTCCGGCAGCACATCGGCCTCGATCTGCTTGATGCCGAGGCGTCGCGCGACAGCTTCCGCAGTGGTACGATTGTCGCCGGTCAGCATGACGAGGAGAATCCCGCGGGCGCGGAGGTCGGCCAGTGCGTGGTGCGTGGTGGCCTTGATCGGATCGGCGATGGCGATGATCCCGGCTGGCGCGGCATCCACCGCGAGGAACAGTGCGGTCGCTCCTTCGCGTCGAAGCGCTTCGGCGTCAGCCTCGAGGGCACCGAGCACTATGCCGAGATCATTCATCAGAGCGACATTGCCCAGCGCCACGGCCGTTCCATCCACGGTGCCGGTAACGCCCTTCCCAGTGACGGACAGGAAGTCTTCGGCTTCAGCAATGGCAAAGTCGCGTTGGCGCGCGAGGGCAACAACGGCGGCGGCCAGAGGATGTTCGCTGGAGCGCTCGAGCGAGGCCGCCAATCGCAGCAGATCATCTTCTGCCCAGCCGCCAGACGGCTTAATGCCGACTACCCGGGGTTTGCCCTCGGTCAGCGTACCGGTTTTGTCGACAACAAGCGTATCCATTTTCTCCAGCCGTTCCAGCGCTTCAGCAGAACGGATCAGCACGCCGGCGGCAGCGCCTTTGCCAACTCCGACCATGATCGACATCGGTGTGGCGAGGCCCAGCGCGCATGGACAGGCAATGATCAGCACCGAGACGGCGGCAATCAGTGCATAGGCCAGGGCAGGGGACGGACCCCAAACTGTCCAGGCAGCGAACGCGGCGAGCGCCACAAGTATCACTGCAGGAACGAACCAGCCGGCGACATTATCGGCAAGGCGCTGGATCGGTGCGCGGGAGCGCTGCGCTTCGGCGACCATCGCCACGATGCGCGAGAGGACAGTGTCCGAACCGACGTGGTCGGCGCGCATAATCAAGGCGCCGGTACCGTTGACCGTGCCTCCGATCACGCGGTCGCCTGAATGCTTCGACACCGGCATTGCTTCGCCGGTCACCATCGACTCATCCACGGCGCTGCCGCCGTCGATCACCTCGCCATCGACCGGCACGGCGTCGCCCGGACGGATGCGCAGGCGATCGCCAGATTGAATGAGTTCAAGCGGGATCTCCTGATCCTGGCCATCGGGGGCGACGCGGTGCGCGGATTTCGGTGCCAGGCGCAAAAGGGCGCGGATGGCGCCGCCGGTTTGCTCGCGCGCGCGCAATTCCAGCATCTGGCCGAGCAGCACGAGCACGGTGATGACCGCGGTGGCCTCGAAGTACACCGCAACACTGCCATCGGCCGCCCGGAAGCCGGCTGGGAATGCGCCGGGCACAATCGTTGCGATGATGCTGTAAAGCCATGCGGCGCCGGTGCCAAGGGCGATCAGGGTAAACATGTTCAAGTTGCGACTGAGCAGCGAAGCCCAACCACGCCGGAAGAATGGCAAACCAGCCCAGAGCGCAACCGGCGTAGCCAAACCGAGTTGCAGCCAGTTCGACAGGCGCGGCGCGACCAGATGATGAAGCTGCAGGCCGGGGATGTGGCCGCCCATTTCGAGCAAAAACACCGGGACTGTGAGCGCGAGGCCAATCCAGAAGCGCCGCGTCATGTCCGCGAGCTCAGCGTTGGCTTCCGGTTCGGCGCTCACCGTCAGGGGCTCCAGTGCCATGCCGCAGATTGGACAGCTTCCGGGGCCGCTTTGGCGGACTTCCGGGTGCATCGGGCAAGTGAAGAGCGCACCGGGCGAAGCAATCGCCGATGCCTTTGGCGCCAGATACTTATCCGGCGTCGCCGCGAACTTGGTGCGGCATCCAGCGCAGCAGAAATGGTAGGTAGCACCGCCGTGTTCACAGTGATGGCGCGACGTCGCCAGGTCTACGGCCATGCCGCATACCGGATCGGTCACGCGTCCCTCAGTGCTCTCCTCCCCACGCGCCTCACTGGGGAGGGGAGGCTGCATCTGGTCCATGGCTTGCTCCATCCATCTACCCGCGCTACATATACCCCACCCAGGTATGGT
>DATAPW010000231.1:0-42940 GCA_036265005.1 Acetobacteraceae bacterium | reverse complement strand
CGTCTGAAAAGCGCCAAGGCACGAAATCGCGGGAGGTGGGGCACCGACGGTGCCGCGAACGGCATCGCGTGCGCTGGAGGGTGGATTGGCCATGACGGTCTCCCATGGTTGTGTCGTTGAACGGTTGCTAGATGGCGATGGCGCCGCCATCGACATGGATCTCCGAGCCAGTGATGTAGGACGATTCATCCGACGCCAGGAACAGCACGGCATAGGCGACCTCATCGACCTCGCCCGGCCGGCGCATCGGAATGACCCGCATTCGCTCCGCCCGCACGGCGGGATCGGCGGTCCGTCCGGACGTCCGCATCGCCGGCATGACGCCCGGATGCACCGAATTGGCGCGGATGTTGTCCTTCGCGTGCTGCACCGCAGTCGCTTTCGTCATGAGCCGTACCGCCGCCTTCGAGGCGTTATACGCCATGTGGACATGTTCGCTGCCGATGATGCCGGCGATCGATGACAGGTTGACGATGGAACCGCCGCCCGCGGCCTTCATCGCCGGTATGGCGTGCTTGATGCCGAAGAACACGCCAGTCGCGTTGATCGCCATGATGCGGTGCCAGGCCTCGGTGCTGAAAAAGTCCTGCTCGGCACTGCCGGAAACGCCGGCGTTGTTCACCAGCACATCCAGCCTGCCGAACTGCCGCGTGGTGTCGGCGACGACGGCGGCCCAGTTGTCCTCATCGGTGACATCGAGCCGTGCGAACCGCGCCGCGGCGCCGATCGCATCGGCCACCTGCCTGCCCTCGTGCTCCATCACGTCCGCAATGACCACCTTGGCGCCTTCGCGCGCGAACATCCGGGCGGTCGCAGCCCCCATGCCCGATGCCGCGCCGGATATAATGGCGACCTTGCCTGCCAGTCTCATGGTTGCTCCCCTCCCCCTGATGTAGCGTGACCGACGTTGCCATGCGGCCCGATCGGACGGAAGCTCAGGCAAACAGCGACGGAGACGTCTCGGTGGCCCCATTCCGCAATGCGATCACGGCGCCGGCTGCGTGGACCAATCGCGGCGTCGGCGGCAAACCCGGGCTCACCCATCGTCTGACCGCGGCCCAGCTTGCGGCATTCGAAACGGTGCTGGCACGAACGCGGCATTTGAAGCCGCAGCAGGCGGTTCGTGGCGATTTCGATCATCCCGAGATCAATGCCCTTGCCGGCTGGCTCAGCGAAACGATCCGGCATGGACGCGGCGCCGTGCTGCTGTCGGGCCTGTCGCGCGAGACGCACAGCGAGGAAGACATGGAGCGGATCTACTGGGGCGTCGGCGTCTGCCTCGGCGATCCCGCAGTGCAGAGCATGCTGGGCGACCGTCTCGGCCATGTGCAGCATGTGAAGGACGATCCGGTCGCGCGCGGCTATCGCAGCAACGAGGAGCTGACGCCGCACACCGATTCCTACCGCATGGTCGGCCTGATGTGCCTGCAACAGGCCGAAACCGGCGGCCTCAGCCGCATTGTCAGCAGCCTGGCGATCCACAACGAGATCCTGGCCACGCGGCCGGACCTGCTGGACCCGCTGTACGAGGGCTACCACTACGCCGTCGCGGAGGCGCAGTTCTCCGACAAGCCGGTCACCGATTTCAAAATCCCGGTGTTCTGCTGCATCGACGGCATGGTGAGCTGCAACTACGTCCGCTCGTTCATGCAGCGCGCAGCCAAACTGCGAGGTGAGGAGCTGCCGGCGAAACTGGCCGAGGCGATCGGATACTTCGATCACGTGGCGCAACGGGATGACGTCGGCATACAGTTCATGCTGGAACCCGGTGAGATGCTGCTGTGGCACAACTTCCAGATGCTGCATGCGCGGCAGGCCTACCAGGACTCGACGCAGCACACCCGGCACCTGCTGCGGCTGTGGCTGAAGGTGGAGAACGATCGGCCGATCTGCGACGAAATCCTCGAGCGTGCGAAGATCTACGAGCGGGTGCATCGCGAACGGTCCGGCCGCGTGCCGGAGAGTGCGTTGGCCGGGGCGTGATAAGCCTCGACTGCTACCTCGTCATGGCCGGGCCTGTCCCGGCCATCCGTCGAGACTGAGTGCCGCTTGCGATGGCCGGGACAGGCCCGGCCGTGACGGTAAGTACCCGGGAGAACACCGCATGCAGTTCAGCTTCACCAGCGAGCAGGAGGAATTCCGTGCCATCCTGCGCCGCTACCTCGAGGACAAATCGCCGCCTGCCGTCGTCCGGCGGCTGATGGAAACCGAGGCCGGCTGGGAGCGCGATGGCTGGCGCGACCTGAACCAGACGCTCGGGCTGAGCGGCGTGCACATCCCGGAGGCCTATGGCGGCCAGGGCTTCGGCTTCGTCGAACTCGGCATCGTGCTGGAGGAGATGGGCCGCGCCTTGCTCTGCGCGCCGTACTTCGCCTCGACCGTACTGGCCGCAACGGCGATCATGAATGCCGGCACCGAGGCGCAGAAGCGCGACCTGCTGCCTGGCATAGCCTCGGGCGACACGGTAGCGACACTGGCGTTCACCGAGCCCAACGGACGGTGGGACGCCGACGGCGTCGAGATGCGGGCGAGCGGGCGCTGCCGGCTGGACGGCGTGAAGAGCTTCGTGCTCGACGGCCACACCGCCGACCTGATCGTCGTGGTGGCGAACACCGACAAGGGCCTGGCGTTCTTCACCCTGCCCGGCGATGCGCCCGGGCTGTCGCGCCGCCCGCTCAAGGTGATGGACCCGACACGCAAGCAGGCTCGGCTGGAGTTCCGCAGCGTGGCGGCGGAACTGCTCGGCGAGGACGGTGGCGGCGCTGCGCCGTTCGCGCGCACCATGACGCAGGCCGCGCTGTGCCTGGCGAACGAGATGGTCGGCGGCGCCGAAAAGCTGCGCCAGTCGGCGCTCGACTACGCCAACCTCCGTGTGCAGTTCGGCCGCGCCATCGCCTCGTTCCAGTCGATGAAGCACAAGCAGGCCGACATGCTGGTTGAAGTCGAGCTGGCGAAATCCGCTGCGTATGCCGCGGCATCGGCGGCGGCCGAGGACGATGCCGACCTGCCGGCGCTGGCCTCGCTGGCCAAGGCGTGCGCCTCGGATGCGTATATGCAGACGGCGATACACACGATCCAGATCCACGGCGGCATCGGCTTTACCTGGGACAACGACACGCATCTATGGTTCAAGCGCGCCAAGAGTTCCGAGGTGCTGCTTGGCGATGCCACCTGGCACCGCGAGCAGATGATGCGCGCGTGGAACGTCTGAGCGGAGGGCATGACGATGAGCGAACCAACCGAGGCCTCCGTCCGCGCCGAAGTGCGCGCCTGGCTGGAGGCGAACTGGAGCCTTGATCACGGCCTGGTCGAATGGCGCAACAAGCTGATCGATTCCGGCTGGGGCGTGCCGTCCTGGCCGAAGGAGTGGTTCGGCCGCGAGTTGCCGCCTGCGCTGGAGGGCGTGGTCGAGGAGGAGATCAAGCGCATCGGCGCGGTCGGCGTCGCCAAGACCGGCATCCGGCGGCTCGCGGCGGCGACCTTGCTGGTGCACGGCAGCGACATGCAGAAACAGAAGTTCCTGCGCCGCAGCCTGACCGGCGAGGACACCTGGTGCCAGTTGTTCAGCGAGCCGGGGTCCGGTTCCGACCTGGCCGGCGCCACCACGCGGGCGGAGTTCAAGGGCAACCGCTGGGTGATCAACGGCCAGAAGGTGTGGACGACGAGCGCGCATCACGCCGACTGGGGGCTGCTGCTGGCACGCACCGACGTCAACGTGCCGAAGCACCAGGGGCTGTCGTATTTCGTCCTGGACATTCACCAGCCAGGGGTCGAGGTGCGGCCGCTGCGGCAGATGAACGGGCACGCCTCGTTCAACCAGGTGTTCTTCACCGATGCCGAGGTGCCGCCGGAGATGCTGGTTTCGGAGGTGGGCCGCGGCTGGGCGGTGGCGACGACGACGCTGATGCACGAGCGGCGCGGCGCGGACGGCATTCGCACCTGGGGCATGACGTCCGATCGGCCCGGCCGGATCTACCAGGAGGAACGCGCGGAAATCGCCACCGTCATGGAGCCGTACAAGTGGTATCCGCAGCGCGCCGGGCGGGTGGACCTGGTGATCGAACGGGCCAATGCGACCGGCCGGGCGGCCGATCCGGTGGTGCGGCAGGAGATCGCCAAGCTGCTGTGCATGTCGAAGGCGGCGGAGTGGACGGCGCGGCGCGCGCGGGCAGCGCAAATGCAGGGCAAGCCGCAGGGACCGGAAGGCTCACTGGGCAAGCTGGTGTCCAGCCACGTGGCGCGCGCGGCGGCGCATGTGCACACGCTGATTTCCGGGGCGGACGCCATGCTGACCGGCGAGGATGCGCCGATGGATGGGGTGATCGCTGAGATACTGGTCAGTGTGCCCGCGGGGTCGATTGCCGGTGGGACGGACGAGATCCAGCGCAATATCATCTCGGAGCGGGTGCTGGGGATGCCGAAGGAGCCGCGGACCGACAACGACCGGCCGTTCCGGGATGTGCCGAAGAACCTGGTGGTGTGAGGCGTCTCGCCGGCGTCTCGTTGCTCTGTGGCGGAGACGGCGGCGCGTGGGGTGAGAATTTTGAGCCGCGGATGAATGCGGGTGTCGGCGGTTATAGGCGGATGCGGTTCTTTGCTTCCTGTCACGGCCCGGGCCATACGCGGAAGATGCGCATCCGGCACAGGTGGACCGGATTTTCGCGCGGGCGTTCGGCCGAGCGTCTCGGGAACGTCTCGTTGCTCTGTGGTCGAGACGTTGACGCGCGGGGTGAGCACGGAGGGTATGCGAGGTTCCCGTAGTGCGGAAAGACGCAGCGCATTCCGCCGGGGAACTTGGAGACCGGAACCTGCAGGGCGGCGCAGAGGCTCGGTGACGTCCTGCGGATCGAACTGCGCCATGGCGGGACTGTGGCGTTAGTATGGATAACTTTCAAGGGTTATCTCTGCCCCTGTTGCCATCGCGCCCGGATGACAACTGCCAACGCGACAACTGCAACCCACGGGCCTGACGCACAATTGTTTGACGGTCTCAGCACCATGCACGCAATTGTGGTAAACGCCCGCGAGGCCTCGTCTAGCAAGCCAGTGGGGTTTGAATGGCCGCGCCGCGCCGGTCGCCCGTGCAGTCCAGCTTTGGATCGCTGCTGCTGATCGCCATTGTCGTCGGTGTCGGTGCCGCAGCCTTCGCCTACACAGCCGGATGGCTCTCGCCTCAGCGACTCACCCCGGACAAACTGGTGGACGCATTTGCGCCTCCCAACGCCGAGCCACTCGGCCATCGCCGGAACCATGCCAAAGGCATCTGCTTTACCGGCATCTTCGAAGCGAACGGCGCGGGTTCGGCACTGTCCACGGCGCAAGTCTTCACCCGCGGCCAGTACCCTGTCCTCGGACGCTTCAACATTGCGACGGCTGATCCGAATGAACCGGATGCGAAGGCGCGGGTTCGCGGCATCGGACTGCGCATCGCCACGCCTGACGGGCAGGAATGGCGCAGCGCCATGATCGATGCGCCGGTCTTCGCGGTGTCCACGCCGCAGGCGTTTTACCAATTGCTGCTGGCCTCGGCGAGCAAAGAGCCCAACGCGATGCAGGAATTCGCTGCCGCGCATCCGGAGATCGCCACGTTCGGGGCCTGGACCAAGAGCGCCCCTTGGACCGGCAGCTATGCGGAAGAGCGCTACAACAGCCTGAACAGTTTCGTCTTCACCGACAACTCTGGTGCGGAGCATGCGGTGCGGTGGTCGATCCTGCCGGCGGCGCAACCCATCGCGGTCTCGCCCGACGATCTTGCGAAGCGCGGCCCCGACTTCCTCGAACAGGAAATCACCGAGAGGGTGCGCGGCGGCCCGGCGCGGTGGACCATGGCGGTGACCGTTGCCAATTCCGGCGACCCCACGGCGGACCCGACCAAGGCCTGGCCGGACGATCGCCGCACCGTCGAGGTCGGCACGCTCGTCGTGCAGCAGATCCAGCCCGAGCCGAATGGCCCGTGCCGTGACATCAACTTCGATCCCACCGTCCTGCCGACCGGCATCCGGACATCGGACGATCCGTTCCCGGCCGCTCGGTCGTCTGCCTATGCGAAGTCCTACGACCGTCGCACGGCGGAGGCCAGCTACTATCCGCGAACTGCGGCAGACGCCAAGCCATGATCGCAAACCATCAACGCTTCACCGTGCTTCAGCGCCTGCTGCACTGGCTCATGGCGGCCTGTATCCTCGCGATGCTGTTCATCGGCGTCGGCATGGTCTCGACCATCATGCCGAAATACCTGACGCTGGTTGCAATCCACAGACCGCTCGGGATCGCCATCCTGGTGCTCGCGCTGGTCCGCCTGGTGGTGCGCCTGCGCTCCGGTACGCCGCCGCTGCCGGCGGACCTGCCGGAACCGATGAAGCTGGCGGCCATCCTGTCGCACTACGCTCTCTACATCCTGATGATCGGCATGCCGCTGCTCGGCTGGGGCATGCTGTCGGCGGCTGCCTATCCCGTCGTGCTGTTCGACGGCGTCGTCCTGCCGGCGATCCTGCCGCAGAGCGACAGCCTGCATACGCTGCTTTGGAATGCACACTTCTATCTGGCGTTCGCGTTCTTCGCCCTGATCCTGATGCATATCGCAGCGGCGCTGTTTCATGCACTCGTTCGCCGTGACGGCGTATTCGACGCAATGGCGCCCGTGTCCATCGCGGACAGGGTCGCTCCCGCCGAGTGACGCCGTCACGCCGTCCGGTCAGTAACCCAGCGGCTCCGCAACCACCGGCGTCCACCGCGTCTTCTTCACCACCGACAGGAACGACTGCGTCGAGGCATGGTGGTCGCCAGCGGTGATCGTCAACGGCGGCCCACCGAACATGTCGCGCCAGTCCTTGATGCTCTCCATCGATTTCTGGAACGTGTCCAGATTCAAATCGCGTCCCGCGCGCTGCAGGACGTCGATCAGGCAGACCGCTGCCGCATAGCCCGCCTCGCCCAGGTAATTGATGTCGATCCCGTAGCGCTGCCGGTAGCGCGCCGTCACTTCGCGAACTCCCGGGCGCGGATCGTCCGAATAGGCGTAGATGCCCGGCGACATCGAGTAGAACCCCTCCGCCGGCTCGCCCGGCGCCTCGGCAACCGCGGTGGAGTAGCTCGCGAACTGTCCGCAGAAATCCGCATTCCATCCCATCTTGCGCGCCGTCTGCAGGATGATGATCGTGTCGCGCACGATCGTGCCCATGCACACTAGGTCGCACCCGGCGTCCTTGACCCGACTGACATGCGCGTTGAAGTCGGTCGCGGTCGGGCTGAATGTCGCCACCGCACCCAGTTGCAGCTTCATCGCCGCCACCTGGTCCACCACCCCGGCGTGGATGTCCTTGCCGAAGTCGGTGTCCTCGTACATCGAGCCGAACACCTTCTTGCCCTTGGTTTCGGCGAAAAACTTCACGCAGGAGCGCATCTGGTCGTAATACGAAGCGAACTGGCCGTACTTGTACGGGCTCAGCGGCAGGTACATCGACCGCGCGCAGGTCAGCGGAAACACACTGGGCACATGCTTCTCGATCATCATCGGCAGGACCGCGTCCATCTGCGGCGTGCCGCCGCTGCTGATCGACAGGAAGATCTCGTCACGGTTGACCAGCTTGTTCATCGCCTGCACCGCCTTGGGGACCAGGTACTCCATGTCCTCGACGATGAAGCGGATCTTCCGGCCGTTGATGCCGCCCTTTGCATTGATGTCGTCGAACGCCATGCGGATCGAGTTGGCGGCATTGGTGCCCTGCACCGCCGTGACACCGGACAGGTCCGTCATCATGCCGATGACGATCTCCGTGTCGGACACCCCGCGTGTGGCGGCGGCGGCCCGGCCGATCACGGCGGGTGAGGCAAGCAGGCCAGCGGCTCCCGCCAGCACGGCACGGCGTGTCGTCGCACGTGTTGCAGTCATGGACGCATCCTCCCTTGCGCGGCCGGATCGGTCCGGCCGTCGATTCCTGCCGATCGGTCCCGGCCTGAGCCAGGCTTTCGCAGCACGCCTCGTGCAGACTCCGGCAGCGCCGTCGGGGAGCGCGACGGGCGGCGTGCAACATGCTAGCGCCGATGCCGCGTTGCGCGCCAGCGGCACGAACCTCCGGCCATGACAAGGCGAAACCCCCTGTTTGCCTATGGCCGTCTCACCGCTTCCGGTTGCTTGCCGTAATGCTGCAGCAGACCGCGTCGCGATCCGCGCCCAGGCTGGTCGCACCGGCTTCGGCCGTCGCATTCGCGCCCATCTGCACCATGACAAGCTTTAGCTCCGGATCGACATGGATCGACTGGCCATACGCGCCGAGCATCGCAATTCGCCGGTGCTCGCCGGGAAAGGAGCGATTTGCACGCTGCGCTCAAGTCGTCATCATCGACGCGCAGGATTGCAAGGAGACGATCATGGGACCCCGGCTTGTCGAGCATCTGCTGTATGAACCCGAGGACAACGGCATCCTCTGGATCAAATTCAACCGTCCGGAACGCATGAACGCGCTGGTCGGGACATCGGAAGAAAACGGCACCGTGGCGAAGGTCGGCGAATACATGCGAGCCGGTGACGATGACCCGAATGTCCGCGTGATCGTGCTCACCGGCGTCGGGCGCGGGTTCTGTTCCGGCGCCAATCTTGCCTCCAAGGCATCGCAGGATGTCACCGGCGAAAACCTTCCCGGCAATCGCGCTCCGCATGAAGGGCCCGATGGCGCACGCCAGCACTTCTTCCACGGGTTCACCGCGCTGCATCGCGACATCTCGCTGATCCGCAAGCCGACCATTGCAATGATCAATGGCCCGGCGGTCGGCTCCGGCATGGACATGGCGTTGCACTGCGACATTCGCGTGGGGTGCGAGAAGACGCGCTTCATCGCCTACCACAATGCAGGGCAGATCATCGAGAACGGCGGCTCGTACTATCTTCCCAAGATGGTCGGCCTCGGCCGCGCCCTGGAATTCGCCTACACCGGCGAACTGAATGCCGAGAGGGCCTACGAGTGGGGCATGCTCAACCACCTGGTGCCGTCCGAGAAACTGGAAGACGCCACCAGGGGACTTTGCGAGAAGATCATCGCCCGGCCGCCGCTGGTGCAGTGGGTCAGCAAGCGGGTCATGCGCGCCGCAATGGAGAGCACGCTGGAGACCACCATGGTGCTGACCTCCAACGCCGGCGGCATCCTGCAGAATTCCGACGATGCCAGGGAGGCGCGACGCGCTTTCGTCGAGAAGCGCAAAGGCCGCTTCAAGGGCGTCTGACCGGCTACGCCGCCGTCGCCAGCATCATCCGGGACGCCTTCTCGCCGATCATGATCGACGGCGCGTTGGTGTTGCCCGACGTCAGCGTCGGCATGATTGACGCATCGGCGACGCGCAGGCCTTGCATGCCGTGCACGCGAAGCTGGTCATCCACCACCGCCATCGGGTCCGAGCCCATCTTGCAGGTGCCGACCGGATGGTAGGTGGTCTCGGCATTCTTCCTGACCCAGTCGAGCAATTCATCGTCCGACTGGATGTTCACGCCGGGAGCGACTTCATCGGTGGCGATCGCCTGCATGGCGGGCGCGGTCATGATGCGCCGCGTGATGCGCATCGCTTCCAGCGTCACGTCGCGATCCAGCTGCGCGGTGAGGAAGTTGAAGCGCACCGCCGGCTGGGTGCGCGGCGATTTCGACGTGACATGAATGCTGCCGGTGCTTTCCGACCGCAGGATGTTCATGATCGCGGTGACGCCGGAATTCTTCGCCAGCTGGAAGTCATTGGTCATGAAGAACGGCACCCACGAGATCGCCGCGTCCGGCGCGTCCAGGCCGCGGCGCGTGCGGATATACGCGCGTATCGGCGCCGCCGGCAGGCCGAGCAGGCCCTTGTGCGTCAGCAGGTATTTCAGCGCCTGGTTAACCTTGCCCAGGCCGCGCATCTTGTCGTTGTAGGTCATCCCGAGCGAGGCAGGCACCGTCCACTTCATCCGCGGCGAATAGTGGTCGCGCAGATTCTCGCCGACGCCCTTGAGTGCGTGGCGCACCTCGATGCCGAGGCCTTGCAGCAGATCCGGCTGGCCGATGCCGGACAATTCCAGCAGCTGTGGCGAGTTGATCGAGCCGGCGCTGACGACGACTTCGCGGCTCGCGCGCGCCTCGTGCCGCTGGCCGTTGACAGTGTAGCGCACGCCGACGCAGCGTTTACCTTCCAGCAGCAGTGATTCGGTGAGCGCGTTGGCCTGGATCGTCAGGTTCGGACGGCCGCGCGCGGGATCGAGGTAGCAGCGCGCCGTGCTCATCCGGCGGCCGCCGCGGATCGTCATCTGCGTCATGCCGATGCCGTCCTGCTTCGCGCCGTTGTAGTCGTTGGTGTACTCGATCCCGACCTGGCCGGCGGCCTTGATCAGCGCGTCGTAGAGCGGGCCGGTCTCGTTGCTTTCGGTGACCTTCAGCGGCCCGTCGCGCCCGCGAAATTCGTCGTCCGCGCTGCCCTGGTAGCTCTCCATGTCGCGGAAGATCGGCAGCACTTCGCGATAGCTCCAGCCGCGATTGCCGAGTTGGGCCCACTGATCATAGTCCTGCGATTGGCCGCGCACGAACACCATGCCGTTGATCGACGATGAACCGCCGAGCAGCTTGCCGCGCGGGATTGGAATGCGGCGATTGCCGGTGCCTTCATCCGGCTCCGACGAATACAGCCAGTTGGCGGCAGGGTTGTTGATCAGTTTGGCAAAGCCGACCGGGATGCGCGACCAGGGATGGCTTTCGCGCCCGGCTTCCAATACCAGCACGCGAAACTTCGGATTGGCGCTCAGCCGGTTGGCGAGGACTGAGCCCGCCGATCCGGCGCCCACCACGATATAATCGAACGTCTGGTCTGCCACGTTTATTGTTCCCCCACACACGCCACACCGCTCGATCACACGCCCAATGGCGCATCCATTCCAACGACGCGCTTATACGCTGCCCTGACATCGTCGGAGACGCTCTGGGTATCCTCGCGCAGGTTGCGCGGCGTGATCGCGATGAAGGCGATCTCCCAGTTGTCGGGGATCGACTTGCCCACCTTCGGCAGGAACGCATGCGGCGCGTTCGGCGAATTGTGGAAATGGTCGCCGCCGGTAACCGGGGTCAGGACGGGTTGCGCATCCTCGCCGATGGAAAATGCATCCGCCTCGCCGACCACATACATGGGAAACTGGTCGGTGCGGCCTTTCGCGTGTCGGTGCAATTCGACGCGCGGCAAGAACACCGCGGCAAGCCCACGGCCGTGACGATTCTGGCCAAGCCGCCAGGGGCCGGGACCGCTCAGGTCCACGTTGGGCGCCAGCCGATACTGTTCGCGGCTGAGTATGTCGCGCAGCGCGTCCTTCGGGTTGAAGTCTTTTTCCCGCCCGGCGAACGATGCGCGGGATTTGGTGAAATCCGCATAGACGGCCTTCATCCATGCCAGCTCGTCATCCGCCAGTTCGTGGTCCAGCAGCGGGATATTGGGGTCTTCCGACATCAATGGCTCCTTTGTGCCTGGTCGTTGATGGCTACTTGTCCGCCGCCGGGGACGCCACGCCGTCGGGCGGCCACACCATGAGGCCCTCCGCCAGCGGAATGCGCAAGTTGCGGAACAGCATGGAGAACGACATCCAGTTCCCCATGGCGATGACGAATTCCACCTGCTGCCCCGGATCCGTGACATGCTTGGCCACCTCGGCCCAGGCGGCATCCGAAATCGACTTGCCGGCCAGGCACTCATCGGTGGCGGCCAGGATCGCCCTGTCGGCGGCGGTCAGGCGATCGGAATTCTGCCAGTCGCGCACTGCAAGAATATCCTCCGGCGGAATCCCCGCGGTGGTCGCCACCCGCCAGTGCTGCGTCCACTCGTAGGCCGATCCGGTGGCCCAGCCGATCCGCATGATCATCAGCTCGCGCAGACGCGTGTCGAACTTGTTGTTCTCCAGAAGCTGCATCAACTGGCCGAACGCCACCCTGGCGACACCAGGATTGTTGGCCACCACGCGGAACGCCTCGCTCTGCGTGCGCCGCGCCGGCATTCCCATCGCATCGCCGAGATCCCGGGCGCGCTCTGGCGAAACCATTGGCACGCGTAAGGTCATTATCGTCCCTCCACTGCTCGTTGTTGCGGCCCTGCGGTCACCAGCCAGGGTCGCCCGGTTGCAGCCCGAGCAACACCTTTCCGGCAGATTCAAAATACACCGGCAGCCCCGCGGCATGTTGCACCGCCACGTGCACATCGCGGAACGCCTGTTCCAACGGCAGTCGGGTGTAGATCGCGTTGGTGCCGGCCGCGTGGAACACCTTGTCGACAGCGCGCACCGCCTCGTGCATCGCATGCACCAGCGCAAGGCGACCCTGCGCGATCTGCTGGTCCGATGGCGTTTCGCCGGCACACAGAGTGCACCACAGCCGGCCGACCGCGTCGAACACATAGGCCCGTGCGGCGTTGACGATGGCCTCGGCTTCCGCAATGCGCGTCTGCACCATTGGCCGGTCACGCAACAGGTTCGCCGACATGGTGGAGGCTTCCGTGGCGGCGATCTCCGCCAGGCTGTCGATCGCACCGCGTGCGATGCCCAGCGCATTCGCCGCCGACGGTGTCCACAGATGCACATACCAGGCCCGATGGTTGAACAAGGCACCGGTCTCGTGCGGCGGATCATCCGAGAGGCAGGTCCGCCGCGCCGGCACGAACACGTCGTCCACGGTGAAGTCCTGGCTCCCGGTGCCACGCATGCCCATCACCGCCCATGTATCGACAATCGTCACCGACTCCCTGGGCACCCACAGCGCGCGCAGCAACGGCGCGCCGCCGGCCGTGCGACGCGGCGTGTCGCCGTCCATCATGATGCAGGTGCAGTACAGCCAGCGCGCGTTGTGGATGCCGCTGGCGAAATTCCACCGCCCCGTGACGCGATAGCCGCCCGGCACATCCCAGGCCCGGCCACCCGGCCGCGCCGAGCCGGCGCCGCGATAGTCGGCCGGCGTGCCGGCCAGCTCGCGCCCGACCTCGACGGGCAGGCGGCCGACATTCATCGACAGCGCGGTGGCGATCATCGCGCACCATCCCACCGAACCATCGGCTTTCGACAGTTCCTCGACCACGCGAAACGCGACCAGTGGCGATGTCTCGGGTCCACCCATCGAGCGCGGCAGGTACATTTGGTAAATGCCGGCCCTGGTGATCTCGGCGGCGAGGTCGGGCGGAGTCTGGCGCATCTGCTCCGCGTCCGGGCGGGCAGCGCGCACGGCGGGCACCAGTCGCTGTGCGGCCGCGACGATCTCGGGAACGGGTGCTTCCGGATCCTGTGTCATACGGGCAGTCTCAAGGTCCCTACTCCCAGGGCGTTTCAGCCGCTGCATTCCGCCCTGAAACGCGGCCGAACGCCAGACACTCGCCGATGTTGCCGGTGCCCTGGTACAGGTAGCTGTAGATCGAGCCGAGTTCGCCGGCGCTGTACAGCCGGGCGATCGGTGTGCCATCGGGCCGCACGATCTGTGCCTTCTCGTTGCGCCGCGGACCGCCCTGAGTGTTCAGCATCGAAGGCGACAGTTCCACCGCATAGAACGGCCCGGCGGCAATCGGCGCCAGCATCAGTTTCCTGCCGAAATCCGCATCGTGCTTCGCCGCGCAGTGGCGGTTCCACCGGTCGACGCTGTCCACCAGCGTGTCGGCATCGAGCCCGATCACCGAGGCGAGTGCGGCGAGGCTGTCAGCACTCCCGATCCAACCCTTCGCCAGTTCGACGCTGTTGTCCTCGCTCCAGTCGTAGCGCTCGATGATCTGGGTCCAGCCGTGGCTCGGGTGCTTGTCGTACAGCGGGCCGGCGGAAAACAATGTGTGGTCGCAGATCAGGTACATCGGGCATGGGGTGGACAGCGGCAGCCAGCGACCGTTCACCGGAATTTTTCCATGCCGCGTCTTGTACTTTTCGTCGGTGAAGCGCCTGGCGTCGGGACCCACGACGATCATGCCGCCTGGGGTCTCCTTGCTGTAGTGCAGCGCCTGCATCGAAAACGACGTGCGCACTTCGGGAACCTTCAGGGCCATCGATGGGCCCGCGTAGTTGTTCATGTGCCAGAGATCGGCGCCGACCGACATCGCCATGGTGATGCCGTCGCCTTCGTTGTACGGCGAGCCGGAGGTGTAGCAATACGGAATTCCCGGCAGGTAGTCGCGAATCATCTGCTGGTTGTTCTCGAAGCCGCCGCAGGTCAGCACCACCGCCTTGCGCGCCTTGACGGCGATCGACTGGTTGCCTCGTTGGGCGCGCACGCCGAGGATTTCCCTGGTGGTGTCGTGCTGGATCAATTCCCGCCCCGGCGTTTCGTACAGGATCGGAATGGGGCGTTGCCTGACCAGGCGCTCGAACAGTTTCCAGGTGTAGGAATAGCCGTAGGTGGGGCCATCGTGGAACTTGTGCACGCACTCCGCACCGGGCAGGTCGGGAAATTCGATACCGACCGGCGGATGCTGATGTTCCTGCGGATCGCCACCGAGACCTTGCAGCCACGCATTGTTCTGGCACATCTCTTCGGACCATACCCGCACCATGGCTTCCGGCACGGTGTAGGGCCCGCACAGGGCGGTGAGGTAGGCGATGGCTTGCTCGACCGACGAGGTGTTCAGGTAGCCCTGCCCCGCGACCCGCGTGTTGCCCCCTTCCTCACCTTGCGGGGCTTTCTCGAGGATCACAACCTTGGCTCCCAGGTCATGCGCGGTCACCGCAGCGGCCATACCCGCGGCTCCGAATCCGACGACGACGACATCGGCTTCGATGTCCCAGTTGTGTGGCATTGAAAGTTGGTGCTCCGTAACGTGGTGCCGCTGATGGAGTGAGCGCGCGATCGGCCGGCGCAACCCCGGTGTGGAAGGTTCGCTATTTCAGACCCGACTTGTGTGTTAGGCAAATGGCCGGTGGATCACGCCTGACGAACGAAGGGGGAAGCAGCACGATGCACGCCACGCACCTGGTGATCGGCGGCGGTTCGGCCGGCTGCGTGATGGCAGCGCGCCTGTCGGAGGTGCCGGCCAACCACGTGGTGCTGCTGGAGGCCGGTCGCGACTATGCGCCGGACCAAACGCCCGACGATATCCGCGACACCTATTCGGGCAGCGCGCTGATGAATCCGGCGTATTTCTGGAAGGGCCTGAAGGTTCGCCGCAGGGCGGATGCCGCGCCGGTGTTCTACGAACAGGGCCGGGTACTTGGCGGTGGGTCTTCGGTCAACGGCCAGGTCGCGCTGCGCGGTGCGCCGGAGGACTACGATCACTGGAACGCGATCGGCGCCAAGGGTTGGGACTGGAATTCCGTCCTGCCGTATTTCCGGCGTCTTGAGACCGACCTGGATTACACCGACCAATTGCATGGCGCACAGGGACCGATCACCGTTCGCCGCATGCCGATGGAGCAGTGGGACGACTTCACGCTGTCCGTCACCAAAGTCTGGAACCAACTCGGCTATCCCTTGCGCCCCGACATGAACGGCGAATTCGGCCAGGGATATTCGCCGCTGCCGCTGTCCAACGACGGCACCGCACGACGCTCCTCGGCCGTGGGCTATCTGGACGCATCAGCGCGCCGCCGCCCCAACCTGCAGATCCTCGGCGAAACGCAGGTGCGACGGATCCTGTTTGCCAACGGACGCGCGACGGGGGCAGAACTGCGCCGCAACAGCGCGATCGAGACGATCACCGCGGACAACGTTGTTGTCTCGGCCGGCGCGTTGCACACGCCGTGGCTATTGATGCTCTCCGGCATCGGGCCGGCGGAGCATCTGCGCCAGCATGGCATCGCCGTGCAACTGGACCGGCCCGGCGTGGGCAGCAACCTGATGGACCATCCGGCGATCCACATCTCCGGCTACCTGCAGCCGGTCGCCCGGCACAAGATGGTGCTGCGGCGGAACTATACCTATCTGCGCTGGTCTTCCGGGCTTGCGGGCGTGCCGGCGGCAGACATGGTGATGATGGCGGTTTGCCGCTCCGCCTGGCATGCGATCGGGGTGCGCATCGGCACGCTGTCGTCCTATATCGGCCGTTCCTATTCGACCGGCGAAGTGCGGCTGGCCTCGCCCGATCCGGACGACGAGCCCTATGTCGATTTCAACTGGCTGAGCGACCAGCGCGACCTGGATCGAATGGTGGATGCGTTCCGCCGCATGGCTGGCATCCTGGCCAGCGATCCGGTGCCGCAGTACATGTCGAACCTGTTCGCATCGAAATTCTCCCAGCGTGTCCGCAACGTCAGCCAGAAGAATTTCCGCAACATGGTGCTGACCAACGTGGCGGCGGTGATGATGGATAAATCGGCCGGCCTGCGGAAACTGCTGTTCGACAAGGTGATCAGCGATTCGCGCCCGCTGACAGAACTCCTCGCCGATCCCGCTGCGCTCGAGCGTCATGTGCGTGACAATGTGCAGTCCGCCTGGCATGCCTCCTGCACGTGCCGGATGGGCCATCCGGCTGAGGCGAAGACCGTGGTGGATCCCGGCGGCAAGGTCGTCGGCGCGGAGAACCTGTTCATCGCCGATGCATCGGTGATGCCGGAGGTCTCGCGCACCAACACGAACATTCCCACCATCATGATCGCCGAACGCATCGCCGAGATGGTGCGCCAGCAATAGCTGCGACGCCCGTGCCCCTCTGGCAGGTTCCTGGCCGGCGGCTTCACTTGACAGAACCCGACGGCAATTGCGCCGACAGGCGTCAAGTCTCCTTGGCTTTTGTCCCACGGCCGGCCCTCACCGGCGTGGCTCCGGTTTTCGTTCCGCTCACCGGAGTCCACGACGGCGGATCGCTCGCGGGGAACGATTCGATCGACGCTTCCGTCACCACGTCGATCGTGCCCGGATTGCGATGCCGATCCGGGCTTCGCCGGCTTGTTGCCGTCGGCGCTCATGCATGCGACATCGCGCCCGCCGGCGACGCGTGGTCCCGTTGACGCTTAAGCCGGAATGCCAGGTTCAACAACGTGACGCCGAACACCAGTGCATAGGCGCCCATCCACCATGCCAGCATCAAGGCGCCAACCAGCGGCCATAGCAGCAGCAGGAAACCTCAAATCAGCGACAAGAGTCCGCTGAATGCCAGCAGCCGTCTGCCGTGTTCGAGGTGCAGGCGGAACGCAGCCGCGAACACCAGCGCGCCACTGACGATTGCCCAGGCGGCCCCGCAGGCGAGCCGAGGCGCTGGCAGATTCCGACCCATCGGTCGGACACGAAGTCCGCGAGATGATGTCCGATGCGGTATCACGGATGCAGGAACTCCTGCTGATCCTTGGACGCACAACAGCCCGGAAGAAGGTCGGTTCGTTCCTGCTGAAGATGATGGAACGGTGTTCCAGGCAGCCGGCCGACCGCGTCCTGCTGCCCACGTCCCGCTACGATATTGCCGACTACCTTGCGCTATCGGTCGAGACGGTCAGCCGCTCGCTGACCGAACTCAAGCATCGCGGCCTCATTGCGCTGGCCGGTCCGCGGCGTGTGCAGATTGTCGATCGCCACGGGCTCGAGGACGAGATATTCCGCGCGAGGGCGCCGTGGGCAACCGGCTCGATCCGGTCAAGCTGCAGTAGCCCTCTGGCGGTCGTCGCGCGTCACCGACACCGACGGAGCGCTCGCCTCGATCCTGTCGGGCCGGTGACGGCGCAGGCAACACCATTCGGACTTCCCGAGCTTGCGCCAACCATCGCCTCCCTCTCATCGCTTGGAAGTAATGGGGACCATGCCGCGGCCCGCATGGCGTGGCGTTGACAACCGTCAATTCAGCAGCCGAATCCGCGGCCCTGGCATGAAATTGACGGCGGTGCGTAATGGTCTCGAGGGCTCGTTGCCGCTCACGCATCGGCTAAAACACCTCATCGCCTGGCGGACGCCGATACTGCGCGCGATGTCGCAGCAGCCCCAGGTTGTTTGCGAGCCGACGCCTTCGCGCTTTACTTCAGGGAGCCCGGACAGATCAGCAAGGAGGCCAGCGTGCCATCCACTACACCACAACAGGTCGTCGCGACCCTGACGCGCGCCGCTATTTTTCTTGTCGTGTCGGTGAATTCCGGACCGGAACACGATGCCACCGTGCGGAACCTATGCGGTGGCCTGGCCGCGTTGCTGCGCGCGGTTGGTTTCCGTGACCTGGAGGGTCGGCTGTCATGTGTAATGGCGCTTGGCTCCGACGCCTGGGACCGGCTCTTCGGCCAGCCAAAACCGAAAGACCTGCATCCCTTCCGCGAAATCCGCGGCCGGCATCACGCCGTCGCAACGCCGGGTGACA
The DNA here is from genome assembly GCA_036265005.1 of Acetobacteraceae bacterium. Taxonomy (GTDB): domain Bacteria; phylum Pseudomonadota; class Alphaproteobacteria; order Acetobacterales; family Acetobacteraceae; genus JAMXLO01. The sequence goes on along the minus strand of DATAPW010000231.1, from coordinate 24,715 downwards.
TCCTCTTTCATATCCGCGCCACACGCATGGACCTGTGCTTCGAGCTGGCGACACAGATCATGTCGCGGCTCGGCAGCGCAGTCGCCACGGCGGACGAAGTGCACGGATTCAACTACTTCGATGATCGGGACCTGATCGGCTTTGTCGATGGCACGGAAAACCCCGTGGAACAGGCTGCTATCGATGCCACCATCATCGGCGAGGAGGACGCTGCGTTTGCCGGCGGGAGCTATGTGATCGTGCAGAAGTACCTGCACGATTTGAGCAGGTGGAACACGCTGCCGATCGAGGAACAAGAGAAGATTATCGGCAGGACCAAACTGTCGGACATCGAGCTGGACGATGCGGTGAAACCAACCTCGGCACACAACGCCCTGACGAATATCGTGGAAGATGGAAAGCAACTGGAGATCGTGCGCGACAATATGCCGTTCGGCGACGTGGGCAAGGGAGAGTTCGGCACTTATTTCATTGGTTATGCCCGGTCGCCGCACCGGGTTGAGCAGATGCTGGTGAATATGTTTGTCGGTCAACCGCCCGGCAACTACGACCGGTTGTTGGACTACAGCCGCGCGGTCACCGGAACTCTGTTCTTTGTGCCATCAGCGACATTCTTGGAGAACGTGACACCGGAGACAGCCGCTCCGCCAACTGCCGACCCCGCCTCGAATGAAGGCGAGGCTGAGGATAACGCGAGACTGCAACGACCACCATCCGGCGGGTCACTTGGACTCGGTTCTTTGAAAGGTGAGTCCGGGATGCCATGAGTCTGGACGGGAATGTCCGTTCACGCGTACCAATCTCCCGAAGCGGCCATTCCGGTTTCAGCCACAACGCGCCCATTGCTGGTGCAAAGCCGAAATGGGGTGACGCATGCTCAATCGCTTCCCCCTATCAAGGGCCACCGCCTTGTCGGCCGTGGATCGCGTCCCGCACCGGCCGCTTGTTGCACCCAGGATGCGATCGGCGAATACTGGCGGTGCGGCGTTCCGCTGGCCCGATGGACGCCCAGCACCCAAGCCCATGGAGGAAGATCGATGTCATTCTACCGAGGCATGACCTGCGAGAACGTGACCATCAAAGGTGACAAGGGAACGCCGATAACGGCTTACGTGGCCAAACCCTCCGGCCCCGGCCCCTTTCCGGGCGTCGTGCTCATCCACCATCTCCCGGGCTGGAGCGAGCTCTACATCGAAACGACGCGCCGCTTCGCGCATCACGGCTATCTCGCGATCTGCGCCAACCTCTACGAGCGCGAGGGTGGCGGCAGCGACGGCAACCCTGACGACGTAGCCGCCAAGGTGCGCGCCGAGGGTGGCATTGCCGACTCGCAGATGGTCGGCGACACCGAAGCCGCCGTGAAGTGGATGCGCGCGCAGCCTGAATGCAACGGCAAGGTCGGCCTCATCGGCTCCTGCTCGGGCGGCCGGCACGCCTTCATCTATGCCTGCCAGAAGAAGGACATCGACGCCTGCGTCGAGCAATGGGGCGGCCGCGTCGTGATGGGCGCGGAAGAACTCAACGCCAAGACGCCGGTGGCACCGATCGACATGACGAAGGATCTGTCGTGCCCATTGCTCGGCCTGTTCGGCAACGACGACCGCGCACCGAGCCCGGAGCAGGTGAACCAGCACGAGGCCGAGTTGAAGAAGCACGGCAAGAACTATGAGTTCCACCGCTACGACGGCGCCGGCCACGGTTTCTTCTACTGGCACCGCCCGCTCTATCGGCCCGAACAGGCGATGGATGGCTGGAACAAGATCTGGGCCTTCTTCGGCAAGCACTTGGCGAAGTAGGAGGGCCGGACATGTGCACGTCCATCATCGAGATCGCACGCGCGGAGGGTATGGCAAAACGCGGCGACCAATGGTTTCCGCTAACGCAGTCAGTGGTTGCCTATGACCACGCGCGTCACGCGCCGCTGGGCGATGTCATTACGCTCGACTTCTTCAATACGTCGCTCGATGCCGGCGCGCGAGCAGCGGTCGAGTTGACGCTGGAGTCGGCAAAGGAGTTGCGCGCCGCGCTTGACCGGGCGATCGCCGCCGCTGATTACGAGGAGGCGGAGGTGCGCGGCAAGGGTGCGGTGGTCAAGCTCGTTCAAGCTGCGTGACAAGTGGCTTGTGGATCGGTGCGAGGCCAGGCCTGCGCGCCGATCCATGGTCGCTCGAATGAAGCCAAGGTCAGGGCTCTGCCCTGAAACCCGCCTGGGGCTTTGCCCCCAGGACCCCCAGCAAAGGCAGGGCCTTTGCAATCCATCCGAAAGTGAAGGGTTCCAACGGCGAGCCCTTGGCGGGAGTCCAGAGGGCAGCGCCCTCTGGTGGGGTCCAAAGGCGAAGCCCCGGCCCGCCTCTACATGCCGAGAGACTCGGTTGACAGGAGCACGGTCGCTATCAGTATCGTGAACGCGGGGCAGCAGATCTCGCAATCTGGGGAATGCAGACAATGAGCGACAACAGACCGGCGAGCCTAAGGCGGAGAACGCTGCTCGCAACAGCGATGGCCGGCGTGGCCTCCACCTCACTGCCCGCCATCGCACAGGACAAGCCGAAGCTCCGCCTCGGCGTTGCCTTGCCGCTCACCGGATCCCAGGCGTTGTTCGGCACCGATCAGGTGCGTGCCGCGCAATGGGGCGCCGAAGACATCAACAGGAAAGGCGGCGTCAACGGCCAGCCGCTGGAGATGATCGTGCAGGATACCCAGGCCGATCCGCAAACCGGCATCAACGCATTTAACCATTTGATCGGTGTCGACAAGGTGCCGGTGATCGCAGTGGCGTGGAGCTCGGTCGTGCAGGCCACTGCTCCGGTTGCCACGCGCGACACGACGCTGGCGCTGTCGATCGGCGCCAGTTCGACGAAGGTCGCGCATCTGGGTGACTACGTCTATACGACCTATCCGCTGGCAAATGTCGACGTTACGGCATTGGCCAAGTACGTCTACAACACACTCGGCAAACGCACCGGGGCCGTGCTTTACATCAATAACGAGAGCGGCCTTGAAGGCGGACGGGTATTCCGCGATGTCTTCACTCAGCTCGGCGGCAAGATCGTGGCTTATGAGGCATACGATCCGACGGCGACCGACTTCACCGGCATGCTGTTGAAAGTGCGTGTGGCCGACCCGGAAATAATCCATATCCAGGGCCTGACTGCCGACACGCCGCAGGTCATCGCGCAGATGCGCCAGCTTGGTATGCAGCAGCGGGTCACTAGCTACTCCGCCGGGTATAATCCGCAGCTGATCAAGCAACTCGGCGCTGCCGCGGAAGGCTTCATCGTCACCTCGCTGGCGCCAGGGCCTGGCGACAATCCGAATGTCGCGGCGTTCATCGAGCGGTGGAAAAAGGAGATGGGACGGGCGCCGAATGGGTTGCCTTACACCCAATACCTCTACGACTACCCCTATATCGTCTCGTCGATCTACGCATGGCTGGCAAAGAACAACCTGCCGGTCAGCGGCGAGAATTTCCGCAAGGGCCTGGTCGAGATTCGCGAGTTCGATCTGCCGATGACGGGGAAGCTGGTGGTCAACCCGGACCACACGGTGGACAAACCGGTCTATCTGCTGACCGTCAAGGATGGCGCATTCGTACCGCTGGCGACAATCTCCTAGCGGCCGACCCGACATGATGCTGCCTATTCTCGCCCAGATCTTTTGGACGGGCTTTGCCAACGCGGCGTATTACGTGCTGTTCACCATCGCCTTCGCGCTGATCGTCAAAGTGGTTCAGCTGTGGAACTTCGCCCAGGCCGGCATGATGGGCATTGCATTCTACACAATGTATACCGTCATCAACTTCCTGGAATGGCCGACCTGGGCGGCATTCCTGATCGGCGTGGCCGTGACGGCAGCCGCTGGCCTGCTGGTCGAGTTCTACGGCCTGCGAACCTTGCGTCGCCGCCGATCATCCAACCTGATGTTCTTCATCTTCACGCTGATATTTTCCGAGCTCATCGCCTATGTTCTGATGTTCCTGTTCGGCACCGAACCGGTGACGCTGTTCCCCAGCATCCTGTCGCCGGTTCGCATCATTCACGGCATCGCGGTAACCGATTGGGATCTGACCGCGATCGCGGTGACGTCAGTGTCGCTGATTGCGCTGTGGCTGTTCCTGCAATTCCACCGCGAGGGCCAGTTCCTGCTGGCAGTGGCTGACAACGGGCGGCTGGCAGAACTGTATGGCATCAGCGCCCAGCGCGCCTACCTGGTGGCGTTCGCGATAGCCGCCGTGTTCTCGTGTGAGGGCATGTATCTGTTCGGCACGCGCGCGGCCGTGCTGCCGACCACGCCCAATGACCTGATGCTGTTCGCGGTGATCGGCACGCTGCTGGGCGGCATGGGGCGATTGTTCGCCGCTGCGGCCGCAGCCGTCGTGCTGGCACTGGTGCAAAGCTACAGCGTGCTGGTGATTGCCTCCAAATGGCAGGGACTGGTGCTGTACGGCTTTCTGTTCGTCGTCATCGTGCTGTTCCCGCGCGGCTTTCGCCTGCCGGGTTTCCGAGCCAGACGCGCCATCCCTTCGCCAACCCCAGTACAGGCGAAGGTATAACGCGCGTGAACTACATCAATTCGATACTCGTGCTTGCCGGCATCTACCTGGTACTTAGCTCCAGCTTCGACCTGATCATCGGCTATGGCGGCCTGATCAGCATCGCACATCCGATCTTCTACGCCATCGGTGCCTACACGGCCGGCCTGCTGGCAATCGTCTGGCATGTTCCGGCGATCCCCGCGATCCTGTCGGGCGGCGTACTGGCCGCGGTCGCGTCGGTCGCCATGTCGCTTCCGGCAATCCGTGTCGCCGGCGATTATCTGCTGATCGCCAGCATCGGCTTCCAGCTCGGCCTGCTGCAGATCATCAAGAATGTAGAATTCACCGGCGGAGACGCGGGGCTCAGCGATATACCGCCGGCCATCACCGGCCCCTCGCGCGCCGCATTGTTCGCCGCAATCTCACTCAGCCTGGGCGTGCTGGTGGTCCTGTTGATCCGTTGGATCGTGCGCGGACCATACGGTGCCATCATCACGGCGATGCGAGACGATGAACTCGCGCTGCTGGCGCTGGGGCGCAACGTAACGCGGATCAAGGTTGTGATCCTTGCGGTCGGGTCCGGCCTCGCAGGACTGGCAGGCGGGATCTACGCTTTTTACTATCAGTACCTCAGCCCGTCCCAGTTCGACGTGCTGCAGTCCGCTGCCATCCTTACCATGGTGGTGATCGGCGGCATGGGCACCGCGCTGGGTCCGGTGATCGGCACGTTCCTGCTACTCGGCCTGCCGCAGGCCATCACGTTCCTGCAACTGCCGCCCAGTGTCATGGCGCCATTCCAGGGCATCCTGTTCTGCGTTTTGGTGCTGTTGTTCATCCTGGTGCGCCCGCAGGGCATCATCGCCGCGCGTCGGCCCCATACATGACCGAAGTGATCCGCCTCGAAGGCGTCCACAAGCGCTTCGGCGGCATCGTCGTGGCCGAGAACATCAACCTGGCCATCGGCCAGGGCGACATCCTGGGCCTGATCGGCCCGAACGGCGCCGGCAAGACCTCACTGTTCAACCTGATCTCGGGAGTCGTGTCGCTGGATGCCGGCAGCATTTTCCTCGCCGGCCAGCGCATCGACTCTATGCCGCTGTATCGCCGAGCGCGGGCCGGCATCTCGCGCACCTGGCAACACATGCGACTGTTCCACACCATGACGGCGATGGAGAATCTTTCTGTCGCGCCGCGGGTTTATGGTGGTGAAAGCCTGCTCAAGGTGCTTCTTTCGCCCGGTGCAATGCGTCGTGAGCAGGCCGCATTGCAGGAGCGCGGACGTGCCATCCTGCGACGCCTGGGATTGGCAGCCATGGCCGACAAGCTGGTCAGTGAACTGCCGTTCGGCCAACAGAAGCTGATCGGGTTTGCCCGCGCATTGATGCATGGCGGCGAGTGCCTGCTGCTCGACGAACCGATGGCCGGTGTCGAGGGCCATGCCTACGAAACCATGCAGAGCGTCGTGCGCGAGGAAGCTGCGGATGGCCGCGCCATCTGCGTGGTGGAGCACAATATCTCGTTCATCAAGGACCTGTGCACCAGCGCCGTGTTCATGGCCAACGGACGCATCATACAGGCGGGCACGGTGGACGAACTGCTCGCCAGCAGCGTGCTGGCCGAACTGTATTTCGGCGTATAGGCGGCCAATGCTCGAATTCAGCAATGTCGGTGCGTCGTATGCCGGGCTCGCCGCACTGAAGGGCGTGACGCTGCAGGTCGCTGCCGGTGAGCGGCTCGCGGTGTTCGGCCACAACGGCGCGGGCAAGACCACGCTGCTGAAATGCGCCGTGGGCGACCACGACGCGATCACCGGTGAGGTCCGGTTTCACGGCGAGCCGATCATTCCCGGACAGGTCTTCCGCAACGTGCGGCGAGGCATCGGCTTCGTGCCGCAGGGCCATAACGTGTTTCGCGAACTGTCGGTAGAGCAGAACCTGTCGATTGCCGGTCTGCTGCATGATCCTCGCGCGATCTCGCAGGTCTTCGAACTGTTCCCGATCCTCAGCGAGCGCCGCCGGCAGGTCGCCGGTTCGCTCAGCGGCGGTCAGCAGCAGATGCTGGCACTCGGCATGGCGCTGATGACCAAGCCTGCGATCCTGCTGCTCGACGAACCGACCACCGGCCTGGCGCCGATCATCGCAGCAAACGTGCTGCGCGGCCTGCAGACCATCAACCAGTCGATGGGCACCGCCATCGTCATCGTCGAGCAGAATGTACCGGTGACCCTGAAGTCGGTGGATCGGGCGGTAATTCTGAAGTCAGGCTCGATCGTTTTCGATGGCACCGCCAAGCGGTTGGCGGCCGAGCCGGATCTTTGGGCGTGGTTCTGACGGGTAATACCGCGCCCACCGACATGGCCGGGCGTGACCTGGCCATCCACGTCCGGGACCGAACCGCCAAGGAAAGCCGCCGGTGGCCGGCCCACGCCCGGCCATGACAATGGAAGTGGTGCTCGCACATCAGCAATCCGGCACAATGCCGGCCGGCAGGCTGGCGCAGTATCGCGCGATCTCGCCGGGCACCGTGATCCACAGCTTGTCACGCTTTTGCAGCACGTAGTCCAGCGCGCGGCGCAGCACCTGCATGCGGAACGGCTGGCCGATGACGAACGGATGCAGCGAAACCGCGAACACCAGCGGATACTTCTCCGACCGCCGCAGCATCTCGTCGAACTGGTCGCGAATCATGTCCTCGAAATCGCGCGCGGATTGCTGACGCGACACCATCGCGGGAATGTCGTTCAGCTCCAGCGGATAGGGCACCGACATCATGCGTCCCGCGCGCGTGCGCATCCAGAACGGCTGGTCGTCCTCCGGCCAATCCAACACATACTCATACCCGGCCTTCTGCAGCAGATCGAGCGTGACGCGGCTCTGCGCAACATAGGGACCCATCCAGCCGGTCGGACGCTTGCCGGCTAGCTGTGTCAGCACCTCGGTGCATTCCGCGATCAGCCGTCCCTCGTCTTCCTCCCACAACACATCCTGACGCTCCGCATTGGTGCGGCCGTGCGCAATGTACTCGTCGCCGCGCTGATTGAGCCGTTCCACCAGGTCCGGGCACGCTTCCAGCACGGCCGATTTGATGTTGTGCGATGCCGGCAGATCGTACTCGTCCAGCAGGTCAAAATACGCCCAGATGCCGACCCGGTTGCCATACTCCCGCCAGGCGTAATTGCGCTGGGACTGCGGCGCATTCTGCACCGCGCTGTCGCCACCCAACCCGGCGCGGAAGGCGAACTGCTCTATGTTGTTGCACAGAGTGAAGGCGATCCGCCCGCCATTCGGCCACTCGTACACCGGCCGCTTATGGATCGGGCTGTAGCCGTAGCGTTCATGATGCGGGAGCTTCATGCCATCCTCCTTGTCATGCGCGAAGCTTCCCACCAGGCATGGCGGCTCGCAACCGACAGCCGGTTGCGCACCGATACGAGACATGGAATGGATAATTGTGCGCGATCGGGGAAGAACTGATGGCAGACCTCAAGCTGCGCCTGTGCGAGAACATGCGCACCATCGTCTGGCCGGACTCCGCATTCTGCTTCCAGGACCTGCTGCAATTCCGTGTCGCCGCGGCATGCGAAGTGCCGCCACCGTGGCTGACATTGCAGAATGACCTGGCTCGTGCGGGCGTACCGCCATCGAGCGTGCGGCCATTGCCGGATCGGCCGATGGCAGATAATTTCGGAGCATTCCTGCGCGGCGAGATCGATGTGATCCAGATGCTGGAGCCATGGGCCGACCGCCTGGTCAAGTCCGGCGCGGAGCATGTCTGGCACCGGTTCTCGCAACGCGGCGGTATCGCCTATTCGACGTTCTATGCACTGCGCAGCTACATCGTTGCCAACCGCGACGCGTGCCGGCGATTGGTGTCCGGACTTGCTGCCGCACAGGTGGCGTTCCAAGCCGCCCCACCGGCCGCCATCGCTGAGTCAATCGGCGCCTGGCTGCCCGACCTCGATGCCCCGCCGATTGCACGCATCATCGAAGGCTCTCGCGAGGCCCAGCTATGGGCGACGACACCCGACTTGCCCCTCGAGAGTTTCGTTCGGCTGAAGGCGGCTATGGTCTCCGGCGGCCTGCTCGGCCGCGATGTCGCTTACCCGCATGTGGTCGATGCGCCGCTGTCATCGGCGGATCCGGCATGACGAAAGGAGCTGAGACGGCCATCGAGACTGTCGACCTTGATCGCTTCGTCGATGGCACGAACCGTGATGGCGTGGCGCGCCAGGTCGCTCGCTCCTGCGAGGAGATCGGCTTCATCATCGTGTCGGGCGATGTTCTACCCAATGACCTGCTGCGGCGCGCATTCGCCGCATCGCGGGCGTTCTTCGACCTGCCACAGGCAACCAAGGCGCAGTTCGCGCCCACCGTCAAAGGCCAGCAGCGCGGCTATCACGGCGTGGCAACGCGCAATCTCGCGCGCACAACGGGACAGGACGCACCGCCCGACCTGCGCGAATCGGTGTTTCTTGGCCCGATCGACGACCACAACGCCTATTTCGCTGATCTGGCGGATGCCCGGTCAGCCTACGCTGTTAATATTCTTCCAAAAATTCCCACCGGGATCGACGCGACACTCATCGCGCTGTATCGCGCGTTCGAGCGGCTGACATCGGATGTGTTCCGTGTCTTCGCATGCGCGCTCGCATTGCCAGAGGATTTTTTCGCCGACAAGATGCAGCGGCACTTCAGCATCATGGCGTGTCACCACTATCCGCCGCAGCACGAGCCGCCGCAGCCTGGACAGTTGCGCGCCGGCGCCCACACCGATTTCGGCGCGATGACGATCCTGGCGATGACCGACGCATTGGGTGGCCTCGAAGCCCGCACAGCCGATGGCAGGTGGACGCCGGTCACTGCGCGGCCTGGCAAATTGGTGATCAACATCGGCGACCTGATGGCTCGTTGGACCAACGACCGCTGGCGTTCGACACTGCATCGCGTTGTGAACCCGTCGGGGCTCAACATGGCCAATAGCGAGCGCCAGTCGATCGGCTTTTTCGTGCACCCGGATTACGACGCGCCGGTTGCCTGCATCAGTTCCTGTCTGGCGCAGGGAGAAACGCCGCGCTACCCGCCTGTCACCGCGGGACACCACATCAAGATAAAGATCGACCGGAGCCACACAAGCGCCGGCACGCAAGGAGACACCACCCATGCAGGATGATAGGGCGGCCGCGATGGACGGTCTGAGGGCACTGACCGACTGGGCGGCGGGAATGTCTCCTGATCGCATCCCACCGGCGATGTTGGCGCGCGCAGCCGCGGTATTGGCGGATGACTTCGGAGCGATCATCGCCGCCAGCAGCGAGCCCGAGGTTGCCAGGTTCCACGCGATGACCCTCGATCGGCGTGCGGATGCCGAGGCGACGGTGTTCCGTGGCGGCCGTTCGCGGACGGGCCGGCAAAACGCCGCGGTCGCCAACGGGTTGGCAGCTTGCTGGCTCGAACTGGACGAGGGCTATCGCAAGGCATCATGCCATGCCGGGCTGTACATCGTGCCGGCCCTGCTCGCCGAAGCCGAAGCGACCGACATGCCTGTCATAGAGGTGCTGCGGACATTGGTGCTGGCGTATGAGATTGTCACGCGCTTCGCGATGACCTGGAATTCGCCGGGGCGGCACGTCCACTCACACGCACAGTTCTGTGCCGTTGGCGCCGCCGCGGCCGTGGCCCTGGCTCGGCGGCTGCCCGCTGACGAACTGCGCAACGTGTTGGCGATGGCGAGCACGCTGGTCACCGTCGGACCACGCAATCATGTCGTCCGCGGTGCGCTGGTGCGCAACGCCTGGTCCGCGGCCGGTGCCTGGAGCGGCATGATGTGCGTGGACTGGGCCGCCTGCGGACTGAATGGCTCGGCCGATGCACCGCACGACGTGTTCGGCACCATCTTCCAGGCGCCGACCGAAGCGGAATGCCTCAGTGCAGGACTGGGAGAATCCTGGGCGGTACAGGATGGCTACACCAAACTCTATGCGTGCTGTCAGTACACCCATTCGGTGGCAGAGGCCGCGCTGAGCTTGCGCCACGAGATCGGCGAACCGGCGCTCGCCGGATTGGCGGCCATCGATGTCGAGACGCATCCGCTCGCGGTCGACCTGAAGAACGCCAACCCGGATACGACACTGGCGGCGAAGTTTTCCGTACCGCACGTGGTCGCGACGGCGCTGGTCTCAGGATCTGCCGGCGCGGACGGGTTCCGTTCGGACACGATGAATGCGCCGGATATCGTCCGCCTGCGGCCAATGGTCACCGTGCGCCTGTTGCAGCCTGATCTGCCGCCGCCCAATGACCGTGCATCGCGTGTCTCGGTGACATTGCGCGACGGTCGCACGGTCAGCCGGGAATGCCTGAGCGCAGTGGGAAGCCCGGATCGCCCGATGGATCGCGCAACGCTGTTGCAAAAACTCTCCGACAACACTGCTGCGCGTTATCCGAATGCCACGCCCGTGCTGGAGCGCCTGATGCGGCTGGATCCGCAGTACTGCACGCATGGGTTCCGTGCGTTGTTGGATGCAGTCTGCGCCGATTGACGTTCAGTCTTCCGGCACCGCATCGCGATAGTGCCGGACGATCTCGTGCCCGGTCGCAGTCCAGACGCCACTGTGCGAGCAGATGTAGTCCAGCGCCTGATCGACAGCGCCGATGCGGTAAGGCATCCCCGATACAAACGGGTGCAACGCGATGGCCATGACGCGTGGCACTTCCGCACTCTCCTGGTAGAGCCAGTCGAACTGCCGGCGCAGCACGTCACCGAACTCAGCGGCCGTCGCCTTCTGGTCGAAGTACTGCACCGTGTCATTGCATTGCAGCGTATAGGGAACCGACATGATCTGTTTGCCACCGACCGTCATCCGGAATGGCAGATCATCGCTGGTCCAGTCGGCGACATAGTCCACGCCTTCCGCGATCAGATGGTCCAGCGTGTCCCAAGTCTCGGCCAGGCCCGCACCGAGCCATCCAGCTGGCTTCTTGCCCGTGGTGCGCGCGATCGTCTCCAGCGTGTCGTGGATCGCCTCGCGTTCCTGCTCGGGTGGCATTTCATTCAACCGCACTGCGTTGGTCTGGCAGTGGCCCATGAACTCCCAGCCATTTGCCATCGCGGCTTCCATGATCTCCGGGTGATGCTGGCAGACCTCGCTGTTCAGCGCCGCGGTGCCGCGGATGCCGTGTGCAGCCAGCACCTTCATCATCCGCCAGACCGCCACGCGATTGCCGTAGTCGCGCATCGTCCAGTTCCGCACGTTGGGGATCTTCGCATTGGCGCGCGCGATCCGCTCGTTGTGCGAACCGGGCATCGGATCGTCCAGGTGGAAGAACTCGATATTGGGGATGACCCACAGCGCCAGTCGCTTGCCGTCCGGCCAACTGAAGTTCTTGCGCCGCGTGATCGGCAGGTATGGAAAGGGGCCGTAGGTACTCGGTTGCATCGCTTCCTCGCTTTATTGCTCCAGCCTGAACACGCTGGCTTGATCGTCATTCCAGCTTCGATCGCGTGGCAGAAGCTGCGTCATTGCCATCGCGTATGGCGCAGCCTGGTACAGCAGATCGCGTTGGCTCTCGGTCAGGCGCAGCCCCGCGCGGCGCAACATTGCATCGACGATGCCGCGGATGTCATCCGTGACATCGACCGGACTTGCATGCTCTGCATCGGTGTGGATCGCCGGCTGTACCGCACCGGCGATCAGCGCAGGTTTGCGATCGCCCCAGCGTGTGGCCTGCTCATAGGCGTGGCCGATGCGCAGCAGGGTCGCGTCCTCGAACGGCCTTCCCGCGATCTGCATGCCAAGCGGCAAGCCATCGTCGCTGAACCCGCAGGGCAGCGCGAGCGCCGGCGCACCCGTCACGCTGAACAGCGCTCCGACGCCCGGGCTGGCCCATTTGTCGCGGGCGCCCAGGCTCTGGTGCGCATCCAACCGCGGCGCTGGTCCGGCACCTGCGGTCAGCAGCGCATCATAGCGGGCATAGACCGGCTGCATATCCTCCATGATGCTGCGCCGCTCGCGCTGCGCGGCGATGTAGTCCGCAGAGGTGAACAGCGTCGCCGCCAGTATGCGCGACAGGAAGTGTTCGCCGTACGCGCCGGGATTCTGTTGCAGCGAATGCTGATGCCGCGCGAACAGTTCCGACTCCGTCAGCACGATCCGCACGGCGTAATAGTGGCGCAGCGAGCGCAGACGCACATCCTCGACGATGGCGCCGAGATCGCGCAGCACATCGATGGCTGCATCGACCGCCATGCGCAGCGTCGCGTTGGCCGGCGCATCTTCTTCCCAGAAATGCCGCACGATGCCGATGCGCAGACCCTTGATGCCGGCCCGCAAGCTGGCGGCGAAATCCGGCAATTCGCGCCGCGCGCTGCCGGGATCACGCGGATCGTGGCCGGCGATCGCTTGCAAGACGATCGCGCAGTCCTCGACACTGCGCGTGATCGGTCCGACGTGGTCGCAGCTCATCGAGAACGGGATGACGCCGGATCGGCTCACCAGTCCGAATGTCGGCTTCAACCCGACAGTACCGCACAGGAATGACGGGCTGCGGATCGAGCCGCCGGTGTCGGTGCCGATCGCCATTGCGGCGAGGCCACCGGCAACAGCGGCAGCCGAGCCGCTGCTCGATCCGTTGGTATAATGCGCGGCATTCCACGGGTTGCGTGCCGGCGGCCAGGGCAGGTCAAACGACGGCCCGCCATGCGCGAATTCGTGCGACGCATGCTTGCCCAACAGCACCGCCCCCGCATCGCGCAGCCGCTCGACCACGGCCGCATCTTTGGCGGGATAATTGTGCGCCAGCAGCCTGGAATGCGCGGTGGTCAGAATGCCGGCGGTCTCGACCATGTCCTTCAGGCCGAACGGAATGCCGTGCAGCGGTCCGCGATTCAGCCCACGCTGCAATTCTGCCTCTGCGGCTTTCGCCTGCTGCAGTGCGAGGTCGGCGGTCATCGTGACATAGGCATTCAATTGCGCATCGACCGCCAATATGCGCGCCAGATACGCCTCGGTGAGTGCAACCGGTGACAGCGCACGTGCCGCAATCTGGCGCGCAGCCTCGGCGATCGGCAGGAAGCAGAGTTCGTCTGACAATGAGCGCGCGCAATCCACCACGAGAGGGCGGAATTGACGCGCCGGGGCGGTGGGCTTGTCAAGCGCGAGAAGGGGCGCTCCGCTGGTTTCCGGAACACGGGAGACAGGGCGATGAGTGCGTCCGATACGATTGAGTTCATTCCGGGCAAAGGTCGCATTCTGCCATTGTCCGAACGGGTCGATCCGACCTCCACCGCGCTGGTCGTGGTTGACGTGCAGAACGACTTTTGCGATCCGGACGGAGCGTTCGGCAAACTGGGCAATGATGTGTCTATGATGCCGGCGATGGCTGCCTCGCTGCACCAGCTTATCGATGCTGCGCGCCACCGGGGCATGCTGATCATCTGGGTCCGCGCCACCTACGGCGCGGTCGATACCTCCGCAGCCCTGGCCGAGACGTACAATCGCCGCGGCTTTCACCAGAGCCAGTGCCTGGAAGGATCGTGGGGGGCCGACTGGTACTGCGTTGCGCCCGAAAATGCAGCAAATGAGGTTGTGCTCACCAAGCATCGGTTCAGCCCGTTCTGGGATACCGCTATCGATCTCTACCTGCGCAGCAATGGCATCCGCAGCGTGGTGGTCACCGGCGTCGTCACCAGCGGCTGCGTTGAATCGACGGTCCGCGATGCGTTCTTCAACGACTACTATACGGTGGTGGCAGAGGACTGCGTTGCAGAAGCCTCGGCAGACCGGCACCGCAATGCATTGATCAAGATGGCGCAGGCGTTCGGTCTGGTGGTGCCGGCCGCCGAGATCATGCAGGTCTGGGACGGCAACGCGCATAACGCGCTGGCGTGGCGTGTTGATGCAAAGCGGGACAGGCTGCTGCACGACCGCCGTGCCCGCCTGGACCCCGCGCATTCGGCCCTGGTACTCGTCGATCTGCAGAATGATTTCTGCGATGCGGGCGGTGCGATGGGCCAACGGGCCGAGGGCCTTTCGCAGATACGCGCGACTATTCCGCGGATTGCCGAACTCCTGCGGCAGGCGCGCCTGCGGCAGGTCCCGGTTGTGCATGTCAAGGCGGAGTACGGCGAGGCCGACGCGTCCGACGTGCGGCTATTTGCAGAACAGCGCTCCGGTTCCCGTGATGTCTGCGTACCTGGCACCTGGGGAGCGGAGATCGTTCCGGAAGCCGCACCCGTGCGCGGCGAATCGGTTGTGGTAAAACACCGCTTCAGCGGCTTCGTCGATACAGGCCTGGAGAAGCTGCTGCGGGCCAACAGGACCCGCACGCTGGTTGTTGCGGGCGTAGCGACCCAGTGCTGTGTCGAATCCACTGTGCGCGACGCGGCACTTCGCGATTTCTACGTCGTGGTGCCGGACGACTGTGTTGCCGCAAGGGATCGGATGCGACACCTGCACGACGCATCCCTGGAAACGATGGCGATCTACTTTGCCGACATCTTTCCTTCATCCGAGATTGCGAACCATTGGCGGGGGGACCCATCGCCGTCATAGGCGGCGCATAGATTGGGACTATCAGCAATCACGCGGGACGATGGTGGAGCTGAGGGGATTCGAACCCCTGGCCTCCTCATTGCGAACGAGGCGCTCTCCCAACTGAGCTACAGCCCCGTCCCGCCGGCCGCGGACATTGCTCAGCAGGCACGGCGAAGTCAAGCAACCCCGGAGGCCGGCCAGTCGTGATGACAGGACTGGCAACTCCCCGCCGGACCCCGATATGCCAGCCAGCAGCGGTTCGTGCAGGTTGCGGACCGAATTGCCCCCCGCTAGCTTCCGCCGACCCTTGGGAGACCACCGCTGATGATGGCCTTGTTCTGGCTCGTGGACCGGTTGCTCAGCCTTTATATCTGGGCGGTGATCCTGTCCGCGGTGTTCAGCATTCTCACCAGCTTCGGCGTCCTGGACACCAGGAACCGGATTGTCTGGACGATCGGCGACTTCCTCTACCGGATCACCGAGCCGGCATTACGGCCGATTCGCAATCTCCTGCCCAACCTGGGCGGCATAGACATCAGCCCCATTATCCTGATCCTCCTGCTGCAGGCGGCGCGCATGCTGCTGGGAGAGATCGAGTTCAGCCTGGTCCGGAACATCGGCTTTTGAGCCAATTCTGGCGCCCCCTGCCGGATGGCGTTGCCGTCGCGGTGAAGGTGCAGCCGAAGGCACGGCGGCCCGGACTGCACGGCCCTGCCCCTTCGGCGGATGGTGAGCGCCTGCGGATCGGCGTCTCCGAGGCGGCGGAGGCCGGCCGCGCCAACCGTGCCGCCTGCTCCGCCCTGGCGCTGGCCCTCGGCCTGGCGCCATCGTCGGTTCGGCTGGCCGCCGGCGTGACCAGCCGGGAAAAGACCCTGCATGTCGCCGGCGACCCGGCAGAACTTGGCGCCAGACTGGCGGCCCTGTGAGCGCCCGGATCATCGACGGCAAGGCGATCGCCGCGGCGATGCGGGCGAAGCTGGGTGCCCGCGTCGCAACCCTGCCGTTCCGCCCGGGGCTCGCGGTGGTGCTGGTGGGCGATGATCCGGCCAGTTCGGTCTATGTGCGCAGCAAGGACCGCGCCGCGACCGCTGCCGGCATCGCAGCACAGACCATCCGCCTGCCGGCCGACACTTCCGAGGAAGCGCTGCTGACCCGTATCGCGCGGCTGAACGCCGATCCGGCCATCGACGGCATCCTGGTGCAGCTCCCGCTGCCATCGCATATCGCCACCCGGACGGTGATCGAGGCGGTTGATCCCGAGAAAGATGTGGACGGGTTCCACCCACTGAATGCCGGCCACCTCGCGGCCGGGTACCCTGGCCTGGTCCCCTGCACGCCACTTGGCGTGATGAAGCTGCTGGCCGAAGCCGGCGTTGCGCTGGCAGGCGCCCGTGCTCTGGTACTCGGCCGATCGGCGATCGTCGGGCGGCCGATGGTGGCATTGCTGCTGGCAGCCAATGCCACCGTCACCGTGGCGCACTCCCGCACCCGGGACCTGCCGGCCGAGTGCCGCCGGGCCGACGTGCTGGTGGCGGCGGTCGGCAAGCCGGAAATAGTGCGTGGGGATTGGATCGCGCCCGGCGCCACGGTGATCGATGTCGGGGTCAACCGGCTGCCGGCCGGCGGGCTGGTTGGCGACGTGGCGTTCGCCGAGGTTTCCCAGGTTGCCGGCGCGATCACGCCGGTGCCCGGCGGCGTGGGTCCGATGACCATCGCATGCCTGCTGGAGAACACCATGACCGCCGCGCTGCGGCGACGCGCCGATCCGTGACGGCGGAATGCTCTGCGCTTTTCCGGCCGACGACGTGTGACCGGCCTTAGGGCGGAAAAGCGCAGCGCATTCCGCCGCAGCACTCAGAAGTCGCTGCAGCGGCCGTTCACTTCCCAGTCGCCGTAGCGGGTCGGTTCCGGTCCCTTGGGGCCGCCGATCTCCTTCGGCGCCGCCGGCGTCGCCGGGCGCAGCGGTTTGTCTCGCTCAGCCGTCGGTTCCGGTTCGCACTGTTCGCTCATGCCAGGGACATAGGCCGCCACAGCCGCCCCGACAACCGGTCGCCATTTGCGGCGGGCGCGCCTGCCCGACGATGCTGCATGACAAGAATGTCATGTGGGCTTGGGGAAGCTCTGTCGGACGACGAGACCGGTGCCCGGTCACTCCGCCGGAAACGACAGCACCAGGCGGTTGGTCTTGCCTGAGCGCTGGTAATCCACCCGGGCCGCATAGCTCCGCATCAGCTTGATCCCCAGGCCGCCGATCTCCGCCGATTTCAGGTCATTCGGTGCCCCCGGCAAGCTGTACGACAACGGATCGAACGGCCGGCCATCGTCGATGACCTCGGCGTGCATCGCGGCGTCGTCACGCCACAATGCAATATGCACGTCGTGCGACGTATCGGGTTCGAACGCGTAGTCAACGACGTTGACCACCGCCTCCTCCAGGCAGAGGTGCAGCGCATGGGCGGTGCCCGCGGCCACGCCAAGCCGCGCGATGACATCGTCGATCCAAGGCGCCATCCGCGCCAGTTCCGCGCGATCGTTGCGCAGCGTCAGAGAGTAGACTTCGCTCACCGTCAGCAGGCCGTCAGTCACGCCTGTGCAGCCGCCGCGGCCAAGGCGGTATCGGCGTCGTGGAACACCGGCATCAAATCCGTCATGCCCATCACCTCCAGCACGCGCTCCACCTCTTCCACCGGGTTGAGCAGGATGAAGCTGCCGCCTCGACGTTGCACAGCCTTGGCACCCAGCAGCAAGGTCCTGATGCCAATCGATGCCAGGAAGCTGACACCGGCAAGATCGACAACGACCCCCCGGTGCGAGCCGGCGATGGCACTGAACTGCAGATCGATGATGCCTGAACCCGCTACATCCAGCCGCCCATCAAGGATAACCTTGACCACGCCGGGACCAACCGGCTCTACCGCCATCTTCATCCCGTGCCTCCAATCGCTTGCGCTTTCACGCACCGGTGAGCTACATGCCGAGTTATCTCAAGCTTTGCAACAATGCCGCTACAGTGTCATCGAACTGACGCAGTCGGCGCGGTCTGGGATCCGATGGCCCGATGCAACTGACCGCCAGACTGCTTGTTGTGGATGACAATCCCGACAACCGGGAGATGCTGAGCCGTCGGCTGCGGCGTCTCGGCTATGCCAACGTCGAGTGCGCCGTCGATGGCGAGGAGGCACTGGCGATGAATAACCAGGCGCCGTTCGACGTCATTTTGCTGGACGTGATGATGCCGCGCAAAAGCGGCATCGAGGTGCTGCAAGAGTTGCGCAACGAGAACCGCCTGGAACAGACGCCGGTCATCATGATCTCCGCCGCCACCGAGGTCGACACCGTGGTACGCTGCCTGGAACTCGGCGCCGAGGACTATCTGCCGAAGCCGTTCAACCCGGTGCTGCTGCGCGCGCGGCTTGGATCGGTGCTGGAAAAGAAAGCCTTGCGCGCCGAAGTGCGACGCCAGCTTGGCCGCATGGAGGCCGAGATGGCCGAAGCACGCCGCCAGCAGCTCAGCATGGTGCCGACGGAATTTCCCTCGGCGGCGGGCGGCATGGCGATCGACGTCCATGCCATCATGCATCCGGCACGCGAGGTGGGCGGCGATCTGTATGACTGTTTCGCGCTGGATGAGCGCACGCTCTGCGTCGCCGTCGGCGATGTGTCCGACAAGGGGATGCCCGCGGCATTGTTCATGGCGCGTGCCCGCAGCCTGCTGCGAGCCACGACCTTGCAGTATATCGATACGACGGGACGCCAGCCGCTCCCGGCCGAAATTGCCGCGGTGATGAACACCGAGCTGTGCAAGAACAATCCGCTCTGCATGTTCGTGACGCTGTTTTTTGGATTTCTCGATCTCGAGACCGGCATGCTGCGCTACGTCAATGCGGGCCACGTGCGGCCGTTCCTGCTGCATGCGGGCCGGCTTGCGGTGGAACTGGCCTGCATCAACGATCCGCCACTCGGCGCGATCGAGACTGCGCGGTTCCATGACAGCACGCTGGAGATCGCGGCCGGCGACGGCATGGTCATCGTCAGCGACGGCATGCCGGACATGGTCAATGCCTCAGGCGAGAGCTACACGCTTGAGCGCCTGCTGACCGACCTGCACGAAATCGGCCACCTGCCGGCGGCGCCGTTGACCCAGACACTGGTGGAACGGGTGTTCGCGCACGCGGACGATACTCCGCAGGCCGATGACGTGACGCTGCTGGTGATCCGTCGACCGGATTAGGTTGGGTTGACCCCGGATGATGGGTTTCGCAGCGCTCTACCCATCCCACGTCACAACGTCACGTGTGCCCTGCCACGTAGGATGGGCAGAGCGAAGCGAAACCCATCGCGATCCACCCTCACCGGCGCAACAGCGCCGCGATCTTGCCCAACAACCGCGGCAGCTCGATCGGTTTGGTGTCGTAGTCGTTGCAGCCGGCCGCCATCGCCTGCTCGCGGTCACCCGCCATGGCGTGGGCGGTCAGTGCGATCACCGGGATATCCCTGGTGGCGGGATCCGCGCGCAGTGCCCGCGTTGCCGACCAACCGTCCAACACCGGCAGGCTCATGTCCATCAGCACGAGGTCCGGCGCCTCGCTGGCAGCCATCGCCACGCCCTGCTCGCCGTTGACCGCCTCCACAACCGTATAGCCGTTGCGCGTCAGTCGGCGCGACAGCATGTCGCGATTCAGCTCGTTGTCCTCGACCAGCAATATCTTCGCCATCGCGCGCCCTCAACCGGCCGGCGCGGGTACGACGCGGGCCAGGACCGCGCGCACCGACTGCGACAGATCGACATGCGCGCTCTGTCCCTTGGCGATGACCTGCTGAGTATTTTGGCCCAGCCATTGCCGCTCCTCCACTGTCAACTGCTTGGCAGTGACCACGATCACCGGGATGTCGCGCCACTCGGGATTCAGCCGCAGCCGCTCGAGAAAGCCGAAGCCGTCCATCTCCGGCATAAGCAGGTCGAGCAGGATCAGCCGCGGCGGCGCATTCGCCTCGAGCCAGGCGATGGCCTGGCGTCCGTTCGCTGTCAGGACCGCGCGAAAGCCGAGTTTCTCGACGGTCCGTTCGGTCAGCTCGCGGGTTTCGGCTTCATCTTCCACCACCAGCACCGCGCCGTGCGCACTGCCAGGGCAGCAACGGCGGATCACTTCGAGCAGTTCCTCGCGATCCACCGGTTTGCTGAGGAACGCAACGGCGCCGAGTTCGAATCCCAGGCTGCGATCCTGATTGACGGTGACCAGCACGACAGGAATCGACGATAGCTCCCGATCACCCTTCAGCGTATGCAGCACGGTCCAACCGTCGATCTGCGGCATCATGATGTCGAGCGTGATGGCATCCGGACGATGCTCGCGCGCCAAATCCAGCGCCTCCTGGCCGGACGTGGCGTAGAGCAGGCGATAGCCGTCCCGCGCGAGATGCGAGCCGATGATATGCCGTGCCGCCGGGTCATCGTCCACGATGAGCACCGTCGCCAGTGCCTCCGATCCGACCGGCGGGATGGCATCACCCTGGGGCTGGGTGGCTTCCTGGCTGGCCGGCAAGGTGAGTGTGAAAGTGGACCCTTCGCCTAGCCGGCTAATGACTGTCACATCGCCGCCCAACATGCGCGCGAAACTGCGCGTGATGGTCAGCCCAAGTCCGGTGCCGCCATAGCGACGCGTGGTAGAACTGTCGGCCTGGCTGAATGCCTGGAACAGGCCGTCAAGCTGCGCCTCCGTCATGCCGATACCGCTATCGCTGACGGTGAATTCCATCCAATCGCTGCCACTGATGACGCGCCGCGCGGCGGTCAGGATCACGGTGCCCTTGTCGGTGAATTTGCTGGCGTTGCTCAACAGGTTCAGCAGCGCCTGCTTCAGCTTGGTCATGTCGGTCGAAATCACGCCGGCATCCGGTGCGCAGGCGATGACCAGCCGGTTCGCGTTGCGCGCCGCCAGCGGCTCCACCATGATCCGCACGTCCTCGACCAGCGCCGCCACGTTGACCGTCTCGATATAGACCTCCATGCGACCTGCCTCGATCTTCGACAGGTCGAGGATGCTGTTGATCAGGCCAAGCAGGTGGTTGCCGGCATTTTCGATCTTCTTCAGGTCCGGCAGCATGGCGGACTCGCCGGAATCCTGGGCGTCTTCCTGCAGAATTTGACTGTAGCCGATGATCGCATTGAGCGGCGTGCGCAGTTCGTGGCTCATATTGGCGAGGAATTCCGACTTCACCTGCGTCGCGAGTTCGGCGCCTTCCTTGGCACGCTGCAATTCTGCCTCGCGTTCCTTGAGTTCGGTGATGTCGGTGTGCACCGCAACTGTGCCGCCGTCGTAGGTCTTGCGTTCGGCCACCTGTACCCAGCGCCTGCCGAGCCGGAATTCGTGCACGCCGCGCGGCTCGGCGTGGTTGCGCAAGCGCGACTCGATCCAGGCTTCGGCGCTGAGACCGCCAAGCTCGATGATGCTGCGGCCGACCGCTGCCCGCAGGATATCGGCGAATGCCGCACCCGGTACGGCAATGTCGGCAATCCCGCCATAGATCTCGTGATATTTCGAATTGCACAACACGAGCCTGTTGTCCGGTCCATACAGTACGAAGCCCTCGTTCAGGGCCTCGACTGCCTGCTGGATGGTACGCCGCTGATGCTCGGCCGCGCGCTCCAGCCGGTCGCGCTCCACCAGGCTCTCGCGGAACAGATGCAGCGCGCGGGTCATTTCGCCGATTTCGTCGTGCGACGGCGGCGGCAGGTCGACCGTCGCATCGCCGCGGCTGATGGCGCGCACCGCACCCACCAGGCTGCGCAACGGCACCAGGATCGAGCGCAGGATGAACACGGTGAGCGCAATGCCGAGCAGCACCGAAATCGCAACGACGCTCAATGATACCTGCGACGCCGTGCGCGCATGGTGCAGCACTTGGTCGCGCGCGGCCTTCTCCTGTTCGGCGAGGCCGGCCTCGAGGTCATCCAGCAGGCTGGTTATCTTGAGGCTGTGCTCCCGCGCCTGGGCAAACAGCGAGTTGCCGATGACCCGCCGATCCTGCGTGTAGGCATCGACCGCCTGGCCAGCCAGTTCATCGAACGCCGCCACCTCGCCGCGCAACGTCCCCGCGAGCGTGGGCAGCGTCGCGGCCAGCGCGTCCAGTTGGCGGTCGAGGCGGCGCCGCGCGGCATCGGCATTGCGCTCCGACAGCATCAGCAGGCTGACCGAAAGATCGGCACGCCAGTAGCGCAGGTCGCCGAACGCGACACGCACCGCGTGGACGCTCTCGATCTGGCTGACCACTTGGTCGGAGTCCAGCGCCTTGTTCGAGGCCTCGCGCAGTGCAGCGGTCAGATACAGGTTGCTGCCGGCGATCACCGCCAGCAGCGTGACCGACAGAATCAGCAGCCTGGCACTGATGGAGAGCCGCTTCAGCATAACCGGCCGGTCACCGGGTCAAGGTGACGCTGATCACCCCGCCGAGATCGTTCTCCTTGCCGCCCTCGCGCGGATAGCCGGTTATGTCGAGCGACCCCTTCGGGTCGCCGTGGCATGACAGGCATGAGCCTGCGTAATACTCGGGCGACATCATGCGGAACACGCTATGGCCGTTGCGGTCGACCACCGCTTCGACACCCTTGCCCTTCGGCCAGTCAGCGGCGAGGAATTTCGACTCGATCACCTGGCGCTCCCACGCATCCGGCAGCGCCTTGCGGTTGCGTACCAGGTCAACCGGGGCGGTCACCTTCACCGACGCCTCGTCGCCGGCACGGCGGGAGAACGCCTCGTTCACCAGGCGGGCGAACACGGCGGGTATGAACGCCTTGAAGCCGACGCCCTTGGCGTTGATCGTCGCCTGGTTGGCGTCCACCACTTCGACGATGGCGTCCATCTGCGCGTGCATCAGGCGCCCCTGGCGGGTCGTCGCGCCCATGGTCATCGGATCGGTTCCACTGGCATCCCGGTAGATCGTCAGCGTCTTCGCCAGGACCACCTGGCCGGTCAGGCCCTTATCGCCCTTGTCGGGATCGTTGATCAGCGCCTGATTGGACGAGATCACGGTGCGCGCCGCCCGCAGCATCTGGGCCAGGCTGATCGCAATCGCCACATCGTCTCCGCTCTGCGGCGCCTGCGCACCCAGCAGGACGAGCAGGGTCACGGAAATCCAGGCACGTCGCCAAAACGGGACCTGTGGTCCGGTCATGTGCGCTCCCCCTCGGCTGTTTTGCTGATCGTCATGATAACACTGTCATTGCGATGCGCGAAGCACGCGCAGGCGGCAGTGCCTGGATTCCCCGCACTCGCGAGAATGGCGGAGGGGCCGTGGCTGCTCCTGGCAGCCTCTACTGCACGGCAGGAGATTGCACTCTCGCTTCGACCCCCATACCGGCCGCCCGCCCGCGCCGAAAGCGCAGCCGGCCAACCAGCAGGTAGATCACCGGCGTGGTGTAGAGCGTCAGCAACTGCGACGCGAGCAGGCCGCCGACAATGGAAACGCCCAACGGCTGCCGCAGTTCGAACCCCGGCCCGGTGCCGATCGCCAGAGGCACCGCACTGAGCACTGCCACCAGCGTGGTCATCACGATCGGCCGCACACGCTGCCGGGCCGCCAGCAGTACTGCATCCAGCGGCGCCAGCCCATCCTGCCGCTCGGCCTGCAACGCGAAATCCACCAGCATGATGGCATTCTTCATCACCATGCCGACGAGCAGGATGCAGCCTATCGTGGTGATCAGGGTGAATTCGATGCCGACGATGCGCAGCGCCAGCAAGGCGCCGAAGATCGCCGGCGGGAGTGTCGTGAGGATGGTGAAGGGGTGCGCGTAGCTTTCGTACAGCACGCCCAGTACTAGGTAGACCGCGAAGATCGCAGCGAGGAACAGCAGCAATTGCTGGGTGCCGGTCTTCGTCGCCTCGCCCGCCTCGCCACGGAATTCGGCACGGATATCGTCCGGCAGGTACGCCGTACGTTCCAGTGCGCGGATGGCCGCGATCGCCTGGCCAAGCGACACGCCAGGAACGGTATCGAATGAAATCGTCACTGCCGGAAACTGGCCGCTGTGCACCATCCACATTGCGCCATGGCTGCGGCCCACATGGGTCAAAGCCGTCAGCGGCACCTGCCCTCCGGCCGTGCCGGGCACGAACAACGCGTTCAGCGATGCGGGATCCGCCTCCATCGCCGGCCCGGCCTCCAGCACCACGCGGGAATAATTGTGCGGCAGGTAGATCGTGCGAACCTGTCGCTGGCCGAACGCATCGTACAACGTGTTGTCGATCGCCAGCGGCGTCACGCCCATGGCGGCAGCACGCACCCGATCGATCTCAAGGCCAGCCTGCAACCCGGCGATCTCGTTGCTGGCAATCACATCAGTCAGGGTCGCTTTCAGGCCTGCCATGGCCTGTCGCATCGTGTTCGACCATTGCGCCACATGATCCGGGTCACTGCCGGTCAGGGTATATTGGTAGCGCGACGCACTGTTCTGCACGCCGAGAGAAAGATCCTGAATCGGCGTGAAGAATGTGCGCACGCCCTCAACCTTGGCCAACCGGTCGCGCAGCCGCGCGATCACCTGCTGGATGGTCAGTCTTCGCTGCGCCGGTGCCTTCAGTGCCACCAGCATCTCGCCGTTGCTCAGCACCGAACCGTTGTCCGTGCCGATATAGGAGTTCAGCCCATCGACG
>DATAPW010000230.1:0-14120 GCA_036265005.1 Acetobacteraceae bacterium | reverse complement strand
GCCGGATCGGGCCGAGCCACGCGCATGTGCACATGGTCACCTTCGGCCAGCCGGTGAACATCTTCGGCATGCAGGTTGGGCATGACGACGTGATCCACGCGGACTTCCATGGCGCGGTGGTCATTCCAGCGGATTCGGTGCGTAAGCTGCCGGCGGCGATCGACCTGATCTCGCGGCGCGAGAAGGTCATCCTGGACGTGTGCCGCGATCCGGGCTTCACGCCTGCGAAGCTCCGCGATGCGCTGAAGCGTTCGGGCGAGATCCACTGAGCGGGGCTTTGCCCCGGACCCCACCCAGAGGCTCTGCCTTCTGGAACTCCGCCAAGGGCGTAACCCTCAGGACCCGTTTTGTCTGGCGCCTCCGGTGCCAAATGGGATGGATTTCCAAAGGCGATGCCTTTGGTGGGGGTCCAGGGGGCAAAGCCCCATGGCCTGTGCCAGGGCATCCCGCACGGCTGCTTGACGCAGTGCAGCACGGGGGACGACCATCGGTGCTGAAACCTCGAAGGACCTGAGGATGAATGTTGCAACGATGCCGGCCACACTCGCCGGCGTTTCGGACGAGGAATGGCGGATCCGTTGCGACCTTGCCGCGCTGTACCGGCTGGCCGCGCATCACCGCTGGACCGACTTCGTCTACACCCATATCAGCGCGCGGCTGCCCGGGCCGGACCACCACTTCCTGATCAACCAGTACGGCGTGCTGTTCCACGAGATGCGCGCCTCCGACCTGGTGAAGATCGACCTGCACGGCAACGTGGTGGAGGACGGCGCACAGAGCCGCCGGGTGAATGCCGCCGGGTTCACCATCCATTCGGCCATCCACATGGCGCGCAAGGACCTGATGTGCGTGGTCCACACCCACACCCAGGCCGGCATCGCGGTATCGGCGCAGAGGGATGGGCTGCTGCCGATCTCCCAGCATGCGCTGAAGTTCTACGGGCGGCTGGCGTATCACGGCTACGAGGGCATCGCGCTGGATACCGATGAACGCGAACGGCTGGTGGATGACCTCGGCGAGCACAAGGCGATGATCCTGCGCAACCACGGCCTGCTGATGGGTGGCACCTCGATCCCCGAGGCATTCCTCATGACCTATATGCTGGAACGCGCCTGTGCGGCACAGGTCGCGGCGCAGGCCGGCGGACAGGAGCTGGTGTATCCGCCCGAGGATGTCTGCCGTCACACTGCCGAACAATTCCGCAGCCAGGAGAACGACGAGCACTATTCCTGGATGTGGCAGTCCGCGTTGCGGCTGATCGCGAACGATCGGCCGGATTACCGGAGCTGATGCCGCTCACCGCCATCCGCAATGCCGACATGGTGGTCGCCTGGGACGCAGGCGCGAAGTCGCACGTCTACATGTCCGTTGCGGATGTGGTGTTCGAAGGTGGCGTGCTGCGGTTCGTCGGCCGCGGCTACGACGGTCCGGCGGATGAGGTGATCTCCGGCTCCGGCATGATGGTGATGCCGGGACTGGTGAACATCCACTCGCATCCGTCAAGCGAGCCGATGAACAAGGGGCTGATCGACGAAATTGGCAGTCCAGGCTTCTACAATTCGTCGCTGTACGAGTACCTGCCGATATTCCGCGCCGACGCGGAGGCGATCCCGCATTGCGTCCGCGTCGCGCTGTCCGAATTGCTGCTGTCGGGCGTCACGACGCTGGCCGACCTGTCGATGGCGCATCCCGGCTGGCTGGATCTGCTGGCGGAAGCCGGCATGCGGGTGTGCATCGCGCCGATGTTCCGCTCCGGGCGCTGGTACACCAAGAACGGCCACCTCGTGGAGTACGCCTGGGACGAGGCGGCCGGCGAGAAGGCGATGGGCGAGGCGCTGGCGCTGATCGAACGTGCCGAGCAGCATCCGTCGGGGCGGCTATTCGGCATGGTGGTGCCGGCGCAGATCGACACTTGCACCGAGGGCCTGCTGCGCGAGTCATTCGCGGAGGCGAAGGCGCGCGGCGTGTCTTGGCAGATCCACGCGGCGCAGTCGGTGTCGGAATTCCACGAGATCACGAGGCGGCACGGCTACACGCCGATCGGCTGGCTGGACCATCTGGGGCTGCTGTCGGAACGCTCGATCATCGGCCACGGCATCTTCCTGGACGATCATCCCTCGACGCGCTGGCACACCGAGACCGACGTGGAGCGCCTGGCGGAAACCGGCACCACGGTGGCGCACTGCCCCACCGTGTTCGCCCGCCGCGGCATCACGCTGAAGGATTTCGGCCGCTATCGCCGAGCCGGCGTCAACATGGGTGTCGGGACGGACACCTATCCGCACAACATGCTGGACGAGTTGCGGCTGGTGTCCTACCTGGCGCGCACCCAGGCGGGCAATCCGCGCACCATGAACAGCACCGACCTGTTCGAGGCCGCGACGATTGGCGGCGCGCGTGCACTGGGCCGCGACGATATCGGCCGTCTGGCGCCGGGCTGCCGCGCCGATCTGGTGTTGGTGGATATCACCCATCCGATGATGCGTCCCGCGCATGATCCAGTGCGCAGCCTGATCTACGCCGCGGGCGATCGTGCGGTTCGCACGGTGTATGTCGATGGACAGAAGGTCGTGGAGGACGGCAGGGTGCTGACGATGGACTATCCCGCGGCCGCGGCCGCGCTGCACGAGGCGCAGAAGCGCATCAAGGCCAACGTGCCGAACCTCGACTGGGACCACCGGACGGCAGAACAGATCTCGCCGATGACGTTTCGTACGGCATGAGCGGTCTGCGCGAACCATCAAACTATGCTCCCCCTCCCCGTGCGGGAGTGGGCAGGGTAGATGGGACACCGGCAATACCCGCGAACCGCTCTCCCCAACCGTCGCCCGCGAGGGGCGAGGGAGTTCTGCTTCTGCTCCTCGTCCTGTCCGCCACATGACCCTGCTCTCGGTCAGCGGCCTTCGTACCGTGTTCCGCACCAGCAATGGCGACGTTGCCGCGGTGGACGGCGTGGACATCTCGGTGGATCGCGGCGGCACCCTCGGCATCGTCGGCGAAAGCGGTTGCGGCAAGTCGGTGCTGTCGCTGTCGGTGATGCGCCTGGTGCCGCCGCCCGGG
Organism: Acetobacteraceae bacterium; assembly: GCA_036265005.1. Classification (GTDB taxonomy): domain Bacteria; phylum Pseudomonadota; class Alphaproteobacteria; order Acetobacterales; family Acetobacteraceae; genus JAMXLO01. Next base: position 11,060 of record DATAPW010000230.1, on the reverse strand, counting down.
CGCATCGACGCCGGCCAAATCCAGTTCGACGGCAAGGACCTGCTGCAATTGTCGCCGGCGCAGATGCGCGACATCCGCGGCAACCGCATTGCGATGATCTTCCAGGAGCCGATGACCAGCCTGAACCCGGTGTTCACCGTCGGCGACCAGATCACCGAGGCCATGCGCGCGCATGACCGCACCGCCTCCGCCACCTCATTGCGCAGCCGTGCCATCGCCGCACTGCAACGCGTGCGCATCCCCGCGCCGGAACGCCGCTTCGACGAATATCCGCACCAGATGTCCGGCGGCATGCGCCAGCGGGTGATGATCGCCATGGCGCTGGCCTGCGAACCGGACCTGCTGATCGCCGACGAACCCACCACCGCGCTCGACGTCACGGTGCAGGCACAGATCCTCGACCTGCTGCGCGAGTTGCAGCAGCAGACCGGCATGGCGATCATCCTGATCACCCACGACCTCGGCATCGTCGCCGAAATGGCCAATGAGGTGGCGGTGATGTACGCCGGCCGCGTGGTGGAACGCGCGCCCGGCGCGGCGATCTTCGATGATCCGCAGCACCCCTACACACTGGGACTGCTCGGCAGCATCCCGAAGATCGATGAGAACCGCGATCGCCTGCTGGCAATCGAAGGCACCGTCCCTGCCCCGTTCGACCTGCCGCAAGGCTGCCGCTTCCATCCGCGCTGCGTGTTCGCCGACGCCGCCTGCACCATGCAGGACCCGGACCTGCGGCCTATCGGCGAACAGCATCGCGTCGCCTGCATCCGCGCGCCGGTCGAGGCGCTGGTGGCATGAGCGTCCTGCTTGAAGTCGAAAACCTGACCAGGCACTTCAGCGTCAAGCGTGGACTGGTGCTGAGCAGGACAGTGGGTGTCGTGCGCGCCGTTGACGGCATCTCGTTCGCCCTGGAGCGCGGCGAGACACTGGCGCTGGTGGGCGAATCCGGCTGCGGCAAATCGACCACCGCGCGCCTGGTGTTGCGCCTCATCGATCCCACCGCCGGCACGATCCGCTTCGAAGGCGTGGACATCACCGAGATGCATGGCGATCCGCTGCGCAAGTTGCGACGGCGGATGCAGATCGTGTTCCAGGATCCGTTCGCCTCGCTGAACCCGCGCATGACGGTGGGCGAGATCCTGGAGGAACCGCTTATCGTGCACGATATCGGCGACCGCATGGCGCGCCGTGCACGGGTGAACCAGTTGCTGGGATTGGTCGGCCTCGCGACCTACCACGCGCAGCGCTATCCGCATGAATTCTCCGGCGGCCAGCGCCAGCGCATCGGCATCGCGCGTGCGCTGGCCGTGGAACCGGCGCTGGTGGTGTGCGACGAACCGGTCTCGGCGCTCGACGTGTCGATCCAGGCGCAGGTGGTGAACCTGCTGAAGGACCTGCAGGCGCGGCTTGGCCTGTCGTATCTGTTCATCGCGCACGACCTTGCCGTGGTAAAGCACATGGCTGATCGCGTGGCGGTGATGTACCTCGGCCAGATCGTCGAGATCGCGCCCAAGGACGTGTTGTTCACCGAGCCGCGGCATCCCTACACACGCACGCTGCTGACGGCGATCCCGCGCCCCGATCCGCATCGCCACAGTGCCCGGCAACTGCCCGGCGGCGACGTGCCGAGCCCGATGAACCCGCCCGACGGCTGCCGCTTCCACACGCGCTGCCCGTTCGTCATCGACCGCTGCCGGGTGGAGATGCCGGTGTTGCGGAAGTGGGGCGAGGGCCACTTCACCGCCTGTCATCGCGCGGCTGAGCTGCCGCCGGCGGGTGAGGTGATCGAGCCTGGCCAGGTCGCGCCGATGGCGGCAAAGCGGCTGGCGCTGTACGCGAAGCGGCGGGCGGAGGTCAGCGCAGCCGCGGCGGGATAGCCAACTTTCTCGGTCCTCGCCCCGCGGGTTCCAGCATCCTCGCGGGACCGTACTGAATGCCGCTGCCACTTCCGGTCGCAGCACCTTTGTGGTGAACCTTGGAAATCGCCACCAGGGAGGACCGCACCATGACAGCAGTGAATGCCAATATTGCCGCCCCGCGCATGCTGGAGGTAGGCGGTGGCGCCGTGCGCCAGATCGCCGAGATCCTGGGCAAGTTCGGACTGTCGCGACCGCTGGTGGTGACCGACCCGTTCATGGTTTCGTCGCGCCACGTGCAGCACTGCCTGGAGCCGCTCGCCGCTGCCGGCATCGGCGTCAGCGTCTTCAGCGACACGGTGCCCGACCCTACCGACGCGGTGATCGAAGCCGGCGTGGCGGAACTCAGGCGCGGCAACTTCGATTGCCTGATCGGCTTCGGCGGCGGCTCGCCGATCGACACCGCGAAGGCGATGGCGATCCTTGCGGCGGGAGGCGGCAAGATGCGCGACTACAAGGTGCCGTTCGCCGCCGACAAGGGCGCCCTGCCGGTGATCGCCATTCCCACCACTGCCGGCACCGGCAGCGAATGCACCCGGTTCACCGTGATCACCGACACCGAGCGCGACGAGAAGATGCTGATCTCGGGCCTCGGCGCACTGCCGCTCGCCGCGATCGTGGACTACGAACTCACCTTCAGCGTGCCCCCGCGCACCACCGCCGATACCGGCGTTGACAGCCTGACGCACGCGCTGGAGGCCTTCGTATCCAAACGGGCCAATCCGTTCTCCGACGCACTGGCAGTGTCGGCCATGGCGCTGATCGGCCAGCATATCCGCACCGCCTATGCCGAACCGCGCAATGCCGCGGCACGCGAAGCGATGATGCTGGGCGCCACGCAGGCCGGCCTCGCCTTTTCCAACAGTTCGGTGGCGCTGGTGCACGGCATGTCGCGGCCGATCGGTGCGCATTTCCACGTGCCGCACGGCCTGTCCAACGCGATGCTGCTGCCCGCCATCACGCGCTTTTCCGTCTCCGGCGCCGAGGCACGCTATGGCGAGGCGGCACGCCGGATCGGTTTCGCGACCGAGCACGACGCCGATGCATCGGCGTCGGCCAAGCTGGTCACCGGACTGGAAGCGCTGAACAAGGCGCTTTCCGTTCCCACACCCGCCGACTACGGCATCGACGAAGCTGCGTGGAACGGCAAGATGGCGCTGATGGCCGACCAGGCGTTGGCGTCCGGCAGCCCGGCCAACAACCCGCGCGTACCCGACAAATCGGAAATCCTGGCGCTGTACCGCGAGGTTTGGACCGGCGCCGCGCGCAATGCGTAGCGGCAAATTTGCGTGCGCCGAAATCCACTTGGTAGGCTGCCGGGCAATACCACACGATTGGAGGAACGAATGGTCCGGTCCGTCGAACAGGCAACCATGCGCAAGGTCTACCTGCGACTCCTGCCGCTGGCGATGCTTGTCTATTTTTTCTGTTACCTGGACCGCATCAACGTAAGCTTCGCGGCGCTGCAGATGAACAAGGACATCGGCCTCAGCCAGTGGGCTTACGGCCTGAGTTCCACAGCGTTCTACATTGGCTACTGCATCTTCGAGGTGCCCAGCAACGTCATCCTCGACAAGGTCGGCGCGCGGATCTGGATCGCACGGATCATGATCACCTGGGGGCTGGCGTCCGGCGCCACCGCGTTCGTTGTGGGTACGAACAGCTTCCTCACGGTCCGCTTCCTGCTGGGCCTGGCGGAAGCCGGCCTGTTCCCCGGCATCGTGCTGCTGTTCACCTACTGGTTCCCCGACCACCACCGCGCCCGCATCGTGTCCAGCTTCACGCTCGCCTTGCCGATTTCGGTGGCGCTCGGCGCACCGGTCTCGACGGCCATCCTCGACCTGGACGGCTTCCTCGGCATCGCCGGCTGGAAATGGATCTACATCATGGAGGCGATCCCGACGATGCTGATCGGCTTCTTCGTGTTGTTCGCGATGACCGACAGGCCGGCGAAGGCGACGTGGCTGACGGCGGAAGAGAAGACCTGGCTGGTCACCACACTGGAGAGCGAAAAGCGCGCCGTTGAATCGGCGGGCAAGTACAGCATGTGGCAGGCGATGATGAATCCGAAGATCCTGCTGCTGTCGCTCAACTATTTCGGCATCGTCACCGCGAGCCTCGGGCTCCTGCTGTTCGTTCCGCAGATCATCAAGTCACTTGGCACCACGAATATGGGCACCGGCTATGCCACCGCCCTGGCCTACGTCTGCGGCGCGGTCAGCATGCTGGTCTGGGGCTGGGTCTCCGATCGCATGGGCGAGCGGCGCTGGAACCTGTTCTGGGCCTGCACGGTCGCATCGGCCGGCCTGGTGATGGCCGGCATGACGATGGGGACCTGGTGGTCGCTGGCCGGCATGTGCATCGCCACCGCCGGGTTCTACGGCACCAAGGGCCCGTTCTGGTCGATGCCCTCGATGATGCTGACTGGCACCGCGGCGGCCGCCGGAATCGCCTGGATCAACTCGATCGGCAATGTTGGCGGCGCGGTCGGGCCCGCGATGGTCGGCTGGATCAAGGATTTCACCGGCAGTTACTCGGGGGGGTTGTATGGCCTGGCGGCCTTCACCGGCTTGGCGGCGCTGGTCGCAGCGTTCTCCCTGCATATTCCCCGTCAGGTGCCAATGCGCCAGCGGGTCGGCGTCCCAGCCGAATAGACGTCTCGGGACACGAACCCGTCGTCGTCGGCCCCGGCGGCCGGCTTTCTGTGGCGGTACCAAGCGTTGTTTGGTAGGAACGAGCCGTTGACGGCTGAGTCACCCACTCCAAACGTGAATGGTCCGGATGTTGCACATGGCTTCCTGGTCCCGGGAGGCAACCGGGGTTCCAGCCCCAGCCCGCCTGCGCGGCTTAACTCGCTGCCGAACCACCTGGGCGCGTTGGTCGCTTGCACTGGCAATATGGCTGGCCTCCCTGATTGCCCGCTGGCTGCTCGACGACATCGTGGACAGCGGCCCGTTCCTGACATTTCTTCCCGCAATCGCCCTGGCGACGCTGTTCTGTGGCCGTTGGCCGGCCGTGGCGGTGATCCTTGCCGCGGCCGTTGCCTGCGACTACCTGTGGTTGCCGCCGCCCGGCTTCGCGATGGAGTGGCCGACAACGCCCGTATCGCTCGTGGTGTTCGTGCTGATCGCAGCGTTCGAACTGGTGCTGGTGGACTCGCTGTATCTCGCGTCCCGCGGCGACGCGGAGCGGCAAGGCCGCCTCGAGAGCTCGCTCCGGTTGCGCGAAACCATGTTCCAGGAGATGCGCCACCGGGTCGCCAACCAACTCCACGTCATCACCGCCATGCTGGAAGGGTCGCAGATCAAGATCGACGGCGGCGCCAAGGTGGACGATGTGCTGGAACAGGCGATCGGCCGGATATCGTCGATCACCTTCCTGCAGCGCATCGTCGATGACAAGTCGAGCTACCAGCGCGGGCTGGCGCCTCTGCTGCGCGACATGCTCGACCACATATTTTACGACGTGGATGTCGCGGTTCAGGTGCGATCGGTCCCGGTGGTGCTTTCGGACGAGCAAATGACCATCGTCTGCCTGATCGTCATCGAGGCAGCGATGAATTCGCTGAAGCACATCTTTCGCCGCCGCCGTGGCCACTTGTTTTCCGTCGAGCTGCGACAATCGCCCGAAGACGGGTTCATCCTGACGATTTGGGATGATGGACCGGGGTTCGATGCGGGCAGCATTGTCGCCAATCCCGACGGCCTGGGACTGTCGATCATGCACGGCCTCGCGGCCGAACTCGGCGGGGAACTGAGCGTGGAAAGCAATGGCGGCACCACGGTCAAGCTGGAGTTCGCCAACGCCTGAGATAGTCGCCGCGGTGATGGGTTTCGCTGCGCTCTACCCATCCTACGCACGCGAAGCACGTGGCACCGGTCCCGTACGATGGGCAGAGCCGACGAAACCCATCAGGACAACCGCACCGCTCACACGCGCCGAACGCCATAAAACTGCGGCAGGCCCTCGCGGATATCGGTCAGGCTGGTGCGGAACGCGGTCGGCTGAAACAGCATGCCGAGAGGCGCATAGGACGGATTGCGCCAGAACGCCGTCTGCATGTCGCGACAGATCTGCTGTTGCGCCGCGAGGTCCGGCGCATCGAACCACCCCTCGCGCAGCCGTTCCATATCGGGATCGGTCGGCCAGCCGTACCAGCCCTTGCCGTCGGCACGGAGCGCCACCGCCGCGGCCGGCGTGATGTTCTGCGTGCTGGTCTGCAGGGTAAAGAAAATGCTCCAGCCGCCCTTGTCGATCGGTTCCTTGCTGGCGCGCCGCTGCTGCACAGTGCCCCAGTCCAGCGACTGATAATCGACGTTAAAGCCGATGCGCCGCAGGAGATCCGCGCCGACCTGCGCAAGGGCATTGGCTGACGGCGTGTCGGTTGCAGCCAGCACCACGATCCGCTCGCCATGGCAGCCGGCCTCTGCCAACTGCTGCCGGATGATGGCCGGATCCTTCGCCCCCTGCATCACCTCCACGCCGACGTCGCTCGCCATCGGCGTGCCGGGAACGAACAGGCCGGCCTTCTGCGGCACGATCAGGTCCGGCGCTGCACCGCCCACTGCCTGCATGAAGTCGTGCTGATCGATGGCGGACACCACAAGGCGGCGGATCGCTGCGTTGTCGAACGGCGGATACAGCGCGTTGAACCGCATGATGGCGTTCTGCGTGGTGCGATCCTTGACCATCACCGCCACGTCCTTGTTGCGCCGCAAGGCGGGCACCAGGTCAATCGTCGGGTTTTCCCACCAGTCGAATTCGCCCGACATGAGCGCCGCGGCAGCGGTGGCGGGATCGGGCACCACCGTCCATTCGACCCGGTCGAAATGCGCGACCTTCGGCCCCGAGCCGAACTCAGGCTTGCCGTCGCCGCGCGGCTGATATCCGGCAAACCGCTCATACACCACGCGTGAGCCTGGCACGCGCTCCGATGCGACGAAGCGGTAGGGACCGCTGCCCACCATTTCCGTCACCTGCTTGAACGGATCGGTCTTCGCCAGGCGTTCCGGCATGATCACCGGCACGCTGATGATCACCGCCAGCGCATCGGGCACCAGGTTGAACGGCTTGTTCAGCCGCAGCCGGATGACAGTATCGCTTGGTGCGGAAATCTCATCGGTGCGCGCCAACATCACGCCCCCGAAGGCATCGCGCTGCCCCCAGCGCCGGATGCTGGCCACCGCATCACGCGCCAGCACCTTCGTGCCATCGTGGAACATCAGCCCGTCGCGCAGCGTGAGTTCCCACAATTTGCCGCCGTCGCTGACAACATGGCCGGCGACCATCTGCGGTTGCGCCTGCCAGGCATTGTCCATGCCGTACAGCGTATCGAACACCAGGAAGCCGTGCTCGCGCGTCACCGATGCCGTGGTGAAATGCGGGTCCAGCGTCGCCAGGTCGGACTGCGGAATGAATTTCAGCACGCGCGCGGCATCGGCCCGCACGACGCGCGGCGCGGCAAGTACGGTCGCCCCGGCCAGCGCCGATGCCAGCAGGCCGCGGCGTCTCATCCCGCCTCCGACGCGTGCAGTGCGGCGGCCACGAGCGGCGCCGCGGCGATCGACATGCGCTCGCCGTCGTGGCCGACATCGGGCACGTCGATCACCGTCCAGGCGCAGCGTGTGCTTAGCATCTCGGCTGCGGCGTGGCCGGAACGGACATAGTTGTGCGCCCGCTCGTGCCGGTGCGCGCCCTGGCGCATGGAGCGCGGTCCCTTGGGGAAGTAGCGCCCCGTCGTCTTGGTGTCGTTGGTGCCGGTCATCACGGTGAGCGGGAACTCCAGCAACGGTCGCAGCGTGTCGGCGTCGAGTTCGGTTTCACCCAGCCCGAACGGCCAGGCGATGTCCAGCGTCGGCATGGCGTAGGTGCCGGCATTGGCGCTGACTGCCACCGTGACCCGCTCGCGATAGCCGAACGACAGCATGCGATGCACGAACTGCCCGCCCGCGGAATGGCCGAACAGGCCGTATCGCTCGCGTCGCGTCAGGCCCTGGTCGCGCAGCGCGGCAAACAGCCTGTCGTCGATGCCGTAGGTCCATTGCTCGCGCGGGTTCGGCTTGCCGCTTTGATCGTGCCGGTTGCCGAAGTGGTACCAGAGATAGTCGGGGAAGGCCTGTTCGGTGAACTCGATGGCGATCGCGAGGATGCCGGCCGCGTCGACCATCCGCAGCCAGTAGTCGCGATAGTCGCGCCCGTTCCGCCCCACGCCGTGATGGACGATGACGATCGGCGTGCCGGTGTCGTAGCGGTGCGGACGCGCGCTGTGCAGCAGCAGAGGCTGCTCGGGGAAGGCCGGATCGGTGTAGACAAGCGTGCGGGCGCCCGGGGCGTGCAGCAGAGGCGACAGATCGGTCATCTTCGGTTCGTGCCTCCTGCCGTCGGGGTTCTGGCGTCCGGGATAACGGGTTAAGGGCGATGCCGGGGTTGCACAAGGCCGGCGGGGGTGGGCTGGGCTTGGATGATTGTTTCAGTGCGGAATGCTATCACACCGAATATTGGCGCGGCCGGTCCCGTATCGTTCGCCCACGCAAGCCCGACCAGGAGCCCAGCATGAGAGTCCGCAATCCTTACCTGCGCCTGCTGGCAGGAATAGTTTTCGCCACCGGTTGGTTCGCCGTCGGGGGACAGCGGGCGAATGCCGACGACCTCGCCACGATCAGGCAGCGCGGCACGCTGGTCGTCGGCGTGAAGGTGGACTACCCCCCATTCGGGTTCCGTTCGCCTTCCGGCGAGATCGAAGGGATCGAACCTTCGCTGGCCGCGGACGTGGCCAGGAGCCTGGGCGTGAAGCTCGAACTCGTGCCGGTGGTTGCTTCGAACCGCGTCGAGATCCTGCAGCAGGGCAAGATCGACCTGATCATCGCCACGATGAACGGCACGATGTTGCGGAGGGCTGAGGTCGACATCGTGAGGCCGCACTACTACGCCGCCGGCTACGACGTCATGGTGCCGAAATCGATGAACCTGAAGTCGTGGGCCGAACTGAAGGGCAAGCGCGTGTGCGGCATTGAGGGCGCTTACTACAACTATGCAGCGACGATGAACTTCGAGCTTCAGGTCACTGCCTTCACCGAGACTGCCGACGCCCTGACTGCGTTGCGACAGGGTCGTTGTGTCGGGCTGCTATATGACGATACCTGGATCGAGGGCGAACTGCTGAACCCGGAGTGGAGCGGTTACGACATGCCGCTCGCGTCGCAGGAAGTGCAACCCTGGGGCCTTGCCGTGCGGAAGGGTCAGGCGGAATGGGCCGCCTACCTTTCCTCTATGGTGAAGCAGTGGGCAAAGGACGGTACCATCCTCGACCTCGAGACCAGGTACCATATCAGGCATTCGAAGTTCGCCGAGGATGCGCACCAGAATGCATCGGCGTCTTCCGGCAATTAGACGCCGACACAGCAGGCGAAGCATAGATCCAATACGCAGATCAGAGAGATGTACGCAGAACACGCCGATAGTCCGGTGCAGCGCCTGCACCGCTGCCAAACATGCAATGGCTACGGCGTCGTCCGTTTCCAGCCTTTAATCATGACCCTAAAGGTAAACCCCGCGTTCCATGATCTCCAGCGTGTATTCCCGGTAGCTGATGCCCAGCGCTTCAGCACGCGCCAGCCGACGCAATGCGATCTCCCGCCCTGGGGTCTTCCAGGCGCGCTTCACCGCACGCTTCCAGCACCAGTGACGCCAGGATTCGTTTGGATCGATTTCCGGATCGAGCGGGGGACCCCCGTTGTCGCCGATCCCCCGCATCGCGCGGTCAGTGTGCCTTCGCCACGGCACGACGAGCGATCACACCCACCAGGTGGGCGCGGTACTCGGCGCTGGCATGGATATCGCCATTCATTCCATCAGCCGGCGTGACGATTTTCGCGATCGCATCGGGTGAGAAATTCGCCGTCAGCGCCTGTTCCATCGCGGTGTGGCGGAACACGCCGTTCTGCCCGGCGCCGGTCACCGCCACGCGCACGCCACCGGGGGTCTTCGCCACGTAGACCCCGACGATGGCATAGCGCGACGCCGGATTGCGGAACTTCTCGTAGCCCGACTTTTCCGGAGCCGGGAACTCGACCGCAGTGATGATCTCGCCCTGCTCGAGTGCCGTGGTGAACATGCCCTGGAAGAAATCATCCGCCTTGATCGACCGGCGATCCGTCTTGATCGTCGCGCCGAGTGCCAGCGCGGCCGCCGGGTAGTCCGCCGCCGGATCGTTGTTCGCCAGGCTGCCGCCGATCGTGCCGCGATGGCGCACCGCCTCGTCGCCGATCACGCCCGCCAGTTCCACCAGCCCGGGGATCTTGGCCCTGGCTTGCGCGTTGTTGGCGACCGCCCCGTGCGTCGTCATGCCACCGATGGTGACGGCGTTGCCCGCAACGGTGATGCCGACCAGGCCAAGTTTCGCCAGGTCGACCACCACACTCGGCTTGTTCAGCCGCTGCTTCAGTACCGGGATCAACGTCATGCCACCGGCCAGCGCCTTCGCGTCGGCATCGGCGCCCAATGCCTTCACCGCATCGGCGAGACTCGATGGTTTCTGGTATGCGAAATCATACATCGTGCTGTTCCCTCGTTCCCGATTATTCCGCGGCCATCCGGGGCGCTCCGGCCTGGATGATGGACCAGATCTTCTGCGGCGACGCCGGCATATTCATGTGTCGCACGCCGTACTCCTTCAGCGCATCGATCACCGCGTTGATGATTGCCGGCGGCGAGCCGATGGCACCCACCTCACCGCAGCCTTTCACGCCCAACGGATTATGCGTGCACAGCGTCGTCTCGGTACCCACGGTGATGTTCGGCAGGTCGTCCGCCCGCGGCATGGTATAGTCCATCATCGAGCCGGACAGCAGCTGGCCGCCCTGGTCATACACCGCGTTCTCCAGCAATGCCTGGCCGATGCCCTGCGCGACGCCGCCCTGCACCTGGCCTTCTACGATCATCGGATTGATGACGCGGCCCACGTCATCGACCGCAACGAAGTTGATCACCTCGACGACGCCGGTGTCCTTGTCGATCTCGATCTCCGCGATATGGCAGCCGCCAGGGAAAGTGAAGTTCTTCGGATCATAGAACGAGGTCTCATCGAGGCCGGGTTCCAGTTCCTCGATCGGATAGTTGTGCGGCACGTAGGCGGCGAGCGATATG
>DATAPW010000229.1:0-3834 GCA_036265005.1 Acetobacteraceae bacterium | reverse complement strand
CATTGATCCGGATTATCCAACGCCGGCAGGCGTGATCGGCCCCAATGGCAAGAGCGCGATGAAGCGATACAATGTCTATCGTAATAACGTCACCGTCAGCCTCATCGATGCACTTGCTGCAGTCTTTCCCGCGACACAGCGGATCACCGGCGTCGATTTCTTCCGTGCAATGGCGCGCTTCCACGTGCGTGCCACCCCTCCTCGCTCACCCCTGCTTTTCGAATACGGCTACGACTTTCCCGACTTCATCGAGAACTACGAGTACGCGCGCCCGATGCCATATTTGGCAGATATCGCACGGGTCGAACGAGCCTGGCTCGATGCGTACCACGCTGCAGACTTGGCGCCGTTGCCGCCGGAGCACCTCGCCGCGGTTCCGGCGGGGGCCCTCGCAGACGTCGTGTTTGTTCCACATCCCGCCGCACGCGTGGTTCATTCCCAATTTCCCGCCATGTCGATCTTCGCAGCGAACCAAGGCGATGGTCCCGTGGCCCGCATCGAAAGTTTCGTGCCGGAAGACACGCTGATCACACGGCCCGATCAAGAGGTGGCCGTTCGCCTGTTGCCAGCAGGCGGTGCCGAGTTTCTGACGCAACTAATGTTGGGCCGCCCCCTCGGGGACGCCGCCACCGGTGCTCTTGAGGCATCGCCAGACTTTGACCTGGCAAGCAATATCGCCGGCATGATCGAGGCCGGCGTCTTCGCGGCACTCCAAACCGGAGGTGAGTGATGGGCACGGTTACTGAATCAGGCGCCAGCAGCACCGGCATCAAGCTCCAACTCTGCGCCGCGGTCGATGCGGGCGTGGCGATCGTCCGTGCGATAGCTCAACTCTCCTTCGTTCAATTCGTGCTGCGCGTCGCTCTCGCGGTGCCGTTCTGGCGATCGGGGGTTCTGAAGTGGTCGGGGTTTCTGCAACTTAACGACACCGCTGTGTTGCTGTTCAGTGACGAGTTCAAATTGCACTTGCCGGGCGGTCCCTATTCCTTTCCAGCGCCCGAAGCGTTCGCGTTCTTGTCAGGGTCGGTTGAAGTCTTGGCCCCGATTTTCCTGGTTCTTGGCCTCGGAACGCGATTCGCCGCGCTCATACTGCTCGCTATGACATGCATCGTTGAACTTACCGTTCCGGACGGCTGGCCCGTTCATATTACGTGGGTCGCAATGGCGTTGGGCGTTATGGCGGGGGGACCAGGCCGTCTATCAGCCGATCACATCCTCCGCGAGGTGCTCGGAGCAAGGCGTTCATAGGCGAGCGACCGTGCTTGCTCCTCGGACTCAATCCCCATCATCACACGCCACAGGCGTCCTGTCCCCCTATTAGCCTGCCGGGGATGCGGGCAGGACGGTAATTCCGGAGCCGGCACAAGAGACGGGATGGATTTCCCACGCGTCTCTTTTTCAAAACTGGGATTGGGCTCCCAGGGCGTTGTTGCACAGATTGGCGGTTGTCGAAGTGGGATCGGTTGGCATAAGGGGCGCTCCCCGTTCTGATCCGAGATCGCTCCCATGCCGTTCAAGGCCAACGCCGCGCGGCGCCACCACATTCCAAAGCAGAAGCGCAAGGTGACGAACTGGGCGGCGTATGACGCGAGTTTACGCCAGCGCGGGAGCCTGACGGTATGGTTCAGCGACGAGGCGATCGCGGCCTGGCAAGCCGCTCCCCGGACGACCCGAGGCGGTCAGCCTTGGTATTCGCCGTTGGCGATCCTGACGGCGCTGACGCTGAGGGCCGTGTTCCGGCTTGCTCTACGCCAGACGGAAGGGTTGATCGGCTCGATCATCCGTCTTCTCGGCCTGAACCTGGCGGTGCCCGATCACTCGACTCTCAGCCGGCGGGCCGAGACGCTGGATGTGCCGCGACCGAGATGCAACGTCAGCATTGAGGCTGAACCCGTTCATCTGCTGGTGGACAGCACGGGGTTGAAACTGTGCGGCGCGGGTGAATGGCTGGTCGAGAAGCACGGCACCAAGACGCGCCGATCCTGGAGGAAGCTACATATCGGCACGGATGCCAATACCGGGGAAATCGTCGCCACCGCATTGACGACGAATGACGTCGATGCCGCCTCGCAGATCGGCCGCTTGCTGGACCAGGTGGAACGACCTGTGGCCTCGTTCACGGGTGATGGCGCCTATGACCAGGACAGCGTTTACCGAACCATTACGGCGCGTGATCCTGAGGCTGCGGTCGTCGCGCCGCCTCGCGCCACGGCGGTGCCGAGCGAGACCGCTGAAACCGAGCCCACACAGCGCGACCGTCATCTCGAGCGTATTGCCGAGAAAGGCAGGATCGGCTGGCAGAAGGTATCGGGATACACCAAGCGGAGCCGGGTTGAAACCGCCATTGGAAGATACAAACAAGTGGTTGGCGACGGGCTGGGCTTTCGCAAGGACAGGCGTCGTACCACCGAGGTTGCCGTCGCCGTCTATGTCCTGAACCGCATGCTGGAACTCGGACGCCCGATCTCCGTCCGGATCAAATGAGTTCGGAAGGGGCTGGGGTTGCTGCGCCCCACTCGTCGATCGATGCAACAACGCCACGCAGATAGGCTTCGGCCTTCGGGCGCGGCCGATGGCAGGCGATGAGATGGCGGAAGTGATCGGGGCTGCCCCGGTAGCCTCGCTCGCGCGCCATCACATAAAGACGGCTCGCCGTCAGCGCCGGAAATGTCTCCAGCGTCTGGCGGATGAAGGGCAGATAGAGATCGATCCGAGACTTGCGTGGCGGCGGCCCAGGCCGCGGCAAACCGGCCTGCGCAAGGACGCGGCCGACGACGCTGTAATGCACGTGCAACTGACGGGCGATGGTGCCGATCCGCCACTTCTCCGCGTGGTAGAGGCGCAGGATCCGCGCTTCGATGTCAGGTGACGTCACCATGGCCGCGTCCCATCCGTCCTGGCGCGTCGCGGCGACCACCACGGCGGCGCAGAAACCCCTGACGGACGAGATCCGAACAGCGCCGCCCGCACCAATGACAGCGCGAGGAAGGCCACCCGTTCCGGTCATCGAAGGCCGGTGCGCCGCCCGCGATCGCCAGCGAGCCGGAGGCCAGCACATCATCCGCCGGTGATGGAGGTGAACCATGATGCGTCACGTTCTTGCGCCGAGCTCGATAACGACGCGCCCGCTCGGCGTGGGCGTGCCGTCCGCGACGGCTGGTCTGGTAGCGCCGTCCCGCGTCGCGCCGAGAGCGCCACCGGGCGCGGGTGGCGCAATCACCGGCGCAATAAATCTGCCCGCGATCGCAACAGCTGCAGACCAGCGCCCGGGCACGGCACCCCGCGCACATGAACATCCGGGCGGATGGCCCTGGATCGTGATCGCAGCGACGGGCATCCGCTGGACGGACGCCGTGATCGGCGGAATACTGGCGCCGCATGCGTGCCCAGCACGGTGTGGGGCACGGCGTCGAGCGTAACCGCCAAGTTCAGATCGGCGCCGTGCTTGCCACTCAAGACAGGCAAGCCTTTACCCCCCGGCGGGCGCCGCGTCAGCCCGCGCCAACCGACACCTCCCGGTGCACAGCCGAGACCCCACTACCGTCCCCAAGTCGAGACCGTCTCGCGCTCACCAGCACGCCGCCAAAATCGAATGTGCGCCGAGTACACGCGGATTCACGCCGCCGTCGACAGTGCGCCGGAAACTGCCCTTGATTGCGCGTCGGGCCGGTTATGATTGCGCGCCGCTACACTTATACCAAGTCTCTGAATGGGCGACTCCGATGGCTTGCGCGACGCGGGGCGGTTCGGATTCAAGGTGGCGAACCGAGGAGGCTTGCCATGCCGATCCCGCTGCGGACCGATTTCGACGCGGCCATGCTGCGCGCGGAGGCG
>DATAPW010000228.1:0-15015 GCA_036265005.1 Acetobacteraceae bacterium | reverse complement strand
CTGCGCCGCGTTTCGGCGGTTTCCCGAAATACAACTTCATCGGTGGCCATAACGACCCGGTGCAGATTCCGATCGAGGGCCTGATCGAGGCAACCGCATCGGTGCTGCGCCGCGAGGGCTCGAAGTTGGCCATGTACAATCTGGCGCAGGGACCCCAGGGGTACGTCGGGTTGCGCGAGTTCGTCGCCGACAAGCTGAAGCGGCATCGCGGCGCCAACGTGGATCGCGACAATGTTCTGATCACCACCGGCTCCGGGCAGGGCATCGACATCGTCAGCCGCCTGTTCATCAATCCCGGCGATACGGTGATCCTGGAGGAGTTCTGCTACGCCGGTGCGATCAACCGCTTCAAGAAGGTGGGCGCGAACATCGTCGGCGTGCCGCTGGACGAAAACGGCATGCGGATGGATTCGTTGGCCTCGACACTTGAGGGGCTGAAGCAAAAGGGCGTGACACCCAAGTACATCTACACCATTCCTACGATCCAAAATCCGTCCGGCAGCATTCTGCCAATGGAGCGGCGCCAGGAGATGTTAAAGCTCGCGGCGCAATACGGCGTCGCAATCTTCGAGGACGAGTGCTACGCCGATCTGATTTGGGCCGGTGGCGCGCCGCCTGCGCTGTATGCAATGGCGCCGAAGCAGGTTGTGCATATCGGCTCGTTTTCCAAGTCGCTCGCGCCGGCGCTGCGCGTCGGCTACGCGGTAGCCGAGTGGCCGGTGTTGTCGCGCATGATCTCATCGAAGACCGACAGCGGCACCGGTGCATTGGATCAAATGATCGTCGCGGAGTATTTCACCAAATACTTCGACAAGCACATCGGAACGCTGTCGGCCGTGCTGAAGGAGAAGCAGGACACGATGGTGGAGGCGGTGGAGCGCGAGTTCGGCACCACCGCGGAGCTATGGAAGCCGAAGGGCGGCATCTTCCTTTGGTTCAAGCTGCCCGACGCGGTGGATGTGCGGAAACTGGTCAAGCCCGCGGCGGATGCCGGATTGAATTTCAATCCGGGCCCCGAATGGGTATGCAATCCCGAACCGGCGAAATCGTATATGCGGCTGTGTTTCGCGCTGCCGTCGAAGGAGCAGATTCGCGAGGGCGTCGCGGCACTGGCGCAGGTCTGCTACGAGCAGACCGGCATCCCGGTGCGTAGCGCAAATGTCGAGCGCGCCGGCGCTCGTCAGTCGGCCTGAGCGATGATTGCGCTCCAGGTGAATGGAAAGGCGGTGAGTGTCGCTGGCGATGCTACGACGCCATTGCTGGATGTGCTGCGCAACCAGCTCGACCTGAAAGGGTCACGATATGGCTGCGGGCTCGAACAGTGCGGCAGCTGCATGGTACTGCTGGACGGTGAGCCGATCTACGCGTGCTCGCGCGAGATCGGCACTGTTGCGGGGCGGAGCATCACGACGATCGAGGGGCTTGGCAGCGTTGCGCAGCCGCATCCGCTGCAACAGGCATTCCTGGATGAACAGGCCGGACAGTGCGGTTACTGCCTGTCCGGCCTGTTGATGAGCGCGAAAGCATTGCTCGACCGCAATCCGTCACCAACACGCGCTGACATCGTCGCGGCGCTGGACAAGCATTTGTGTCGCTGCGGCGCGCATCCGCGAATTCTACGGGCGGTGGAGAAAGCCGCGGTGTTGCTGCGCGAAGGGAATGGGTCATGAGCGACACTCTGCCGCTGTCAATCCAGACCAACCGTCGTCTGGAGAAGTGGATTCGTTTCGACCCCGATCGCACGGTGCACCTCGCGGTAGGTAAGGTCGAACTCGGCCAAGGCAACGTCACGGCATTGGCGCAGATCGCGGCAGAAGAGCTGGATGTGGATTTGAATCGCATTGCCGTTCTGTCGGGCGACACGCAGGATGCGCCCGACGAGGGCCAAACGACTTCCAGCCAGTCGATCGAGGTGTCCGGCCGCTCGGTGCGGCTTGTGTCGGCGGAACTGCGCGCACGCGTGCTGGATCGATTGGCACAACGGTTAAACTGCAGTCCAGCGGAACTGACGGTCGAGGATGGCGTGATCCGGCGCGGCGATGCGCCGACCGGGCATGATTATTGGAATTTCTCGGCTGCCGAGGATTTCGCGCGCGATATCGAGGGCACCGCGACGCCGAAGCCGCACACTGCGTATCGCGTGGTGGGTCGACCGGTGCCGCGGCGCGATCTACCCGCGAAAGTTTCAGGTGCCGCCTTTATCCATGACATGGTGCGGCCCGATATGCTGCACGCGCGGATCCTGCGCCAGCCGAACCGTGGTGCTCGCCTTGTGTCGTTTGACGAGGCTGCGGTGCGACGCGCAGAGCGTGGCGAGTTTCGCGTGGTGCGCGTCGGTGATTTCGTAGCATTCGTCGGCCCGGATGAAACAGTGGTACAGCGCGCCGCCACGGCGGCACCGCTGCACGCCAAGTGGGACAACGTGCGGCAGATCACGACTGACCAGCAGGAGGCGGCGTGGCTGGTTGGGCAGCCATCGAACGATCGCATGCTGGGCACCGAGATCCCCGAGCCGAGGACCCACTTGGTCGAGGCTAGCTATTCGCGGCCATACATTGCGCACGCCTCCATGGCACCATCCTGCGCGTTGGCCGAGTACCGCAGTGGCCATCTGTCGGTCTGGTCTCACACCCAGGGCCCCTATCCGTTGCGTGCGTCATTGGCCAACGTGTTGGGCATTGCACCGGATGTGATCACGGTACGCCACGCGCATGGCGCCGGGTGTTATGGCCACAATGGCGCCGATGACGTCGCCGTGGATGCTGCGGTGATTGCGATGCAAGTGCCGGACCGTTGCATCCGCGTCCAGTGGCGCCGCGAAGAGGAGTTCGGTTTCGAACCACTGGGCCCGGCGATGCATGTCACGCTGCGCGCCGCTTTGGATGACGCGGGGAAACCTGTGGACTGGACTGCGGATATTTGGTCCGCAACGCATGTGCAGCGGCCAAGTACCGGCGGCAACATGCTGACCCACGACGCGCTGCCAACGCCGCCGCCGGATCCGCGGCCGACCGATCCACCCGAGGCCAACGGCGGTGGCGGCACGCGCAATGCGTTCGCACTGTACGACTTCCCGGTCAAACGGGTGATCCACCACCTCGTGTTGCGGCCGCCGGTGCGTACATCCGCGCTGCGCGGCCTCGGGGCGCTCCCGAACGTATTTGCCATCGAGTGCTTTATGGACGAACTGGCCGAAAGGGCCGGTGTCGATCCGGTGGAATACCGACTGTCTATGTTGTCCGATCCGCGCGCACGCCGGTTGCTCGAGAATCTGGCGCAGCGCTGCAATTGGTCGGCGCGCGGACCAGCAGGCAGTGGGCGAGGCCTGGGCCTTGGTTGGGCCAAATACAAGAACAAGGCCGCCTATGCCGCAGTCGCGGTGGAGGTAGAGGTAGACCAGGAAGTGCGGTTGCTCCGTGCGTGGTGTACCGCCGACGCAGGGTTGGTGATCAATCCGGATGGTGGGCGCAACCAACTCGAGGGAGGCATCGTGCAGGCTGCAAGCATGACACTGAAGGAGCAGGTGCGCCTGGAAGGTGATGGCGTTGCATCGCTGGACTGGTCCAATTACCCAATTCTACGCTTTTCCGAAGTGCCCGAGATCAGCACGGAGATTATCGATGCACCCGATCAGCCGACGCTGGGCATGGGCGAGTGCACGTTCGGTCCTACTGCCGCTGCAATTGGCAATGCGGTTGCCCATGCACTTGGCGCCCGAATCAGGGACATGCCGTTCACCCGCGAGCGGATCGCGGCGGTGCTGCTGAAATAGCGTCGGAAAGCGCTGCGCATTCCGCCGGGTTGGGCTACGCCTTCACCAACGGGCATCCACCTTCCGCCAACGGGCGCCACGCCTCGGCCGCCGGAATGCTCACCAGTTCCTTGCAGTAATCATAAGGATACTTTGCTTCGGACGGTGCTTTCACCTGCCACAGATGCATCACATGCATCACGCGTCCGTCCTCACGGATCTTGACGTCGGTATTGTACATGTCGTTGACAGGGGTTGCCTTCATCTTCGCCACCACGGAGTCTGAATCCGTGGTACCGGCCGCCTTCACGCACTTCAGCCAGTGTGTCGCGGCGGCGTAGTTGCCGGCGTGCAGGAGGCCCGGGACCATTCCGCCCATCTTGGCACTCCAGCGCTTCGACCATGCGCGGGTCTTGTCGGTCATGTCCCAATAGAACGAGTCGGTATAGACCAGCCCCTCGCAGGTCTTTTGGCCGAGCGAATTCACATCGTTGATTGCCATCAGCAGCGTGGCCATCCGCAGGCCGCCTTGTGACATGCCGAATTCCGCCGCCTGCTTGATGCAGTTCTGCAGGTCGGTGCCAGCGTTGGCAAACCCCATCACCTTGGCGCCCGAGGCCTTGGCCTGTACCAGATAACTGGAGAAATCAGCTGTCCCCAACGGGGCCTTTACGCTCCCCAGTACTTTCCCACCGGCGGCCTGCACGGCAGCGGTGGTGTCGCGCTCCAGCGCGTAGCCGAAGGCATAATCGGCGGTGATGAAGAACCACGTGTCGCCGCCTGCCTTGGTCAAGGCGGTACCGGTGCCGTGCGACAGCGCGTAGGTATCATAGCAAAAGTGCACACCGTACGGCGAACATTGCTTGCCGGTCATGTCGGATGTCGCGGGGCCAGTAATGAGGTAGATCCGCTTTTTTTCGCGGGCGATCTGCTGTACGGCGAGGCCAGAAGACGAGGCGGAACCGTCCATGAACACGTCGACGCCCTGGCTGTCGGCCCATTCGCGCGCCAGCGACGCGGCGACGTCCGGCTTGTTCTGGTCGTCCGCCTGCAGCACCTCGATCGGCCGGTCGAGCACCGAGCCACCGACATCCTGCACCGCGAGCTCGACGGCAACCCGGTTGCCTGGGCCGCCGACGTCACGATACGGCCCACCCATGTCGCTGAGCAAACCCATCCGCACCGGTTTCGAGGTGGTCTGTGCGCGGAGGATACCCGGCATGCCGAGTGGTGTAGCGGCCAGGCCGGCCAGCGCGGCACGGCGCGTAATATCTCCCATAGCGAACCTTCCCTTGCGCAATGCAATCGAGCTTGCTTGGGTGCAGTTTAGCGCGTCGCCAGCCCAGAGGAAGCGGTTCCATGCCATTCATGTCGGGGAAAGTTGCATTGCTCGAACTGCTGAAGCAGGAAGGCGTGCGTGTGATGTTCGGCAATCCCGGGACAACCGAGTTGCCGCTGATGGACGCGCTCGCCGCTGAGACCGAGCTGCGCTATGTGCTTGCTTTGCAGGAAGCGCCGGCGATGGGCATGGCGGACGGCTATGCCCAGGCATCCGGCGGCCTCGTGATGGTGAATTTGCATGCTGCCCCTGGCCTCGGCAATGCGATGGGCATGCTGTACGACGCGCAGCAGGCTGGATCGCCGATCATCGTCACGGCCGGCCAGCATGAGCAGCGCTTCAACTTCACCGAGCCTTTGCTGTGGGCTGACCTACCAGTGATTGCACGGCCATTCGTGAAATGGTCCGAGGAAGTGCGGCAGGTTGCCGATCTGCCTCAGGCAATCCATCGCGCCGCGAAAACCGCATTGGCTCCGCCGACCGGTCCGGTATTCCTGTCGCTGCCTGGCGATATCCTGCAGGCGAGCGAAGACCTGGACCTTGGCGCGCCGACCCGCGTGGCGGCCGGCTTGCGCGGCGATGCGCGGGCGGTCGCAGCCGCGGCCGATGTGCTGGCGCGCGCGGAAAATCCCGTGATCATGGCTGGGGATTGTGTGCCACAGAGCGATGCGCTGGCCGAACTGGTGGCACTGGCCGAAGCGCTGGGCGCACCGGTGTACGACGAGACGATGGCCAGCCGCGCGATGTTTCCCTCGTCGCATCTGCTGTATCGCGGTTCGTTGCCCCGCCTGCCGGAGACGCTGCGCAGCATGCTGTCGCAGCACGACCTGCTGCTTTCGGTCGGGGCCGATCTGTTCACCCTGTCGCTGCCAGGTGATGTGGAAGCGTTGCCTGAAGGGATGAAGGTCGTGCACCTCGACACGGATCCTTGGGAACTCGGCAAGAATTATCCGGAGAGGGTAGCGATCCTCGGTGATCCGAAAGCAACGTTGCCGGAACTGACCGCGGCATTGCGCGGCGCCTACACCGAGGACGAGGGACGCAAGGCCGGGAAGCGGCTGGAACACGCGAAGGGCGAGGGGGCCGCAAGCCTCCACCATCTGCACGCGCTGGCCGAGGCGTCGGCTGCGCGGCATCCAATCCATCCGCTTTCGTTGATGCAGGCGGTCGGTCGCGTGTTGCCGGCGAACGCCGTGGTGATCGACGAAAGCGTATCATCCGGTGCGGGATTGCGACGGTTCCTCAAAAGCGATGATGCACGTAGCTTTTTCGGTTTGCGAGGCGGCGGGATTGGCTGGGGCCTGCCGGCGGCGATCGGCGCGAAGCTCGCGCTGCCCGAGCGGCCTGTGGTGGCGCTGATCGGCGACGGGTCAGCGCTCTATACCATCCAGGGTCTGTGGACCGCCGCTAGGGAGAAGCTGAACGTGGTGTTTGTCATCGTCAACAACAGTTCTTACCGCATCCTGAAGCAGCGTACGAACGCGATGAAGGGTTTGGCGGCGCAGATGGATACCTATGTCGGGATGGACCTGGACAATCCGCGCATCGATTTCGTGTCGGTCGCGCGCGGGTTCGGATTGACGGCGCACCGGACGGACAAGCTCGCAGAAGCTCAGGAAATGATCGTCGCGGGATTGCACGCCGATGGGCCGACACTGATCGACGTGAAGGTGGATCGGAGCTGGAAGCCGGTGTGACGGCCAAACGTCATGGCCGGGACAAGCCCGGCCATCACGGTGCCTCGCGGGCGCCGTTGCGCAATTACCGCAGGCTGGCGTTCAGCTTTTCCAATGCAGCAGCACCTGGCACCAGGGCCACTTCGTCCAACTCGTTGAACGGCGTGTTCACCGTGTTCAGGTGGTGGTGCAGGTCGTCGGGCTCCGGATCGACGTACAGCAGACCGGTGACGATTTCGCCGGCGGCGTGGCGCTGCTGCAGATAGGTCATCGCTGCGATCGGGTCGTGCACATCGTAGTCGTTGGCCAGCTTGCGCAGCCGCAGCACCGAACCGTCGTGCTGCTTCACCATTTCCACCGTGCCGGCGGCGTATTCCACCGTGATCGGCTCGCGGCCGGTGATCACATCGAGGTAGTTCACTGCCTGGTTGTGCTCACGCACATAGTCAAAGCTGGTGTGTGAGCCCTCATGGTTGTTGAACGCGACGCAGGGAGAAATGCAATCGATGAAAGCAGCTCCATTGTGCTTCAGTGCCGCCTCGATCAGCGGCACCAACTGTTCCTTATCGCCGGAGAAGCTGCGCGCGACGAAGGTGGCGCCGAGTTGCAGCGCCATGCCGATCAGGTCAATGGCCTCGTCCTTGTTCTCCACCCCGCGGCGGCTCTTGGCGCCACGATCGGAGGTGGCGGAGAACTGTCCCTTGGTGAGGCCGTAAACGCCGTTGTTCTCGACGATATAGGTCATGTTGACGCCGCGCCGCATGACGTGGGCGAACTGGCCGATGCCGATCGAGGCGCTGTCGCCGTCGCCGGAGACGCCGAGATAGATCAGGTCGCGGTTGGCAAGGTTCGCACCGGTCAGCACCGACGGCATGCGGCCATGCACCGAATTGAAGCCGTGCGACGCGCCCAGGAAATAGGTCGGCGTCTTGGACGAGCAACCTATGCCGGACAGCTTGGCGATGCGGTGTGGCGGCAGCTCCAGGTTGAAGCAGGCCCGCACGATGGCTGCACTGATCGAATCATGGCCGCAGCCGGCGCACAGCGTAGACACCGCGCCTTCATAATCGCGCCGCGTGAAACCAAGCGAATTGGTCGGCAGCGCGGGATGATGCAGTTTGGGCTTGGGAAGGAAGGTCATGGCACCGCCTTGCGGAACGGAACGATCTTCAGGGAATCGATATTGTCGGCGATCGCGTCGGAGATGAACCGCGCGGTGATCGGTGTGCCGTCGAAGTGCAGC
Organism: Acetobacteraceae bacterium; assembly: GCA_036265005.1. Taxonomy (GTDB): domain Bacteria; phylum Pseudomonadota; class Alphaproteobacteria; order Acetobacterales; family Acetobacteraceae; genus JAMXLO01. The sequence continues at coordinate 7,006 of DATAPW010000228.1, read as the reverse complement.
ACGCGCGTCAGCTTCGCTGGATCGATCTCAAGCTCGGTCACCAGCAAGGTGCGCAGTTGTGCGTCGCGGTTCTGCTCCACCACGAACACCTGGTCATGCTCGGCAACGAACGCCTTCACGTCATTGTGGAAGGGGAAGCCACGTACGCGCAGCAGGTCCAGGTGGATGCCGCGTTCGGCCAGTATCTCTTCCGCCTCGTTCATCGCGGGGCTGGTCGAGCCGAAGTAGATGGCGCCAAGCCGCGTGGGTTCCTTTGCCGCTCGCGCGACGGGTCGAGGCACCAAATTCTTCGCGGTGTCGAACTTCTTGAGCAGCCGCATCATGTTTTCGGCGTAGTCCGGACCTTCCTCGCTGTAGCGCGCACGGCGGTCTTTCGAGGTGCCGCGCGTGAAGAAGGCTCCGCGCGTCGGATGTGTGCCGGGATAGGTGCGGTATGGGATGCCGTCGCCGTCCACATCCAGATAGCGGCCAAAGTCCTTGCCAGCCTCAAGTTCCTCCGCGGTCATCACCTTTCCGCGGTCCATCTTGCGGCTGTCATCCCATTCGAACGGTTTGCACAGCCGCTCGTTCATACCGATTTCCAGATCGAGCAGCACGAAGATTGGCGTCTGCAGCCGGTCGGCCAGGTCGAACGACAATGCGCCGAACTCGAAGCACTCGTAGGGATCTTCCGGGAACAGCATCACGTGCTTGGTGTCACCATGGGACGCGTAGGCGCAGCTCAATATGTCGGTCTGCTGCGTGCGGGTCGGCATGCCGGTGGACGGGCCGGAGCGCTGCACGTCGAATATCACCGCTGGAATTTCGGCGAAATACGCTAGCCCGATGAATTCCTGCATCAAGGAAATACCCGGACCCGATGTCGCAGTGAACGCGCGTGCACCATTCCACGCCGCGCCGATCACCATGCCGATCGAGGCCAGTTCGTCTTCCGCCTGCACGATGGCGAACCTGTTCTGTTTGGTCTGCGGGTCCACCCGGTAGCGGTTGCAGTAGCGGGTGAAGGCTTCTGCCAGCGACGAAGACGGCGTAATCGGATACCATGCACATACTGTAGCGCCACCATACACAGCGCCGAGCGCGGCGGCGGCGTTACCCTCGATGAAGATACGGTCGCCCACCGCATCGGCGCGCTGCAGCGTCAGACCGATCGGGCATTGCAAATTCGCCAGCGTGTAATCCCGCCCCATGCGCAGCGCCTGTACGTTGGCCGCGATCAGTTTGTCGCGGCCGCGGAACTGTTCGGCCAGCAGCTTCTCGATCTCGGGCACGTCCATTTGCAGCAGCGCCGACAGCACGCCGAGATAGACGATGTTCTTGAACAACTGCCGCTGGCGCGAGTCAGTATACGCCTTGTTGGTGATCTCGGTCAGCGGCACGCCGATCACCACGATGTCCGTACGGAATTTCGACGGCGGCATCGGTTTAGTGGAATCGTAGAACAGGTAGCCACCCGGCACGATGGACGCGACATCCTGTGTCCAGGTCTGCGGATTCATCGCCACCATAAGGTCTACGCCACCACCGCGTGCGCCGAGATGGCCTGCCTCCGACACCCTCACCTCATACCAGGTCGGCAGGCCCTGGATGTTCGAGGGGAAGATGTTGCGCGGCGTCATCGGTACGCCCATCCGCAGGATTGCCTTGCCGAACAGCGCGTTCGCGCTGGCCGAGCCCGACCCGTTGACATTGGCGAACTTGACGACGAAATCGTTGACGCGCTGGAGGCCAGTTACGCGTTCTGCAGACTGCAACATACGTGTTCCGCCTGTGCCACATCGAGAAGGAAGCGCTGCATGTCCCAAGCGCCAGTGGGGCACCGCTCGGCACAAAGGCCGCAGTGCAGGCAGACGTCTTCGTCCTTTACCATCACCCGGCCAGTCTTCAGCGCACCGGAGACGTAGAGGTCCTGCGTCTCGTTGAAAGCCGGCGCGTTCAGGCGCAGCCGCAATTCGGGTTCGTCGCCGTTCTCGGTGAAGCTGATGCAGTCAACCGGGCAGATGTCCACGCAGGCGTCGCACTCGATGCACAGTGCGTCGGTGAATACCGTCTGCACGTCGCAGTTCAGGCAGCGCTGTGCTTCCGAGAACGCGAGCTTGTCGTCGAACCCCAACTCCACCTCGGCCTTGATATCGCGTAACGCGATCTGCTTGTCGCGGTGCGGCACCTTGTAGCGCAGGTCCAGTGAGATGTCGTTGTCGTAGCTCCACTCGTGGATGCCCATTTTCTGCGAGGCCAGATTGACCATCGGCGGCGGCCGGTCGCGCACATCCTCATTCTGGCAGAGCTTGTGGATGGAGATTGCCGCCTGGTGGCCGTGCGCCACAGCCCAGATGATGTTCTTCGGGCCGAACGCCGCGTCGCCGCCGAAGAATACCCGTGGGTTGGTTGATCCCATAGTCACTTCATCGACCACGGGCATGTCCCACTGGTCGAATTCGATGCCGGCGTCACGCTCGATCCACGGGAAGGCGTTCTCCTGGCCCACCGCCACCAACACATCGTCGCACTCGAAATGCTGGTCCGGTTCGCCGGTCGGCACCAGTCTGCGACGGCCCTTCGCATCGCGTTCGGCCTTCACCTTCTCGAACAGCACGCCGGTCAGCTTGCCGTCCTTGTGGGTGAATTCCCTGGGGACCAGCATGTTGAGGATCGGGATGTCCTCGTGCATGGCGTCGTCCTTTTCCCAGGGCGACGCCTTCATCTCCTCGAAGCCGGAGCGGACAATGACCTTCACGTCCTCGCCGCCAAGGCGGCGCGACGACCGGCAGCAATCCATCGCCGTGTTGCCGCCACCCAGCACGATCACGCGCTTGCCGATTTTCGTGATGTGGCCGAACGACACCGAGGACAGCCAGTCGATGCCGATATGGATGTTGGCGGCGGCCTCGTGCCGGCCGGGGATCGGCAGATCGCGCCCGCGTGGCGCGCCGCAGCCGACGAAGATCGCATCATAGTCCTCGGCGAGCAGCGCCTTCAGGCTGTCGATGCGCTGGCCGAGACGCATCTCCATGCCGAGTTCGGTGATGTAGGCGACCTCTTCGTCGATGATCGCCTCTGGGAGGCGGAATTTCGGGATCTGACTGCGGATCATGCCGCCGGCGCGCGGGTCCGAATCGAACAGCACGAGCTCGTAGCCCATCGGAGCCAGGTCCCGGGCAACGGTCAGCGAGGCGGGACCGGCGCCGACCAGGGCGATTCGCTTGCCGTTGCTGCGCTCGGCCCGCGGCGGCAGGCGGTGACGAATGTCACCCTTGTAGTCCGCGGCGACCCGCTTCAGGCGGCAGATTGCCACAGGTTCTTCCTCAACGCGGCCGCGACGGCAGGCCGGTTCACACGGGCGGTCGCAGGTGCGGCCAAGAATCCCGGGGAAGACGTTGGATTTCCAGTTGATCATGAACGCGTCGGCATAGCGGCCATCAGCGATCAGACGGATATATTCCGGAACTGGAGTATGGGCGGGGCACGCCCATTGGCAATCGACCACCTTATGGAAGTAGTCGGGGTTACCGATATCGGTGGGCTGCAAGTCGGACTCCTCTCCCTCGGCGCCAGAACGCACCGAACGCGCGGCCTCACTGCCCGCTGATTTGTTGTGCGGCTAGGGCCATCTCCCGTCAATCACCCTAGGCGCAAAACAGCCCATCTTCAACTGGACGAGCCAGCCGGTGCACGATTGCCAGTACCGGGAAAGTCGAATGGGAGACGGCTGGGAGAAGGGGGCAGATCGGCGGGCTGCCCTGATCGCACCGCCATCGAGCTGTTTGTCCAGGGCAATGCGCCTAAGGCAGCATAAACGGCGGCATCCGTAGGATCAGGCGGCCAGCAAGGACTCGACCTATGCGCTGCGCGACACCATTCGCCGCTCCTTTCGTGGTTCCGCTGACGGCCGGACCAACTGCCTTCGCCGAAGAGAATCCCGTCGGGCGAGGGCCGCAGCGTCTATGAGGTGGCAGCATCTATAAGGTGAATGACGGTACCCGCAAATTGTGCAGGAGGATCATCAAGACTGCCAACGAGCAGCGAGGGCTGGACCGACTATCGCTGGCTGAATCCCGAGACGAAGCGGGTCGGTCCGAAGGTGACCTATCTGAAACGTGCGCCGGATACCGACATGATCGTCTCCGTGGGCATCGATCGCAGCGACTGGCCGGCAGGCTGGGACATAGCCGCGGCATAGCATCGTATGGCGCGATGCGCGGCCATCCCCTAGGGTCGCATGGTAAATGCGGACGGTCCCGGTATGCGTAGCGGCGCGGCCAGGTCGGCGAAATCGCACAGCAGGCGCCGGGTGTCGCGCGGGTCGATGACCTCCTCGACCCAGAAGGTTTCCGCCGTGCGGAATGGCGAGCGCAGCCGGTTCAGCCTCGCCTCGATCTCTTCCATCTTGGCCTGCGGATCGTCCGCGGCGTCGATCTCGGCGCGATAGGCAGCCTCGATCCCGCCTTCGAGCGGCAGCGATCCCCAGCTTGCCGATGGCCAGGCGTAGCGCTGGCACAGGTGGCTGACCGGCTGATGCCCCAACCCACCCACGCCGTAGCAGTTGCGCACCACAATGCTGCACCACGGCACAGTGGTCTGGTTTATCGCCGACAAGGCGCGCACGCCCCAGCGGATCACCGCGTTGCTCTCGGCTGCGAGGCCGACCTGGAAGCCCGGGCAATCAACCAGGTGCACGATCGGCAGATGGAAGGTTTGTGCCATATCGACAAAGCGGATGATCTTGTTGCAGGCATCCGCGGTCCAGGCGCCGCCGTGGAACAGCGGGTCGCCTGCCATCAGCGCAACCGGCCAGCCGTCCAACCGGCAGAAACCTGTGATGATCGGCCGGCCAAACATGCGCGCCATCTCGAAGAAGCTGCCCTTGTCCACCAGCGCCTCGATGATCCGGCGCATGTGGTAGGCCTCCTTCTTGACGCGCGGAATCGCGGCAATCAGGAACTCGTCGCGCCGTTGCGGATCATCCCAGTTGCGCACCCGGGGTGGCACGTCCCAGATCGAGCCCGGCAGATAGGACAGGAACCGGCGAGCGGCTTCAAACGCCTCCTCCTCGGTGTCCACCGCGTGATCCACCGCGCCGCATGCGGTCTGAATTTCCCAGCCGCCAAGTTCCTGCTTGGTGCGCGGCTCGCCGAGGCGCTCCACCACCGGCGGCCCGGCGACGAAGACCGCGGACATCTCCTTCACCATAACCGAGTAGTGGCTGGCCGCCAGACGTGCTGCACCCAATCCGGCGACGGAGCCCAGGCCGAGCGCAACCACAGGTACAGCACCCATGTTGTTGGCCACCAGGTCGAACGAGGTGGTTTCCGACAAACCGCCCGGCAGGTTCGCGCGCCCTGTCGTCTCGATCGTCTTCACCGAACCGCCGCCGCCCGAGCCCTCGATCAGCCGAACGATCGGCATACGGAATTCTGCTGCGATCTGCTCCGACATCTTCGGCTTGCCTTTGATCGAAGCGTCTGCCGAACCGCCGCGCAGGGTGAAATCATCGCCGGCGACCACCACCGGGCGCCCATCGACGGTGCCGCGGCCAAACACGCAGTTAGCCGGGGTGAAGGCAGTGATCTGCTTGCTGTCTGCGTCGTAGGACGCCTTGCCGGCGATCGCGCCGATTTCACGGAAGCTGCCCGGATCCAGCATCTGGTCGATGCGCTCACGGACGGTGAGGCGGCCGCCGGCATGCTGGCGTGCGACACGTTCGGCACCACCCAGTTCCTTCGCCAGCGCCACGCGCGCGCGCAGTTCGGCAAGCTCGGGCTCCCAGCCGACCGGTGCGGTCTGTTGCGGGCGGTGCGGCGGTGAGTCGTCGGGCATCGGTGCGTTGTCCTGCTTTTGGCAGGACGCTATGGCAGGGCTGGTCGGTGCGCAACGCCTTGGAGAACGTTTGGTGTCCGCCGCAGATGTGTGGTGTACCGAGCGCTACCTGGATCCCACCGTGCGCAGCAGTACGAGCCTGCGGCCAATGCTCCGAAGCAGGCGGCGCCCGGTCTGCCTGAGCAAACCCAGAACATCCATTTCCGGCCCTTTCGGTCGGCCGCATGCCAGCCAGAGAGCAACCAGCACAACCGTATACACGGCTGCTCCCAGGCAGCAGGCGGCAAAAAGCTGGGTGGCGATTGATGCGGACATTGTCGCACCAGTCGTCCAGCCAAATCCCGTGAAACGCAGAGCCGCCGCCATCGTGGCCGCCGCCAGCAGGCAGCGCCAGACTCGCTGCAACATGTCCAACGGCGAGATATCGAATGCGCGCAACGCCAGGATGGAATAGATAGCCTGTTCCAACAGCACCGTCAGTGCAGTTGCGATCGCCGCTCCTGGGATTCCCCATTGCCAAACGAAAGCCACGAGCAGGCAGAACTGACCAGCGGCCATGACAATGCTAATCCAGAACAGCGATCGCAAATAGGCGAACGCACTGAACAGGGTCCAACTGATACGGCCCATCACGGCGAACAGCCCCGCCAATGCCAGGATCTGCACAACCGGCGTCGCCTGCATCCACTTCGATCCGAAGGCGAGGGTCACCAAAGGCGCGGCTATGCTGGAGATGCCGATACTGGCAGGCAGTGCGATAACAAGAGTGGATGAGATGATGCGCAGATAGGTCTCGGCGATACGCATACCGTCGCGTCGTGCTGCGGAGAAGCTGGCGAAGCAGACCCGGCAGAGTGGGGCGATCAGCTCGGTCTCGGGCAGTGTCGCAATCTCCGAGCCCAGCGTATAGACACCGAGAAGTGTCGGATTCAGCATGCGGCCAATGATCATGGTGACGCCACGGCCCCGGATCATCTGCGCCATGCTGATCATCCACGTCCAGAACGAAAAGCCGATCAGCTCCCGCCAGGCCCGCAGCGACAAGTGCGGACGGTAGGGGTGCATGATGTAGCTGGCGGTAATGCGCAGAACGCGCGCGGTCAGGATCCCCGCCACCAACGCCCAATAATTGGCCCAGATCAATGCAAGAGAAATGGTAACCAGGACCTGTGCCATTCGCGGAAAGAGG
>DATAPW010000227.1:0-18967 GCA_036265005.1 Acetobacteraceae bacterium | reverse complement strand
GGCAGGCTCGCCATATCGCCATATCCGGGATACCCTTCGATCATAGATCGCTGGAAACTGACCACCGAACATGAGCTACGACAAGCCATTCGCCGGCCTGAAGGTGATCGACGTGAGCCAGGGTGTCGCCGGCCCCTATTGCGCCATGCTGCTCGCGCAGTACGGCGCGAACGTCATCAAGGTGGAGCCGCCGGGCACCGGCGACTGGGCACGCAATCTCGGCGTGCTCTACGGCGACCAGTGCGCGTATTCCATCCCATCCAATCTCGGCAAGCGCGCCATCGCGCTCGATCTGAAGCAGCCGGACGGACAGGCGATCCTGTGGCGGCTGATCAGCGGCGCGGACGTGTTCCTGCAGGGATTTCGTCCCGGCGTGATCGAGCGGTTGGGGTTCGGCTACCAGGACGTATCCGAGCGCGAGCCGCGCATCATCTACCTGTCGGTGTCGGGCTTCGGCCAGGTCGGCCCGCTCGCCGAACGGCCGGCGATGGACCCGATCCTGCAGGCCTATACCGGCCTCACCGTCGAGAACAAGGGCGAGGACGGCATTCCGCATCGCACGCCGATCATCGCCATCGACATGAGCACCGCGCTGTTCGCCTATACCGCCGTATCCACGGCGCTGTACGCCCGCCGCGACGAGGCACGCGGACGCCATATCGAGGCCAGCCTGATGCAGGCGGCCGCGGGCCTGCAGGTGGTGCGCATGATGTCGTCATACCTGGAAGGCGGCGTGGTGCGTCCGCCCGGCGCGCCCAGCGGCGTGTACCAGGTGGCCGATGGCTGGATGACCATCACCGTGGTGCGCCTGCACGAGTGGCTCGGCTTCTGCAAGGCGGTGGGGCTGACGGATTTCGCCGCCGACGAGCGGTTCCGCGTGACGCAGGGACGCTTCGACCACAGCGACGAGATCAACGGCGTGCTGCGCCCGCTGCTGGCGTCGCAGTCGTTCGGCTACTGGTCCGAACGGCTCGCGGCCGAGCGCATCATGCATGAGCAGCTCAACAGCTACACGAGTTTCCTGGAACAGCCGCATGTTGCGGAATCCGGAGCCGTGGCGTGGCTCAATCATCCGCATGTGCCAAAGCCTTTGCCGATGCCGCAGGTGATCGGCGCGCCGCCGCTGGTCGACGGCAGCGCGTTGGCAACCGCGCCGGGACTTGGCGAACACACCGAGGCGATCCTGCGCGAGCATGGCTACGGCGCGAACGAGATCGGCGATTTGGCGGCGCGTGGCGTGGTGGCGTTGGGATCGCGCTGACGGGGCAAGCCCCGCCAGCGCCGCCCTGCCGGTTCAGTCGGGCCGGACGTGATCGAAGAATCCCGTGACGGCCTGCAGCCGGTTGTCGGCCGCCACGATGCCGAAATCGGTACCCCGCACCACCGGCTCGCCGTCCTCGGGTGCGAGTTCCCAGGTGAAGCGCACGCGGTCGTGGTGGCTTTCGACATCGCCGGTGCGGCGGAAGCGGTGTCCGGGGAAGCGCTCCTGCACGCCGACGATCATGGCGTCGATGCCATCCCTGCCCTCGCCTTGCAGGAGCGGATCGAGATAGCTGGCGCCCTCGGTCCAGGTCGTCGCGATCAGGTCGCGGCGTCGTCCGCCATCGGCTTCGTTCCAGGTCGCGATGTAGCGATCGATCAGGTCGGTCAGTGTGTTCATGGGTCTCTCCTGTGCTGCAGCACCGACGCGGTGCTGGCGAGGACAATCCCGTATCGTGGTGGCGCCGGTCGATTACATCGCAGGTAATTGGAAGCGAACGCACGCACGCGTTATCGTCGCAGCATGTCAACCTCGGTCCGACCAGTGGGCGATATCCTGCGCGAATGGCGCCAGCGACGACGCCTGAGCCAGCTCGACCTGGCGATGGAAGCCGATATCTCCACGCGCCACCTGAGCTTTTTGGAAACCGGGCGGTCGCGGCCGAGCCGCGACATGGTGCTGCATCTGGCGGAACGGCTGGATGTGCCGCTGCGGGACCGCAACCTGCTGCTGCACGCGGCGGGCTATGCGACGGTGTTTCCCGAGCGTCCGCTCGACGATCCGGCGTTGCAGGTTGCGCGCCAGGCGATCGACCAGGTGCTCGCCGGGCACGAGCCGTTTCCCGCACTGGCGGTCGATCGCCACTGGACGCTGGTCACGGCGAATGCCGCCTCGCAGCGATTGATGGCGGACGTCGATGCGGCATTGCTGCAGCCGCCGGTCAATGTGCTGCGGCTCAGCCTGCATCCGGCGGGACTGGCGCCGCGCACCGAGAACCTGGCCGAGTGGCGTGCGCACCTGCTGTCGCGGTTGCGCCACCAGATCGACGTGACCGGTGATCCGGTGCTGGCCAGGCTGCTGCGCGAGCTGCGCGACTATCCGGCGCCAGCGGAGGACGGCGTCGATGTCGAACCCACCGCGGTGGTCGTGCCGTTCAAGCTGATCACCGAGGCCGGCGTGCTGGCGTTCTTCAGCACCACGACGGTGTTCGGCACGCCGGTCGACATCACGCTGTCGGAGCTGGCGCTGGAAGCGTTCTATCCGGCGGATGCGGCAACGACGGAGGTGCTGCGGCGGATGGCTGGATAGGCCCCCTCCCCTACGCCGCCTGTTCCAGCGACGACACCTCGTCCGACACCGTCGTGCGGTGCATGTCGCGCACCTGCGTCATGTCGTACTCGCGCGCGCGGTGCATGGTGCAGCGATCGTCCCACAGCACCAGGTCGCCGACCTGCCAGCGGTGGGTGTAGACGAACTCGCGCTGCGTCGCGTGCTCCATCAGGTCGCGCAGCGGCATGCGCGCCTCGGGGATCTGCATCCCGCGGATCCATCCTGCGTGGGACGCCAGGTACAGCGTCCTGCGCTTCGATCCCGGATGCACCCGCACCAGCAACTGCGGCACCGGCGGCAGCTTCGTACGCTCCTCGTCCGTGAAGTCGCTGAAGCCGATGGTCGAGCGCGAATACAGCACCGAATGCTCCGCGACCAATCCCTCCAGCCGCGCCTTCATCGCATCGGACAGAGCATCGTAGGCGGCGCGCATGTCGGCGAACTGTGTCTCGCCGCCGTCGCCCGGAATCGCCCGCGCCGACAGCAGCGAATACCGCGCGGGGATCGCCTTGAACGAACTGTCGGTATGCCACAGCCGGTTGCCCAGCCCGAGCATCCGCCGCCGATCATCCCCCGCCAGCACGCGGCTTTCCTCGTCCAGGTTGGACACATCGGAAATATGCAGGTCCAGCCTTGGCTTGTGCCCGGGCCGATAGGCCTTGATCGTCGTCTCCAGCGGTCCCAGCAACCGGCTGAACGCGATCTGCTGTTCATCCGTCAGCGTCTGGCCATGAAACACCAGCACCGCATGCCGGTCGGCCGCCGCGACGATGTCCGACGCCGTCGCCGCATCGACCGGTTTGCGCAGGTCGATCCCGCTGACCTCGCCGACGAACAGCGGATGCAGTTGCTTCACCGAAATCGCCATGGTCCGTTTCCTTGGTTCAAACTGAATGCGTCGTCATCCGCGCTGCCCCGTCGTCATCCTCACGAAGGCGAGGATGACGACGGGGAAGCGTGGACGCCTCTTCCATCACCGTGGTGCGATGCAGTTCGCGCACCTGTCGCACATCGTATTCGCGTGCCCGATGCATGGTGCAGCGATTGTCCCACATCACCATGTCGCCGACCCGCCAGCGGTGTGTATACACGAACTCCGGCTGCGTCGCATGCTCCATCAGGTCGCGCAGCAGGATGCGGCCTTCCGGCACCGGCATCCCGTGGATCAGCATGGCATGCGACGCCAGGTACAGCGTCTTGCGGCCGGACCCCGGATGCACCCGCACCAGCACCTGCGGCGCCGAGGGCACGCGCGCGCGCTCTTCCGCGGAGAAGTCGGTGAAGCCGATCGTGCCGCGCGAGTACAGCAGCGAATGCTCCGCCACCAGTCGTTCGATCCGCGCCTTCATCGCATCCGGCAACGCATCGTACGCCGCCCGCATGTCGGCGAACTGCGTCTCGCCGCCCTCGGCCGGGATCACCCGGGCCGACAGCAGCGAATACTTCCCGGGCGTATCCTTGAATGTATAGTCGGTGTGCCACAGCCGGTTGCCCAGGCTGTTCATCCGCCGCCGATCGTCCGGCGCCAGCACCCCGCCCTCCTCGTCCAGGTTTGAGATGTCGGCGACATGCGGATCGAGCCGTCCCTTGAACCCCGGACGGTACGCCTTGATCGTCGTCTCCAGCCGACCGAAGGTCCGGCTGAACGCGATATGCTGTTGGTCCGTGATGTGCTGGTCGCGGAACACCAGCACGGCATGGCGATCCGCCGCCGCGACGATTCCCGCCAGCATCGCCGCATCCGGCGGTTGCCGCAGGTCCACGCCGGAAACCTCGCCAACGAACAGCTTGTGCAGTTGCCGCACTGCGATCGCCATAGACCTATCCTCCTCGCGCTACACGATAGCGGCCCACCCGGTAGCCTGCCACCCGCTGCCATTTCGCCGGTCTATTGCCAGATCGCGCCGAACTGCGCTCCACTGCGGCAACCGATAAAAGGGAAGCGTCACGATGAGCATCTCTGCGCGCCAATTGACCATGCTGGCGGGCGCATCTGCCCTGTACGCACTGGCCATGGGCCAGGCCGCCGCACAGCGCCAACTCGTGATGTACTGCGGCGTCGATGAGAAATGGTGCCGCGCCGTCTCCACCGCATACCAGAAGGAAACCGGCGTCCAGGTGGACATGACGCGCATGAGCGCCGGCGAGGTCTATGCCCGCGTGCGCGCCGAGAAAGACAATCCCCACGGCGACGTCTGGTTCGGCGGCACCGGAGATCCGCATTTGCAGGCGGCGGACGAAGGCGTCACCGAGGCCTACCAGTCGCCGATGCTGCCGAAGCTGCGCGACTGGGCACAGCGTCAGGCCGAGCGCTCGCACAACCGCACGGTCGGGCTTTACCTCGGCGCTTTGGGCTTCGGCTACAACACCGAGGACCTGAAGAAGCGCAAGCTGACGGCGCCGGCGTGCTGGGCCGACCTGATCAAGCCCGAGTTCAAGGGCGAGGTGCAGATGGCGGATCCGAATTCGTCGGGCACCGCCTGGACGATGCTGGCGACGATCGTGCAGCTCATGGGCGAGGACAAGGCGTTCGACTACATGAAGGCGCTGCATCGCAACATCAACGAATACACCAAGGCCGGTGCGGCGCCGGCGCTGGCAGCGGGCCAGGGCGAGACGCTGATCGGCATCGCCTTCCAGCACGACCTGATCGACGTGGCCGAGCACAACAAGCCGGTCGCGGTGGTGTCGCCGTGCGAGGGCACCGGCTACGAGATCGGCTCGATGAGCCTGGTCAAGGGCGCCAAGCACATGGACGAGGCGAAGAAATTCTACGACTGGGCGCTGACCGCGGATGCGCAGAAGATCGCCGCCACGACCGGGAGTTTCCAGATTCCTTCGAACCCCGCCACGCCGGTTCCGCCGGAAGCGCCGGACCTGTCGAAGATCAAGCTGATCGAATACGACTTCGCGAAATACGGTTCGTCGGAAACCCGCAAGCGGCTGCTTGGCAAGTGGACCGACGAAGTGAAGAACGCGCCGAAGTAGGACGAGGCATTGCAGGACAGCGGACATGCTCCCCCTCCCCTTGCGGGAGGGGGAGTATTGAAGCTGCCGCGTTTTCTGATCGTCTGGCTGGCAATCGGATGCGCGGGCGTGCTGGTCCTGCCGTGGTACGGACTGGATGATGGCACGTCGCTGCCCGCGTTGTTCGCCGCCGGCCCTTGGCTGCCGCCTCTGGCGCTGCCGCTGCTGGTCGCCGCCTGGGCATCGCTCGGCTGCACCCGCCCGCACGCGCTGATCGCCGCCGCTATCACCGGCCTGCTCTGGCTGGCCGTCGAGGGACTGCTGATCGGCCAGCACGGCTGGGCCTATGCCTGGCTCGACACCCTGTTCGGCGCCGGACCGAGCCAGCCGGCGATGGGCTGGGGCGCGGTATGCTACGCGCTCGGCTGCCTTATGCTGCTCGCCTACGGCCTGGCGCGCCTCGGCGCCTGCAAGGGCGACGTGTTCGTGGTCAGCGCGATCCTGCTGGTGGTCGGCCTGATCGCACTGTTCGTGTTCTATCCGGTGATCTGCATTCTGTCCTCCGCGGTGCGCGACAACGACGGCGGGTTCGCGCCCTGGCTGTTCGCCACCAAGCTCGCCAGCCCGTCGATCTGGGGGCTCGACTGCGTGTTCGGCGTGCGCAGTTGCGGCGTGGCGTGGAACACCGTGGCCGAGGCGACGCTGGTCGGGCTGCTCACCACGCTGCTGGGACTGGCGTTTGCGCTGGTGGCGCTGCGCACGCGGCTGCCGATGAAGAAGCTGCTGCGCGCGCTGTCCATCCTGCCGATCATCACGCCGCCCTTCGTCATCGGCCTGGCGCTGATCCTGCTGTTCGGCCGCGCCGGCGTGGTGACGGTGTGGCTCGCCAACATGTTCGACATCCCGCGGAGCCGGTGGATCTACGGCATGCCCGGCATCACCATCGCCCAGGTGCTGGCGTTCACGCCGATCGCCATGATGGTGCTGCTGGGCGTGCTGCAAGGTGTCGCGCCCAGCCTGGAGGAAGCCTCGCAGACCCTTCGCGCCAGTTCCTGGTACACCTTCCGCACCGTCACCTGGCCGCTGATCCGCCCGGGCCTCGCCAACGCGTTCCTGATCGGCTTCATCGAGAGCATGGCGGACTTCGCCAACCCCCTGGTGATCGGCGGCAACTTCAACGTGCTGTCCACCGACATCTTCTTCGCCGTGGTCGGCGCCTCGCACGACCAGGGCCGCGCCGCGGTGCTGGCGATCGTGCTGCTGGCATTCACCCTCACCGCGTTCCTGGCGCAACGCGTCTGGCTGGGCCGGCGCAGCTACGCGACGATGGGCGGCAAGGGCCACACCGGCGTTCCGGCCACGCTGCCGGCCGGCGTGCGCGCAAGCTGCTACGCGGTGATCGTGCCGTGGCTGCTGCTGACCGTCGCGGTCTACGGCATGATCCTGGTGGGCGGGTTCGTCGTCTCGGTCGGCCGCGACAACACGCCGACCCTGGAATACTTCTGGACCGCGTTCTCCATCGAGCGTGGCGTCGGCGGCTGGTTTCTGTCCGGCTCCGCCTGGAACTCGTTCATCGTCACCATCGAGGTCGCGCTGATCGCCATGCCGTTCACCGCGGTACTCGGCATCCTCACCGCCTACCTGCTGGACCGCCAGCAATTTCCCGGCCGCCGCGCCTTCGAGTTCCTGGCGATGATGAGCTTCGCGATCCCAGGCACGGTGATCGGCGTCGCCTACATCCTGGCGTTCAACGTGCCGCCGGTGTCGCTCACCGGCACCGGCACGATCATCGCCATCAGCTTCGCGTTCAGGAACATGCCGGTGGGCATCCGCGCCGGCCTGGCCAACCTCAGCCAGATCGACCGCAGCCTGGACGAGGCATCGCTGACCTTGGGGGCGCATTCGTTCTGCACGCTGATGCGGGTGATCGTGCCGATGCTGCGGCCGGCCATCGTCACCGCGATGGTCTACAGCTTCGTGCGCGCGGTCACCGCGGTGAGTGCGGTGATCTTCCTCGTCACCGGCCACTACAACCTGGCCACCGTGTACATCGTCGGCCGCGCCGATGTCGGCGAATACGGCGTCGCGATCGTGTATTCGGCGATGCTGGTGCTGTTCATGATGCTGGTGCTGGTGGTGATTCAGTTAATCGTCGGTGAACGCCGGATCGGCCGCCGCACGGAAGCGCCGGCGATCGAGGCGCCCGGACTGGCGCTGGTGCAGGGATGAGCGGCGGCAATGCAGCGCCGGCGGTGGAGTTCCGCGCCGTCACCAAGCGCTTCGGCTCGGTGACCGCGCTGCACACGGTCAGCTTCTCGATCGCGCGCGGCGCGCTGGTGACGCTGCTGGGTCCGTCGGGCTGCGGCAAGACCACCATCCTGCGGCTGATCGCCGGGCTGGAGCAGGCGAGCGACGGGCAGATCCTGATCGACGGCGACGATGTGACGAAGCTGTCGGCGGCGGAACGCGATGTGTCGATGGTGTTCCAGTCCTACGCGCTGTTCCCGCACATGACGGTGCTGGAAAACGTGTGCTACGGGCTGCGGGCTTCGGGAATGCGCAAGGCACAGGCGATCGAGCTGGCGCAGGCCAAGCTGGCACTCGTCGGGCTGGCCGGCTACGGCGCTCGGCTGCCCAGCGAACTGTCCGGCGGCCAGCAGCAGCGTGTCGCGGTGGCGCGGGCGATCGTGCTGGAGCCGAAGGTGCTGCTGTTCGACGAACCGCTGTCCAACCTGGATGCCAAGCTGCGGCGGCATGTGCGCGAGGAGATCCACGAGCTGCAGCAGGGCCTGTCGCTGACCGCGGTGTATGTGACGCACGACCAGCAGGAGGCGCTGGCGATCTCCGACCGCATCATGGTGATGAGCATGGCGCGCATCGCACAGGACGGTACGCCGCGCGGACTGTACGAACAGCCGATCAGCCACTTCGTCGCCGACTTCATCGGCGATGCCAACATCGTGCCGGTGGTGATCGAAAGCCGGACCGGCGAGCTGGCGTCGGTGCGGCTCGGGCCGTTGGTGCTGACGCTGCCGCATCGCAGCGCAGGCGAAGGTGCGGCGGAACTGTCGATCCGTCCGCAGGCGCTGCTGCTGACGCCGGGTGCGGCGGGTCCCGATGCGCTGCCGGGACGCATCTCCAAAGCGGCATATCTCGGCAGCCACATGGAGTACTGGCTGGCGGCGGAGGGACTGACCAAGGAGCTGTTCGTCATCGACCCGGACGTGGTTGCGCCGCTGGCGCCCGGCGCGGACGTGGCGATCCGGCTGGCGCCGTCAGGCGTCGCGGTGGTGCCGCAGGCCTGACGGTGGCCGGGTGGCGTGCGATGGGTTTCGCTGCGCTCCCCCATCCTACGAGGCGGTGCGGTTCCGGCGGTTTTCACAGGATGGGAAGAGCGCGGCGAAACGCTTCATCGGTCCGGTGCTGCGCTAGCCGTTCCCGGTCTTCCTCAGGCGGTTCGCCGCGGCAATGCGCGCGCCCATCACGGCGATTTCCGGCGGGGTCATCAGCGCCCGCGGCGCGTAGGCAATGCGGCGTTCCTCCATCGTCATGTCCTCGAAGCGGTCGAGCGGAACCCGCTTCGCCAGCTCGCTGCGCGCCAGGTCGGCCGGATCATTGTCCAGCGAGATTTCCGCTGCGGCGATTTCCTCCGGCGTGAACTGGTCGAGCGCGGCCTGCACCGGGTCCACCGGCGCCGGTGCGGCAGCGCGCCGCCGGGCCGCCGCCGGTAAGGGCTCCGGCTCCTTCGCCGGGGCGCGTCGCTTTGCCAGCGCGCGCACCGCCGCGTCGGAGGCGCGACCGACGGCGACGGCGTTGCTGCGCAGGCGGGTGATGTCGGCCGGGCTGAGGCCGGGCTGCATCGCGCGGCGGTAGCTGTCCACCTCGGCGTGGTGCGTGGCGATGATGCGGGCCGCCAGGGTGACCTCGATGAGGTCGCACGGCGCCAGGTCCTCGAGAGCGGCGCGCGCCGCGGCCAGCGGATCGTCCTGGGTGTCGGGCGGCCATGTGCCGGCGAGCGTCCTGGCGAGGCTGTCGAGGGAGGCTGGGCTGATCGAGGTGGTCATGGCGGCTGCTCCGGCGCGTTTTGCGGTCGCCGGAGTATGCACCGCCGACATGAACGAACCATGAATCTTCGGATGGCGAGTCGCAGCGGCCTGTCCTGGAGGCCCCGGTCAGTCGCGGCGGCGAAGCTCATTGATGATGACTTATGCGTTGCGCCGACTGTCATGGCCGGGCGTGGCCCGTTTACCCACGTGTTTTGGCCAACGCAGACGAGGAAGACGTGGATGGCCGGGCCACGCCCGGCCATGACAGCGGGATCGATGCGTCGCTATCAGCGAGCGTTGGTATAAGTGCCCTTTATGATCGCCGGGAAGTCAGCGCGGCTCAGCCCCATGTCCCGCAACTCGCGGTCGGTGCAGATGTGCAGTTGCCGCAGGCTGCGGATGGTCTGCCACCGCATCGCCCAGCTTGCGGCGATGCGGCCGAACCGTGTGCGCAGCCCGGACAGCCAGGCGGCATTTCGCTGGAGATCGGCTGCCGGCGGGAGAGGGCCTGCGCCTGGTCGGATCGGCTCATTTTGGTTCGACGCAACATAACAGGTGCCCCACCGAATAGGCCGGTGGTTATGACCGATCAGCGTCGTGGCCTGGACACGCCCGGCCATGACTGTGGGAACGTCGATATCAGTCCGAAGACCAGGTCGCAGCCGCTACTCGTCGTCGTCGAACAGGATGCGGTTCGCCGCACCGTCGAGGTCGTCGTACTGGCCGGAGCGCAGCGACCACAGGAACACCGCGAGCCCGCCGCCGCCCAGGATCAGGCTGGCGCCGAGAAGGTACAGGATGACGTTCATGCCGACCGCCGGCGCAGGCGGAAGCTGTTGGCCATCACCAGCAGCGACGATCCCGACATCGCCGCTGCCGCCAGCCACGGCGTGACGAACCCGGTAACGGCAAGCGGCACCATCAGCACGTTGTAGCCGATCGACATTGCCAGGTTCTGCCGCATCACGCTGCGCGCCCGCCGCGCCGTCCGGATCACCGTCGCCACCGGAGCAAGCAGGCGGCCCTGGAACACCACATCGGCCACGGTCTGGCTGACATCGGCCGCGCTCGCCGGCGAGGCGGAGACCGTCGCGGCGGCCAGCGACGGGCCGTCGTTCAGGCCGTCGCCGACCATCAGCACGCTGCGGCCCGACGCCACCAGCGCGTCGATCGCGGCAACCTTGTGAACCGGCGAACATCCCGCCTGCCACGTCGCGATCGTCAATGCGGCGGCGATTGGCGCCACCGCGTCGACACGGTCGCCGGACAGCAGGCGGATATCGAGGCCCATGTCGCGAAGCTGGCGGATTGTCGCTGCCGCATCCGCGCGCAGGGTTTCGTGGAAGTGGAAGCAGGTCGGCGCGGCATCGGGGCGCGTCAACCACAATTCGGGTCCCCTCCCGCCAGCCACGTCATGGTCCAACCCGCAGAATGCACGGCTGCCCAGCCGCACATCGCCGGCGCCCAGACCCTGGCCGGGATACTCCACGACAGCATCGGCGGCAGCGACCGGACCCGCCGCCGCCACCAGCGAGCGCGCCAGCGGATGCCGGCTGGCAACCGCCAGCGACGCCGCAATGCGCAGCGCCGCGTCGTCGAAGTCGTGCGCCTTCACCAACGCCAGGGTCGGCTCGGTCAGCGTGCCGGTCTTGTCAAATACGACTGTATCTACAGCGGCCAGGCGTTCCAGCGCGGTGGCGGATTTCAGCAGCACCCCGGCACGGAACAGCACGCCGGTGGCGATCACCTGCACCACCGGCACGGCGAGCGCCAATGCGCAGGGGCAGGTGATGATCAGCACGGCGCAGGCGATCAGCAGCGCGTTGCCCGCCGGCACGCCGACGCCGAGATACCAGCCGAGAAAGGTCAGCAGCGCGCACAAATGCACCGCCGGCGCATAGCGTCGCGCCACCCGATCGGCGAGCACCACGAAGCGCGACCGGCGCGCCTCCGCCGCCTCGATCAGCCGCACGCATTCGGCCAGCAAAGTGCCGCCGCCGGTGGCGGTCGCGCGCACCGTCAGCGCCTCGCCCAGGTTCACCGTGCCGGCGAATACCCGCGTGCCGGGCATCGCCGCGACCGGCAGGCTCTCGCCGGTCACCAGGCTGGCGTCGAGCGACGATGATCCGCGCTCCACCACGCCATCGACGCCGATGCGCTCGCCGGAGCCGACCAGCACGCGATCGCCTGGCGCGACCGATTGCTGGCTGCGCCGCTGCATGCTGCCGTCCGGCTGCAAGACCGCGACATCGCCGGCGCGCAGCGTCAGCAACTGTTCGGCGGTGGCCCGCGCCTGGCCGCGCGCGCGATGGTCGAGCACGCGGCCGACCAGCAGGAAGAACAGCAGCGTGATGGCGGAATCGAAGTAGGTGTGAGCGCCGCCCTGCATGGTCTGCGCCAGGCTCATTCCGGTGACCAGGATGACGCCGAGGCTGATCGGCACGTCCATGTTGGTGCGCCCATGGCGCAGTGCCGCGGCGGCGGAGGCGAAGAACGGCCGTCCGGCATAGGCGATCGCCGGCATTGCGATCAGCGCCGACACCCAGTGCAGCAGGTCGCGCGTTGCCGGCCCCATGTCGTGCAGCAGGCCGCCGACCTCGCCGGCCCAGATACCGATCGACAGCAGCATCACGTTGCCGGCGGCGAAACCGGCGACCGCGAGCGCACGCAGCAGGGCGCGGCCGGTGGCGTCCTGCGCCGTCGCGAGCGACGCCGCGTCGAACGGCACCAGCCGGTAGCCGAGACGCTCGATCGTCGCGACCAATGCGTCGGCCTGTCCGGCGGCGCCGCGCCAGACAAGTTTCAGCCGGCGCGTCGTCATGTTGACGCGGCCTTGCAGCACGTCGGGCTCGCGCGCGAGGACGGACTCGATCAGCCAGACGCAGGCGCCGCATTGCAGGCCATCGACCGCGAGCGTCAGTTCGTGTGCGCCATCGCTGCGCAGGGTGACGTAGCGCGCGAGGTCCCAGCGGTCGGCGGTGTCCGGGCGCGGCGCGCGCAACGCCGGGTCGAGCACGCGCTGCGCGTAGTAGCGGCCGAGACCGAGTGCCTGGATGACTTCGAAGGCGGCGGCGCAGCCGGGGCAGCAGAAGCGGCGGCCCGACAGCGCGGGTTGGCCGCAATGGATGCAAGGGGTTGTGGGGCCCCCACCCCAACCCTCCGCCGCTTCGCGGCAGAGGGGGCGGTGCTCCACGGTCCGCGCCCCCTCTCCCACGAAGCGGGGGAGGGTTGGGGTGGGGGCAAACGTCACCGCACGATGATCCGCCGCGTCGCTGCCACGTCATGGCCGCCGACGGCTGCCGACAGCGTCAGGTCCCATTGCCCTGGCATCATCAGCTTCGTGTCGGCGACATAGCGGCCGGCAATGGTTTCATGGAACACCAGCCAGCGCGTCTCCACCGAACCAAGCGGCCGTTCGGCAGACGCTGCAATCGAGGCGCCACGCAACGGCGAACCAACGCGATCGGCCAGCACCACCTCGACCTGGCCCGCCGCGTCGGTGCGCGCCAGTACGGTCCAGCCGAGTATTGCCTCGCGCTCCGCCTGTTCCAGCACGGTGTTGTAGTGGTTGCTCAGCGCAAAGCCCTCGTCGCCGCCCGCCTTGCCGGGGAAGCTGTGCAGCGCGGCGTATACCAGGCCGATATTGACGGCGATCACCACGCCGATCGAGACGACGACGGCCAGCGGGAAGAACCGCCACAACGACGCGCCGCCCCGCGGTGCGCCGTGGAACGGCGACGGAATCCAGCTTATATGGCTCATCGTGGCCCCATGAACACTGAACGATATTGCGCCTCTTCGCCGGTCTGCGCGTTGAGCAGCGAGAACTCGACCGGTTGCGATCCGTCCACCAGTCTGTCGGGTTGGCCACTCAGCAGCACGCGGAAGGTGCCGACGCTGTCGGCCTTGACGGGCAGGCCCAGCGTATCCGCCGGTCCCAGGCCCTCGTCGGCTTCCGTGAGGATGCCGCCGGGAATGCCCGCGCTGCTCAGCACGAACAGCGTCTGCACCTGGCTCTTGTTGACGATTTTCACCGTGTAGCCGTTGCGCAGGCCGCCGTCGGGCAGTCGCACGAACAGCGGCGCGCGATCGTGCAGCACCGACAGCCCGAAGGTCGCGCGGGTCAGCAATGCGACGGTCATCACGATGACCACGACGAGCATCGCGGAGATGTAGATCAGCGTGCGCGGCCGCAGCAGGTGCAGCGTGGTCTGCTGGCCGGCGGCCTTGGCAGACTGGTCGGCCAGCGTGTCCCAGGTGATCAGCCATTTCGGCCGCCCGGTCTTCTCCATCACATGGTTGCAAGCATCGACGCACAGGCCGCAGTTGATGCATTCGAGTTGGATGCCGTCGCGGATATCGATGCCGGTCGGACAGGCGGTGACGCAGGCGCCGCAATCGATGCAGTCGCCGGCCGGCGTGTCTTCGTGCCGCTTGCCGCGCACCCGCGGTTCGCCACGCCAACCCTGGTAGGTGACGGTGACGCTCTGTTCGTCGAGCATCGCCGACTGGAAGCGCGGCCACGGACACATGTAGGTGCAGACCTGCTCGCGCGCCCAGCCGGCGAGCAGGTAGGTCGTGGCGGTGAACAGCGCGGTGAAGAAGTAGACTTCGCGCGACGCCGTGCCGGTCCAGAACTCCACCGTCACGGTCGGCGCATCGACGTAGTACATGATCCACGCGCCGCCGGTCCAGAATGCGATGCCGAGCCAGATCGCGTGCTTCGCTCCTTTGCGCCAGGCGGCGTCGAAGGTCAGCGTCTCGGCGTCGCGCCGCATGCGTTCATTGCGGTCGCCCTCGAGCAACCGCTCGACCCACATGAACAGGTCGGTCCACACCGTCTGCGGACAGGTGTAGCCGCACCACACGCGGCCGATCAGGCTGGTGACCAGGAACAGCGCGACCGCGCCGATGATCAGCAGGCCGGTGAGGTAGTAAATGTCCTGCGGCCAGAACTCGAGGTTGAAGAAGTAGAAGCGCTCGTGGGAAAGGTCGAGCAGCACCGCCTGGCTCGGCTGGCTGACGCCACGATGCCAGCGCAGCCAGGGCAGCAGGTAGTACAGGCTGAGGCACGCGATCAGTATCGCCCATTTGAACCGGCGCACCGGGCCATGCACGGATTTCGGATAGACCCGCACGCGATTGGCATAGAGATGCTCGCCGGCTTCTTCACGCTGAAGCTGGAGTTGCCGGTCTGCCTTGCTGATGCGCGACATCTAACTGTCATGGCCGGGCCTGGCCCGGCCACCCGCGTCTGTATTGGACGAACACAAGCAAGCCGTGGCTGTCCGGGACACGCCCGGCCATGACACGTGGGACGCCATGACGGTGGCAGCCACCATCACTCACCGCCGCCGAACGAATGCACGTACAGCGCCAGGCTCTTGATCGTCGCGGCGTCCAGGCGCGTGTTCCAGTTCGGCATCACGCCCATGCGCGGCGCGGTCACCTGCGCCACCACGACGGCACGGTCGTCGCCGTACAGGTGCACATGCGACGCCAGCCTCGGCGCGCCCTTCTCGCGATCCCCCTGCCCTGCCGCGCCGTGGCAGACCGCACAGTTGTCGGCGAAGATCTGCTTGCCCGCACTGACGTCCTTGCCCGCGGCAGGATGGCCGTACAGCGTCATGACATAGTCGGCGACCTGCTGGATCTCGGCCGGCTTCAGCACGCCGTCCGCGCCGAAGCGCGGCATCTGCGAGTCACGCGCATCGGGATCGCCGCTGCGGATGCCATGGGTAATCGTCTGCTGGACCGCGTCGAGCGTGCCGCCCCAGATCCACGCACCGGCCGCCAGCGCGGGATAACCCGCCTGCCCGCCGCCGCCGGCCGCGTGGCATGGCTGGCAGTTATTGGCGAAGGCGATGCGTCCCGCCGTCTCGGCGGCGGTCATGAGCTGCGGATCCTTGCGGATGTCAACGAACGACAGCGTCTTGATGCGGTCCATCGTGCTGGCGCGCTGTGCCGCCACTTCGCGCACATCGGCGTCCACCGCGTCGCGCTGCGAATAACCCAGCACGCCGTGGAAATAGCCGTGCACCCAGGGCACCGACGGATACAGCACGCACCAGGCCGCGGCCCACGCGATCGTGGCGTAGAGCACATAGATCCACCACTTCGGCAGCGGCGTGTTCAGCTCCTTGAGGCCGTCCCACTCGTGCCCGGTGGTCTCCCGACCGGTGACGGCGTCCTTCTCGACTTTGGTGGGCACAGCTTCGCTCCTCAGCGGTCGTCGTCGAGCGGGATGCGGCCATGCCGCTCGATCTGGGATTTGCGGCCCGGCCAGTAGGTGGTGAGCAGGATCAGCACGAACACGACGAACACCAGCAGGATCGAATTGTGCTGCAGCCACATGACGAAGGGCACAATGTCCATTGGCCGCGCCCTATTGCCGCAGGCGTTCGTTGGCGGGATCGGCGAAGTCCACCATGGTGCCAAGTACCTGGAGATAGGCGACCAGCGCATCCATCTCGGTCACCTGCCGGCCGTCGCCCGGTACCGTGACCGCTTTCGGATAGCGCTTCAGCAGTGCGGAATTGTCCGCGTTTGGATTGGCCTGCGCCTGGAGGTCGTCCACCGCGTCGGCGATCTCGTCATCGGTGTAAGGCACGCCGACCATGCGCAGCGTGCGCAGCCGCGCGACGATGTCGCCGGGATCGATCGGCGTGTCGGCGAGGAAGGCGTAATGCGGCATCAGCGACTCCGGCACCACGCTCTGCGCGTTCACCAGGTGCGCATACTGCCAGTCGCTGGAATACTTGCCGCCGACGCGCGCCAGGTCGGGGCCGATGCGCTTGGAGCCCCACTGGAACGGATGGTCGTACATGCTCTCGGCCGCCAGCGAGAAGTGGCCGTAGCGTTCCACTTCGTCGCGTAGCGCGCGGATCTGCTGGCTGTGGCAGACATAGCAGCCCTCGCGCACATAGATGTCGCGGCCGCGCTGCTCGAGCGGCGAATAGGGGCGCACGCCCTTCACCGGTTCGACCGTGGTCTCGATGGTGAACAGCGGCACCACCTCGACGATGCCGCCGACGGCGACGGTGACCAGCGTCAGCACCAGCAGCAGGAAGGCGTTCTTCTCGATGAATTCGTGGCGGATGACCATCGGCCTATCCTCCTGCCACGGCGAGGCCGGCCGGCAGCACCAGTCGCGGTTCGGTGCTCTTGCTGTGGACCGTCTGGTAAAGGTTGTAGACCATGATCAGCGCGCCGATCAGGAACATCAGGCCTCCCATCAGACGGATCACGTAGTACGGATGCACCGCGACGACCGACTCGGCGAACGAGTACTGCAGGAAGCCGAAGGCGTCGTAGGCGCGCCACATCAGGCCCTGCATGATGCCGGCGACCCACATCGAGGTGATGTAGAACACGATCCCCAGCGTCGCGATCCAGTAGTGCCATGACGCCAGGCGTGCGGAGTAGAGCCCGCCGCGCTTCCACAGCACCGGCACCAGGTAGTACAGCGCGCCGAAGCTGATGAACGCCACCCAGCCCAACACACCGGAATGGACGTGGCCGATTCCCCAGTCGGTGTAGTGCGACAGCGCGTTGACGTCGCGGATCGACATCACCGGGCCCTCGAACGTAGCCATGCCATAGAAGCCGACAGCGGTGACCGAGAAGCGCAGGCCAGGATCGGTGCGCAACTTGTCCCATGCGCCCGACAGCGTCATCAGGCCGTTGATCATGCCGCCCCAGGACGGCATCCACAGCATGATCGAAAACGCCATGCCGAGTGTCTGGGTCCAGTCGGGCAGCGCGGTCCAGTGCAGGTGATGTGGACCGGCCCAGATATACAGGAACACCAGCGACCAGAAATGCACGACGGAAAGCCGGTAGGAATAGATCGGCCGGTTCGCGGCCTTCGGGATGAAGTAGTACATCATCCCGAGGAAGCCGGCCGTCAGGAAGAAGCCGACCGCGTTGTGACCGTACCACCACTGGATCATCGCATTCTGCACGCCCGAGGCCATGGAGTAGCCCTGCGAGGAGAATACCGAGATCGGAACGACGAGATTATTGCCGATGTGGAGCACGGCGACGGTCAGGATAAAGGCGAGATAGAACCAGTTGGCCACATAGATATGCGGTTCCTCGCGCTTCATCAGCGTGCCGATGAAGATGACCGCGTAGGCAACCCAAACGATGGTCAGCCAGAGGTCGATGTGCCATTGCGGTTCGGCGTATTCCTGGCTCTTGCTGTAGCCCATCACGTAGGACAGCGCCGCCATCACGATGAAGAACTGGTAGCCCCAGAACACGAAGTTCGCGAGTGCCTCGCCACCGAACAGCCGCGTGCGGCAAGTGCGCTGCACGACATAGAACGAAGTGCCGAACAGCATCGATCCGCCGAAGGCGAAGATGCCGGCTGACGTGTGCACCGGACGCAGCCGACCGAAATTGACGTACGAGAGGCCGAGATTGAACTGCGGCCAGGCAAGTTCGGTGGCGAGGTAGACGCCGACGAGAAAGGCCACGATCGCCCAGAATACAGCGGCGATGATGAATTTCTTCACCACCGCCTCGTTGTAATCCGGCGCAGGACGCGCGATCGGCACCACCAGTTCAGGGGCCAGTGCGAGATCAGCCATGCCGGCGGCTCTCCGCGCCCACCGCGTCCAGCCGGTCGAAATGCCGGCGGATCAGCCCGAACTCGAACAGGCCGGCGAAGCCGAACAGCGACAGCCCGAACACATACATCTCATTGTCCATCGCGCCGGAAGCGAGGATCAGGCCGGTGATGCCGAATGCAGCCATCAACAGGCCGACGATGAGGTCGCTTGGGTCGAGATCCATGGACAGCTCCGGTGCAGGTGCCGGCAAACTGCCCTGGCGGCGTTAACGGATCATTGATCTGGATCAATGTGAGCTGCATGCAGGGGCAGCCACACTGCTGCGACGGCCGGGCAGCGGCGTGGTGGCGTTAACCTCCCCACTCTCCGGCATTCTCGCCAAGGCGAGAAATCAGGCGTAGCCGCACCGTGCGGCTGGCCTGGATTCTCGCCTTCGCGAGACTGACGAACGGGAGGCGGGAATGACGCAGCGCCGGAATGACGGCGAGCGATGACGGAAAGTCTCCGGGAGAACTGCCAATGCCGAACCCGCCAAACAACTGAACCAGGGACCACCGGCATGGGCTTCGACATCCTGGGGGCTTGGTGCGGATCGGTGGCAGCGATGCCGCTGGGCGGCGGCATCGCGCTCGGGCTGCTGCTGGCCGGCGCCACCGGCAGCGTGACGCATTGCGCGCCGATGTGCGGACCGTTCGTGCTCGGGCAGGTGGCGGACCGGATGGCACGCCTGCCTGTGTCCCAGCTTTGCGAAGCGCGACGTCTGTCGATCGGATTATTGCCCTCGTATC